>CAMAWN010000018.1 GCA_945861865.1 Candidatus Kuenenia stuttgartensis | reverse complement strand
TCGAACCGAAGTGGCAACTACGACATCTGGCTGATGCGCGCGGATGGCTCGGACGAGCGGAACCTCACGCGGCACTCGGCGACCGACGATCACGCGGCGTGGTCTCCAGACGGCAAATCGATCGCGTTCGTGTCGATGCGCGACGGCGGATTCGACGTCTATCGAACTCCAGTTCCCACCGAGTTGGCCGTCACCGACAAACCCGCCGCGAAGTCCACTGCACCGACCGCCGCGCCGAATGATCTCGTGTTGCACTACTCATTCGATGACGAGACGTCCGACGCGCGCACGGTCCGCGACCGCGCGGGGCGGCATCCGCTGGAACTCGCCGATGCCAAGCTTGTCGCACACCCGAACAAAAAATCCGGAGCGTTGGCCTTCGACGGCAAGACTTCGTCCGCATCGGCTGGCAACGCGACGGACCTGCGGCTGACCGGCCCGCTGACGATCTCGCTGTGGGTCCGCCCGGAGTCGATCACCGGCAATGGCTATTTGGTGTCGAAGCATGGCTGGAACATCTACCTCGGCACCGATTCGATTCCGAGATTCGAGACCCGCACGGCCGAAGACAAAGCCTGGGACACGCTCGCCGCAAAGCAACCGCTGCCTCCGAAGACTTGGTCATTCGTGGCTGTCGTGTTCGACACGCCGGCGAAACACAAACGGATCTACCTCGACGGCAAACTCTCCGCCGAAAGCTCACGCAACGATGGCGCGATTGGAGCCGCCGCTGGCTACCCGCTGGAGTTCGGCCACTACGTCGCGACTAAATCCCAGCCCTTTCACGGCCAATTGGACGAAATCCGCTTGGAACAACGAGCCTTGTCCGCCGATCAAGTTCGTCAGGAATTCGACCGGCAACGCAAACTGGTTTTGACGGAGTAGGTCAGCCTTTCTAGGCTGACCCGATCAACGGTGGACGTGGTTTGGTGAATGACGTGCATTGCCAATTCGAGTCAGGCTTGAATGCCTGACCTACGGAAGCGAGGACTTTCCGATGCTCACGATCCAAGGCATGGGCCAACGAGTTTGCAATGGCCTGACTCGCCGCGATGTGATTCGCGCGGCGGGAACGGGGCTGCTGGGAACCAGTTTGCCGAAGTTGCTCGCGGCCGAAGAAGCCGGGGCGGTTGTGGCTCCGCGAGCCAAGTCGGTGATGTTCGTGTTTCTGTTCGGTGGGCCAAGTCAGCTCGAAACATTCGACATGAAGCCGGAGGCTCCGAAGGAAATTCGTGGGCCATATCAGCCGATCGCGTCCCGTTCGCCGGGACTGCTCATCAGCGATCATCTGCCGAAGCTGGCGGCGATGTCGGACAAGTTCGCGGTAATTCGCACGATGACTCACGGACAGAACGACCACAACGCCTGTCACATCATTCAGACCGGCCACGAAATGCCTCCCGCCGAACGGGGTCCGGCCCGTGTCAACGCGACCGAGAAGGATTGGCCGGCGTTCGGTTCGGTCGTCGAGTACCTCGATCAGCGAGCTGACTCGCAACGACCGGCCGATCAGCGCCGCGACTTTCCGAGTTTTGTTTACCTGCCGAATCGGTTGGGACACATCCAAGGCTACGACCGATCGGGGCAGTACGCCGGTTGGCTCGGCCTGAGCTACAACCCGCTGGCGACGAAGGTTGCCAAGCGAGACGCGAAAGACAACCCGTACTTCCGCGACTGCACCGACGACGAGCTGACCTTCCGCGTCGAAGGGGTCGAGTCGCACGCCGACATGACACTCGATCGGTTATCTCAGCGCGAGAGCTTGCTGACGCAGTTCGACACCGCGCGACGAGAACTCGATCAATCGCGCGGCGTGCGTGACTTCGGTCGGCTGCGCGAACGAGCGATGGACCTCGTCACCTCGGAAAAAATGCGTGCCGCGTTCGACATCCGCCGAGAATCACCACAGTTGCGCGACCGCTATGGCCGTCACTTGTTCGGCCAGTCGATACTGATGGGCCGCCGCATGATCGAGGCGGGTGCGCGATTCGTCACCGCCTTGTGGGATGCGCCGGACGGCTACAGTTGGGACAGCCACCGCAACTCGGACGACGTCGGCAAGCACTTGCTGCCGGGTCTCGATCAAAGTTTGTCCGCCTTGCTGGAAGACATGCAGCAACGCGGCTTGCTCGACGAAACGCTGGTCGTGTGCCTGGGCGAGATTGGCCGCACGCCGCGCGGCAACGCGAATTGGGGTCGCGATCACTGGGGCTACTGCTTCCCGGCCGTGCTGGCCGGAGCGGGCATTCGCGGCGGCGCGATTTACGGTCGCTCGGACAAGGACGCCGCGTATCCGCAGGACAAGCCAGTCAACCCGCAGAACCTCGGCGCGACAATCTTTCACGCTCTGGGCATCTCGCCCGACACTCGCGTCCACGATGCTCTCGGCCGCCCGATGCCTGTCATGGAAGGTAGCCAGCCGCTGACAGAATTGTTCGGCTAAAGTAGACCAGACACTCCGTGGCTGGAAACTTCGAGTCACGGAGTGACTCGTCTACATTCCTTTGCGGGTCTTCTCAGAACGCATTGCAAAAACAGCCCCACGTTGGAGCACCCATGTTGCAGACCAGAACTCACGTTGTTTGTCTTCTCACGCTCGGACTGTTGGCAGTGGCCCTCGCTCAGGAGTCTCCCAAGCCGACGTGGAAATACTCGGCCGAACTCCTGTGGCCCTTCTGGCAAGGCGAGACCAGCGAAGGCGAGTCGGTGCTGTTCATCAAAGACGAGAAGACCGGTGAATCGCGGGCCTCGGTGCTGTTCCCGATTCGCGAAGTGCTGGCGGTTCGCAATTCCGTCGGCGACGTGACCTTTGAGAACGGCAAGGATTTTGTTTGGAAGCCGGACTCGCGCGAGATCGTGTTGCCAGCCGGTTCACGGATTCCGTCGCGAACCACGCCAGAGTTACGGCGGCCGGCGAAGACTCAGAAGTACGAGCTGACGCATCGAGACGGCAACGGTGAAATCTTTTTCGGCGGCCGGCTCGAATATGCCGAGATGCAGACCTGCATCTCGTACCGGCACGCGCCGGATTTGTGGAAGTCGCCGGTCCCAAAGTTCGATCCGAAGATGCTGCCGCGATCGGTGGCCAAGTTGGTCAGTCGGCAACCGTTGACGATTGTGACGCTCGGCGACAGCATCTCGGCCGGAGCGAATGCGTCGGCCGAGTACGACGCGGCTCCGTATCAGCCGGCGTATCCCGAATTGGTGCGGCGGCAACTGGCCGAGCGGTTCCGCAATCCCGTCGAGATGAAGAATCTCTCGGTCGGCGGCAAAGACACCGGTTGGGGACTGACGCAGATCGCACAAGTGGTAGAGGCCAAGCCGCATCTCGTGATCCTCGCGTTCGGGATGAACGATTCCGCAGGACGTTCGCCGCAGTCGTACCAAGAGACCACGAAACAGACGATCGCGGCGATTCGCGAGAAGTTGCCGGAGTGCGAGTTCATTCTCATCGCTTCGATGCTCGGCAACCGTGATTGGGTGCGACTCAAGCACGAAGTCTTTCCACAGTACCGTGACGCTTTGAAGGAACTCGTCGAGCCAGGAGTCGCGCTCGCGGACCTGACGACGATCTGGGAGGGCTTCCTCGAACTCAAGAAAGACTGGGATCAAACCGGTAACGGCGTGAATCATCCGAACGACTTCGGGCACCGAGTTTACGCCCAGGTCATCACGACGCTGCTCGATCCGCGCGGCGAGCCGTCCGCCGTCGTCGAACCGCAGAAGACGATTGAAGCCGGGCCGCTCAAGTTGATCGAACAACGGTTGCTCGGCAATTACACCTACTCGTATGCCTGCGCGGCGCACGATCTCGATGGCGACGGCGATCTCGATCTGACCAGCTCCGATGCCGAGCCGAACAGCAATCTGTATCTGCTGCTGAACGACGGCAAGGGCGGATTCCAGCACTCGTTCGTTCAAAAGTACGCGGGGCTGAGCGATCAGCCGATTCGCATGGAGAGGCACGCGATTGGCGACATCAACCGCGACGGTCGGCCGGACATCGTGATCGTGGATAATCTTCTGTCGGACATCCGCTGGTTTGAGAATCCCGGCAAGGAGGCGATTGCCCAGCCGTGGAAGCGGCACCGCGTCGCTCAGCCGAGGGAAGTCCCCGGTTCGTATGACGTCGCGCTGGCAGACCTCGACGCCGACGGCGATCTCGACGTGGCTTCGTCGAGCTGGAATGGTCAACGGTTCGATTGGTTCGAGAACGTCGGCAGTCCCGGCAACGGCGACAAATGGGTACGGCACGAAATCGCGGAGAAGTTTGGCGAGACTCGCACGATCGCTGTCGCCGACATCAATCGCGACGGCAAGCCGGATTTGCTCGGCACGGCGCGGACGACAAATCAAATCGTCTGGTTTGCAAACTCCGGCAAGCCCGCAACCGAAGCGTGGACGAAGACAATCATTGACGACAAGACGATCGGGCCGATGCACGGACACCCGACCGACATCGACGGGGATGGCGATCTCGACGTGCTGATGGCGTTTGGACTCGCGGCCAACTCACTCGATTCGCATCAAGTCGCGTGGTACGAGAATGTCGGGAAGCCGGGCCTCGGCACCGAATGGAAAAAACATCTGATCGCCGGCGGCTTGAATCATGGTTTTGAGGCGGTGGCCGGAGACCTCGACGGTGACGGCGATCAAGACGTCGTCGCGACCGGCTGGAGTTCATCGGGACGGCTCGTGTGGTTCGAGAACACTGGCGATCCGAAGACCGGCTGGAAGCAGCACTCGATCAAGCAGAACTGGTCAAACGCCGTGACCGTGATCCTCGCCGATCTCGACAAAGACGGCCGCCTCGACATCGTCGCCTGCGCCGAACGGGGAGCCAACGAACTTCGCTGGTGGCGTAATGGTGGCCGTGCTCGATAACCGTGCGACAAGCGATCGCGGTGAGGTCCGTCGTCACACAATGCGGAGCGGAGCGGCGTGCGATGCACCTCACCGAGAGTTGCGATCTTGCGGAACAGCGTGAGACCGCCGGGATCATCGGTGCCTGACAACTTCCTGCCGCCGCGTCGTGCATTCTCCACCGGCTTCTCGGCGATACACTGCTCAACCTTCGCCCTTGGGTCTTGTCGTTAAGGGTTTGTGGATTTCACGCGGAGAGTATTCGCTTCGATGTCGTCTCATTTTCTGTTCGTTGTCTGCCAGGTTGGTTCCGAAGCAACGGTAAAAAACGAGGTCGCCCGAAAGCATTCGAGCTTTCGGTTTTCGTTTTCGCGGCCGGGGTTTGTCACATTTCGAATTCCCGATGAGATCGCTCGCGATCGCAAGTTTGAGTTGAACTGCGCGTTCGCTCGGACCTGGGGGTTCTCGCTAGGAAAAGCGGTCGGGACTGATGGGCAACAGTTGGCTCGCGAATTCTGGAAGCCGTTCGCCGAGCGGTATCCGGCGGAGGTGTTGTCGCAGTTCCGGCATCTGCATGTCTGGCAGCGCGATCGGTTTGTGCCGGGGGACTCCGATTTCGAACCGGGGATCACTCCGCTGGCCGAGGGTATTGGCGAGCTGATCCTGGAGCAGCAGCCGAACGTGGGAACACCGTGGTCACTGCCGCTGAATGAAGACGCGCAGGTGGACGACCGAGTTCTGGATTGCGTCATCGTCGAACCGAACGAATGGTGGTTTGGTTGGCATCGAGCCAACACCGTCGAGACTCGCTGGCCGGGAGGTGTCCCGGACGTGGACTCGCCGGAGAACATGATCTCGCGAGCGTACCTCAAGATCGAGGAAGCATTGCGGTGGTCCGAGTTACCCATTCAAGCAGGCGATCGGTTTGTCGAGGTCGGCAGTTCTCCGGGCGGCTCGTGCCAAGCGTTGTTGGATCGCGGCTGCATCGTGACCGGCATCGACCCCGCCGAGATGAACCCGCTCTTGCTGGCGAATCCGAACTTCACGCATCTCCGATCGCGAGCGAAGAAAGTCGAACGAAACGACTTTCAAACTTTTCGCTGGCTGGCGATGGATGCCAACGTCGCTCCGAAATACACGCTCGACACGGTCGAGGCAATCGTGACTCAACCGAACGTGCGCATCGAAGGTTTGTTGTTGACGCTCAAACTGACCGATCTGGCCTTGGCTGCCGAACTGCCATTGTTTCACAAGCGCATTCGATCGTGGGGCTATCGCCGCGTGCGTGCTCGACAACTGGCGTTTAATCGCCAAGAGGTGTGCGTCGTCGCGACGGACCTGGCACCCTAACCAATCCGAGACGTCCGTTTTGATGTTGCGTTTTTCGTTCGCCACGACATGGCGGCGGAGTTTCTACCTAGCACGAGGGAGTCTGGAGATAAGCTTCGGTTTTCACGATGGCTCCGGAACACAGACCCTGTGACGTGCGCCGGACCAGATACTTCCCGATCAACTCGCGAGCCACTTCCACAGGATCTCGTTCGTAGAAGTCTCGTGCCAGCAAGGCCATCGCCAGTCTCTTCCTTCGCGGTGTCGCGATAAATTCGATCGAGGTTCACTGCCCGTCATCCGCGATGGAGCCATCGGAGTGCCCCCTCGCGGGCGCGTCGGGCTAGTCATTCAGATCGTCAGCCAACGATCGCGCGAGGCGACTTCCCATTGCTCGACGAGTTCACCTTCCGCGATGACGAAGATCGCTCGATGTAACGCACACGTCGGGCAGACGTGGCGCGGGATCGCCAGCAGTTCGTCGCCCGGTTGAAACTCATTGGCGCGAGACGTCTGCAAAACGAGGTGCTCTTCGTTTTGCAGAACCTGCTTGGCGTCTGGCAGATCAGGGAACATCACGCGCTGACCGGCGGGAGGATCGGAGGCGACCGCTTTGTAGCCCAGGTCCAGCGTGATTCGATCTGCGGCCGGGCGACTGACGACTCGTGTCAGCAGCACGGCGGCAGGTGGGAAATCCAAATCAGGGAAGTGCTCGGAGTACCCAACATCGTTCAGCACGCAGGTGCCGGGGCTGAGTTCAATTGTCGGGTCGTCGATCTCGGCGTAGATCGGAAACGACGCGGTTCCGCCGCAGACCATGCGCGGAACCAATTGTCCCGACGCGACCAAGTTGTCGCGAAACGCTCGCACCTTGTCGAATTCCGCCAGCACGGCGACTCGGCGATCGTCTCGCGAAAGTTGATGTTGGTGTCCGTCGTAGACATGAAAGCCTCCCGGCTTCAGTCCGCGAGTTGCGGTGATCTGCCGATACAGCTCAGCCGCGTGCGAACCGACCGGCACTCCGGTGCGATGCTGGCCGACGTCGATGTCGAGCAACACATCGACTCGGCGTCCGGCCGTGTCCAGCGCTTCGCCCAGCGAAGCGATGCCGCGCGGATGATCAGCCGTGACCGACAGCGTCACATCGGGAAACAGCTTCACGAACTCGACCGCGCGCCGCACGTTCGGGCCGACGAGGTTGTATGCGAGAAAGATGTCTTTGATGCCGACGCTGGCCAGCATCTCGGCTTCGGCGAACGTCGCGCACTTGTGCTTGACGATGCCGAGTTCCAATTCCATGCGAGCGATCTCGCGAGTCTTATGCGTCTTGCAATGCGGCCGCAGCCGTTCGGGCCGCTTGGCGATCTCGATCATCCGCCGCAGATTGTTTTCCAACAGTTCTCGAAATACGACCAGTGCCGGCGTGATGATCTGGCTGGTGTCGGCGATGTGGTAACGCGGGTTCATGAGAGGGTCTCCCAGATGATCGAAGGCGAAAACGGTAGCACGACTGCCGGGTTTCGGCGAACAGCTTTCGGCCGATTGCGTCAGCTCAGTAGCTTTTGAAATTCCGCCAGCGTCCGCGTGTTCGCGACATCCAGCGCCTCCAGGCCCGCGCGGCGGGCTTGGAAGATGCCGTACTGCAGCACGTCGAAGCCGGCGGTGTTGTGAGCGTCGGTGTTGATGACGATCGGGATGCCGCGGTCTTTCGCGGCGGCGGCGTGGAGGTCGTCCAGATCGAGCCGGCTGGGATGCGCGTTGATCTCCAGCCAAGTGCCGTGATCGGCGGCGGCTTTGAGGACGTCTTCAAACGTCAGGTCGGCTCCCGGTCGCTGATTGACCAGGCGGCCGGTCAGGTGACCGATCGCATCGACGTGCGGATTGCGGATCGCGTTGAGCAACCGCTTGTCGATTTGCTCACGCGGTTGTTTCAAGCCGTAGTGCAACACGGCCAGCACCCAATCGGCTTCGGCCAGCACGTCGTCCGGCAAGTCCATCGTCGCGTCTTCGAGAATGTCGCACTCGATCCCTTTGAGGATTTCGATGCCGCTGACTTCGCCGCGCACTTTGTCGATCGCTTTCCAGTGTGCTCGCAGCCGTTCGGCGTCGAGCCCATTGGCCATCGTGACGCGCTTCGAGTGATCGGTGATCGCGATGTATTGCAGCCCGCGAGCCTTCGCGGCTTCGGCCATCTCGCGAATCGAGTTCATGCCGTCGGTCGCCGTCGTGTGCATGTGCAGGTCGCCGCGAATGTCGGTCAGTTCGATCAGTTTCGGCAGCCTGCCCGTTTCTGCGAGTTCGATCTCGCCGCGATTCTCGCGCAGTTCCGGTGGAATCCACGGCAGGCCGACGGCGGCATAGACCTCTTCTTCGGTGCGACTCGCGACCGATTCGTCGCCGCGAAACAGACCGTACTCGTTGAGCTTTAACCCGCGTTCCTGAGCGCGGCGGCGGATCACGATGTTGTGCTCTTTTGAGCCGGTGAAGTACTGCGAAGCGGCTCCGAACGATTCGTCGGGGACGACGCGCAGATCGAGTTCCAGTCCCGAACGCAGCCGCACGCGCTGCTTGGTGTCGCCGCGAGCCAGCACCTTCACCACCAGCGGATTTTCCACCAGCCGGTCCATCGCGGCGTTGTGATCGGACGACGTCACCAGCACGTCGAGATCGCCGACCGTCTCCTTCCGACGCCGGCAACTTCCCGCGACCGTCGCCCGCGTGATGCTGCTGAGTTGCTGCAGGTCGGCGACGATCGCGTCCGCCTCGACCTTCGCGTCGGACAGAAAGACGCGCTGCCCCGCTTCGGCCACGAGCGTGATCCCTTCCAGAATCGACTGCTCGGTCTTCTTACCGAATCCTTTCAGCTCCGCGATGCGACCCTGCTCAGCCGCTTGCTTCAGAGTATCGAGCGTTTCGAGGCCCAGCTCTTTGAAGAGCGCGGCCACCTTCTTCGGGCCGAGTCCTGGAATGCGCAGCATCTGCACGACACCGGGCGGGATCTTCGCTTTCAACTCCTCCAACTGCGGCAACTGGCCAGTGCGAACGATGACGGAAATCTTGTCGGCGAGGTCTTTGCCGATCCCCTCGAGTTGCAGCAACTCAGCCGGGTCGCGGGCGACCATTGCCGCCACGTCGGCCGACAACGCTTCGACCGTGCGAACGGCATTGCGGTACGCGCGCACACGGAACGGGTTCGCGCCGTCGAGTTCCAACAGGTCGGCGAGGTCTTCAAAGATTCGCGCGACTTCGACGTTCTGCATGGCTTACTTGTCATCCGGATTGATGAGCTTGAACAAGTTGGCGGCGACAGCGGCTGCCCCAAAATTGGCCACCAGAAAAATCCAAATGTTCGCGGGGGATGACAGGCCCAGCACAGTAATCCCCACCGCGACGGCCGGATTGAACGCTCCGCCAGAAATCGGGCCAACCGCGAAGGCTCCCGCCAGAACCGTGAATCCAATCGCCAAGCCGTAGTTGGAATTGCCCGCCGTCTTCTTCGACGTCGCCACGTTCAACACGACGTAACACAACGCGAACGTGAAGAGGAACTCTGCGACCAGCGCCCGGATCACATCCGGCTTGCCGGCTTCGACCGTCGGACTGTCCTTGAGGAACAGCACCAGCCCCGCTGCCACGATCGCACCCGCGACTTGCGAGGTCATGTAGCCCGGCACGTCTTTGGCGGGACACTTGCCTCGCAGAAATACCGCCAGCGTGACTGCCGGGTTGTAGTGGGCTCCCGAAACATGCCCGCCCGCGTAAATCATGACCATCAGCACTGAGCCGATCGCCAGCGGCGGAATGACTCCGTCGCCGCCGTTGATCACGGTGCAGCCAATGGTAGTCACGAGAAAAAACGTGCCGATGAATTCAACAAGGTACTTCATAATGGGCCTTTCATTGCCTCAAGATTCCGAGAACGTCCGGGGGTACGAGAACACCGCCTCCGCCAGACGATCCAAAGTTTCCAACAAATCAGCAACCAACTCCGAGCTCCTCATCCAAAACTCGATGCGGAACGCGAATGATCGTCAAGCCAATCTTTTCAGCTTCGAGATGCGGCCGGTCCCCACCCACTCGGCTACGAAGATGCTACCGTCCGCCGCGAAGCAGGCGTCATGCGGATGCACAAACTTGCCGTCGATCCATTTCGATTTGTCGCCGCGAATTTGACCTCCGTCCTTGGCGGTGACGCGAGCCACATCCTCACCGAGCCGCGCAACCACTTCGTTCTTCTCGTTGAGCAGCGTGACACGAGCGTGCAATTCGGGGATGCACAGCAAGTTCTTCCATGTTTCGGCGTTGGCGGGCAAGCCGAAGCCTTTGATCGTTTCGAGATACTTGCCGTCCAGCGTGAAGTACTGCAGTGTGTGATGAGCACGATCGCAGATGACGATTGATGGCGTACGTCCCTCGCGCTTATCGATCCACACGCCATGTGGAGTCCGAAACTTGCCTTCGGTATCACCGACTCCGCCGAAGCAACTGACCCACTTGGCGTCTTTGTTGTAGCGATGGACGTAAGAGGCTCCGTAGCCGTCGATCAACAGAAAACCGCCGTCATCGAGGAACGCGAAGTTCGTCGGCAGGAACCGATTCGGCCCCCACACCTTGTCCCGTTCCGGACGGTCCTCCGGCCGAGTGTTCTCACCCGGCGCGTAAACCCCCGACTCCATCGGAGCGTACTGCTGCCAAATGATCCCCCCTTTCAAATCCATCTTGGCGAACGTCTTGAGGTGCTGATACGCGCAGACATAGAGAAACTCTTCGCT
This sequence comes from Candidatus Kuenenia stuttgartensis, assembly GCA_945861865.1. GTDB lineage: Bacteria > Planctomycetota > Planctomycetia > Planctomycetales > Planctomycetaceae > SXKJ01. Next base: position 38,485 of record CAMAWN010000018.1, on the reverse strand, counting down.
TCCCTCTTGGCGAATCTCGATCCCATGACCGCCTCCCTGAAACTGAGCACCGAACGCGCGAATAAATTTCCCTTCGGAGTCGAACACAAAGATCGACGGATGATCCTTCAGATCGGCGCGTCCTTCGTGGATGACGTAGAGGTTTCCCGACTTGTCGACGGCCACGTTGTGTGTCGTTTGCCAGGTGTATTTCTCCGGGAGTTGCGGCCACTCGTGCTGGACCTCGAAGCGATGTTCCCCTTCGCCGACGATCAACGGTTTGTCAGTCTTGCTGGCGGTGACGACGGCCGGAGCCGCAACGATCGCGGCGGCGGTGGTCAGGAATTGGCGGCGAGACAACGGCATGAGCGGCCCCCTTGGAGATTGAGAAACGTGATCGAACGACGGCTGTTCTAATTCCGGCCGGTCGATTCGGAAAGCAACGGCCGACGAGCCTCCTTAACCACGCGGTCGGCACAATTCGCCGATCGCTTCGGGAGTTTGGCGAAGACGCTGAGGCCGCGCCGCAGTCGCAGCTCACTTGAGCAGAATTTTGCCCGTTTGATTGCGACCGAGGTTCGCCGGGGCACGATGGGATCATCCGTGAGGACCGTGAATCGCGGATGACTCTCGCGAATGACCGCACGGATGACGGGATGACTTCGGGGGCTTTGAAAAACTTGGTCCGTCGAGGCAGGGCTGGTTGGCGGCGCTGTCTCTGCGCGGTGTTGTTGCTTGCGGCGGGTTGCCAGTCGGTTCCGGCGGTGTGCGATCGTGACTGCGTGTCAGGCAAGTTGTCGGGTCGCACCGGGCAGGTGTTGCTGAGCGAGATGGCCTGCGGGCAAGTCATCCTTCCGAACGGGGGGGCTCTGCAAGACGGTCTGACCCAGGAAGAGGCGGTACTGATCGCGCTGTGGAACAATGCGGCGTTTCAGGAGCAGTTGGTCGATTGGAAGATCGCTCACGGGGACTTGGTGCAGGCCGGTCTGTTGCCGAACCCGGAGTTGTTTTACGTCTTCAGTGCGCCGGATAAGCCGTTTCGATATGCGGTGGATTTCCCGATCGAAGCGTTGTGGCTGCGGCCGATTCGGATCGCGGCGTCGGAAAGTGAGTCGTACCGCGTGTGCGATCGGCTGACGCAAGCGGGGCTGGATTTGATTCGAGACACTCGGCAAGCGTATGCCGATTTGCAGTTGGCTCGCGGGCGACTGCGAGTCGCCGAGCAAGCCGAGGAGTTGCGTCAGCGGATCACGAAGTTTGCCGACGGTCGGCTGCAGAACGGCGATGCGAGTCCTCAAGAAGTGGCGACCGCGAAGATTGAATCGTTGCAGGCCAAGCAAGACGTGCTGCGAGTTCGGCAAGATGTCGCGCTGGCCGAGGAACGATTGCGAAATCAATTGGGCTTGTCCGACGATCGAACGCCGCTGATCCCGACCGATCCCGCGCCACCGCTGCGAGTCGATCTCGATGCCGACACGTTGACGGCAGAAGCGGTGTCGTCTCGGCCCGATTTGCTGGCGGTCGTGCAAGCGGTCGAAGCGGCGGACGAACGAGTTCGCTTGGCGGAGCTGGGCTGGTTCCGTTTCCTCGGCATCGCCGACGCCACGAACGGCACGCGAACCGGCCACGAGTTCGGCGGCGGAGTTCGCATGACGTTGCCGATCTTCAACCAGAATCAGGGAGCGATCGCACGCGCCGAAGCCGAGCACGAAAAACTCTGTCGACAACAGCAGACGCTGCACAATCAAATTGTCCTCGAAGTTCGGCAGGCTCATTTGCGATACGCTCAGGCGCGAGCCGAGTTGGAAGTGCTTGACGGTGAGACTCGCCCGGAAGTGGCTGCCGCGATTCAGCGCGCTTCGGCGGCGTATCGCGACGGCGACGTCGGCTACATCGTTGTCCTGCAAACGTCTCGGCAGTTGATCGACACGGAACTCCGGCAAGAACAACTCCACGCGGAACTCCGACGAGCCTGGGCGGAACTGGAACGCAGCGTCGGCCGGCACATCGCAGCACCGGTCGCGACATCGCCGCGCGACGAACTGCCGCCGGCTCCGTAGCCACGTTCGCCAGAATGTGGGCAACTGTGGCGCGATCGTCGATTTCCCTCGCTCTTGGCGAGCGTAGCTACGTTCGGATTGTCACACTTCGCAGTGCCGTACCGTGCGACTACTGTTTCCCGACATCAACTGTTTCCCGACATCAAAGTGGCCGAGGACGCAACGCGATGAGTTACCGAAGCGGGCTGATCACGGGAGTGATCGGGACAATGTTTTGCGGCGGCGTTTGTGTCGCGGCGTGGTGGGTCGCGAACTCGCAGCCGGCGGCCGCGAAGTCGGAGAAGCCCGCTCCTCTGGCGACGGTCACGAAGCTGTTGAAAGAAGACGAGATCAACACGGTCAAGCTGGCTCCGGAGGCGGAGCGGCGACTGGGCATTGAGACAGCGGTCGTTGAGCGGCGGAGCATTCGGCAATCGCGGACGTATGGCGGCGAGGTCATGGTGCCGTTTGGGCAGACAGTGCTCGTCGCGGCTCCGTTGGGGGGCGAGTTGCGAGTCACTCCGATGGGCTTGCCGCGACCCGGCTCGCGAGTTCGCAAGGGGCAGCCGATCTTGTCCCTCTCGCCGCTGCTGACTCCGGAAGCCCGGACAATGCTCGCCGCGTCGCGAGTCGATGCCGAAGGGCAAATCAAGAACGCTCGCACGCAGGTCGAAGGGACTCGCATCGCGTGGCAACGAGCGAAGAAGCTGCTGAAGGATGAAGTCGGCAGTCAGCGGAACGTCGATGAAACGGAAGCTCAGCACGAGTTCGCGTTGAAGACGCTCGAAGCGGCCGAAGCGCGGTTCGAGTTGCTCGTCAAAGCGCTCGGCGAATTTGAACGAGGCACGGGAGCACCGCTGTCGATTGAGGCTCCGACCGACGGGATGTTGCGAACGCTGACCGCTCAACCGGGGCAAGTCGTGCCGACCGGAGCGGCGCTGTTTGAGATCGTGGACTTGTCTCGCGTGTGGGTGCGAGTCCCCGTTTATGTCGGCGATCAAGCGGACTTGGCTCCGAACGAAGAGGCGGACATCGTCCCGCTGACATCGCGCACCGGGGCGAAGTCGCATCGAGCACGGCCGGTCGAAGCACCGCCGTCCGCGAACGCTCAGGCAGGGACGATCGACCGGTATTACGAACTCTCGAATGCCGATGAGGCGTTGGCTCCGGGTCAACGAGTCGGCGTGAGCGTCCCGCTGAAAGGCGATGCCGAGAGTTTGACTCTGCCGTGGTCAGCGGTGATTCACGACATTCACGGCGGAACGTGGGTCTACGAAAAGACGGCCGATCACACGTTCGCACGCCGACGCGTTGTCATCCGATTCGCCCGTGAAGATGTCGCAGTCTTGGCCAGCGGACCGGCCGCCGGAACGAACATCGTCTCGGCGGGAGCGTCGGAGTTGTTCGGGAACGAGATCGGATTCAGCAAGTAGGACGGGGATTGGAAATTGGAAATTGGAAATTGGAAATTGGAAATTGAAATGCAGGAGACATGGCGGGAACGTGCCGCATTTCTGTTCCCACCCAATTCTCACTTTTCACTTTCCAATTCTCAATTTTCAATCGCCTTCCCACCGCAACACCAACTCGCAGACGGAGTCTTGCCGTGCTGAGTTGGCTTGTTTCGACGGCGCTGCGTCTGCGTGTTGTCGTGTTGGCGGCGAGTGTGTTGTTGCTCATCGTGGGCTTTCGGTCGTTGCGTCATGCTCCGATGGATGTCTTTCCGGAGTTCGCGCCGCCGTATGTCGAGATTCAGACCGAAGCACCGGGGCTTTCGACTCAGGAGGTTGAGAGCCTCGTCTCGATGCCGTTGGAGAATGCGCTCAACGGAACTGCGGGGGTGAAGACGATTCGGTCGAAGTCGGTGCTCGGTTTGTCGTCGATCGTGTTGATCTTCAGTCCGGGGACTGACCTCATCGAAGCGCGGCAGTTGGTGCAGGAGCGGTTGACGGTCGAGGCGACTCGGTTGCCGACGGTCGCTCGATCGCCGGTGATGTTGCAGCCGCTCTCGTCAATGAGCCGGTTGCTGAAGATCGGCATGTGGTCGAAGGATCAAAAACTGTCGCAGCGCGACATGACGGTGCTGGCGTTGTGGACGATCCGGCCGCGGCTGATGTCGATTCCCGGCGTGGCGAATGTCGCGATCTGGGGGCAGCGCGATCGGCAATTCCAAGTGCTCGTCGATCCCGAACGGTTGCGGGCGAACGGCGTGACGTTGGACGCCGTGCTTCGGGCGGCGGGGGATGCGACGGTGCTCGACACGGGCGGGTTTGTCGATACGCCGAATCAGCGATTGGCCGTGCGGCATCTGTCGCCGATCGTCGAACCGGATGACCTCGCGCGGACAATCGTCGATTTCCGAGCGGGGGCACCGGTCCGATTGGGGGACGTGGCGGACGTCGTGATCGGTTCGCCGCCGCCGATTGGCGATGCGGTCATCAACGATCAGCCGGGCTTGCTGCTGATCGTCGAGAAGCAGCCACAGAGCAACACGCTGGAAGTGACTCGGCAAGTCGAGGCCGCGCTCGAAGCGCTCAAGCCCGGCCTGAAGGATGTCGAGATTGACCCGCGCATCTTTCGTCCGGCCACGTTTATCGAACGGGCGCTCGACAACTTGTCGCACTCACTGCTGATTGGCTGCGGACTCGTCACGGTCATCTTGATTGCGTTCCTGTTCGATTGGCGGACGGCGATCATCAGCCTGACGGCGATCCCGTTGTCGCTGGTCTCGGCGGTGCTGGTACTGACGTGGTGGGGCGCATCGATCAACACGATGGTCCTCGCCGGTCTGGTCATCGCACTGGGCGAGGTCGTCGATGACGCGATCATCGACGTCGAAAACATCGTGCGGCGGTTGCGGCTCAATCGGCAGTTGCCGACGCCGCTGCCGGCGTTTCAAGTGGTGCTCGATGCGTCGCTCGAAGTCCGCAGCAGCGTCGTGTACGCCAGCTTGATCGTGACGCTGGTGTTTCTGCCGATCTTCTTTTTGGGCGGTTTGGCCGGATCGTTCTTTCGGCCGCTGGCGATGTCGTACATCCTGGCGATTCTGGCGTCGCTGGGCGTGGCGTTGATCGTGACTCCCGCGCTGTCGCTGATGCTGCTGTCGCGCCGCACCGGCGAGCAGCACGAAGCTCCGCTGAGCCGCCTATTGCGAGCGATGTATCGCGTGGTCCTGCCGCGTTTGGTCGATCGACCGCTGCTGTCGATGGGGGTGCTGTTCACCGCCTTCACGCTGGCCGGAGCGGCGTACACTCGGCTGGGCCAAGAATTCCTGCCGAACTTCCGCGAGACCGATTTCCTGATGCACTTTTACAATCGGCCCAGCACGTCGATTGAGGCGATGCACCGCATCACCGCGCGAGCCAGCCGCGAGCTGCGGAGCATCGACGGCGTGCTGAACTTCGGATCGCACATCGGCCGGGCGGAGGTTGCCGACGAAGTCTATGGCCCGTACTTCACCGAGCTGTGGATCAGCATCGACCCGAACGTCGATTACGACGCGACGTTGGGAAAAATTCAAACTGCCGTCGATGGCTACCCCGGCTTGTACCGCGACGTGCAGACGTACCTCAAAGAGCGGATCAAAGAAGTGCTGACCGGCGCGGGGGCCAGCGTCGTCGTCCGCATCTACGGTCCAGAACTCAGCGTGCTGCGAGCGAAGGGGAAGGAAGTTCAAAAGGCGATCGAAGACGTGCCGGGCATCGTGAACCTCAAGGTCGAACCGCAAGTGCTCGTCCCGCAGATTGAAGTGCGGTTGCGCTCCGAAGCGGCCGAACGCTTCGGCCTGACTGCCGGCTACGTCCGCCGTGCGACGACCGCTCTGTTGAAAGGGGCGAAGGTCGGCGAAGTCTTTGAAGGCCAAAAGAAATTCGACGTCGTCGTCTGGAGCACTCCTGAATCGCGGCACGATCTCGCCGCACTGCAACAGCTTGTCATCGACACGCCCGCCGGAATGCAGTTGCGGCTGGGTGACGTCGCCGACGTGCAGATCGTCCCGACGCCGAACGAAATCAAACGCGAAGGGGCGTCGCGGCGGCTGGACATCACCTGCAACGTGCAAGGCCGCGACCTCGGCTCCGTCGCGAGGCAGATCGAAGAACGCGTGAAGCAGCTCTCGTTCGACAACGAATATCACCCGGAATTCCTGGGCGAATACGCCGCTCGGCAAGAATCGACTCAGCGATTGTTCGCGCTATCGGTCCTCGCCGTCATCGGCATCGTGCTGATCTTGTACGTCGATTTCCAATCGTGGCAACTGACCGCACTCGTCACGCTGACGCTGCCGTTCGCACTGATCGGCGGCGTGGCCGGCGTCCTGCTAACTGGCGGCGTGCTGAGCCTCGGTTCGCTGGTTGGCTTCGTCACAGTACTTGGGATCGCAGCTCGCAACGGCATCATGCTCGTCAGCCACTACCGCCATCTCGAAGAAGTCGAAGGCGTCCCGTTCAGCCGCGACCTCGTCCTCCGCGGAGCCGAAGAGCGTCTCTCCCCAATCCTGATGACCGCCCTCGCCACGGGCCTCGCCCTCGTCCCGATTCTTCTTGGCGGCATCAAACCCGGCCAAGAAATCGAACACCCCCTTGCCGTCGTGATCGTCGGCGGCCTCGTGACATCCACGCTCCTCAACGTCTTCTTGTTGCCGCCGCTCTACGCACGATTTGGCCAGCGGCGGCCTTCAAAGGCATGAGCGAAGAGCCATCAGGACGGGTTCGCCACGACGTCTCGACAGACACTATTTCAAGACTCGATCGAACAGCTCGTAAGCCTGCTGTCGCATCTCGGTTGGGAAGTCGTGATCGCAATCGGGATGCTCGACGCGCAGTCGGTCTTCGTGGCCATGCAGTTTGAAAACTTCGCGAGCCGCGGTCGCGACACGATCCACGCTGGCGGCTCGGAAGTTCGAGTCCTTCAGCGGCGCAATGATCAAGACATGACGCGGAGCCAACGCGCCGACCAGTTCGTGGAAGTCGAACGGGATCTCCTGCAAGCGACCACGGTACTCGGCCAGCTTGAGCATGTACCGCGTCTGACACCAACCCTTTTCGGGAAACCAGTTCTTCTCATTGCCATCGTAATAGTCGAGATACGAATCGAGGCCGCAGCTCGACACGACTGCTTGAATACGATTGTCAAAGAACGCCGTGTAAACCGAATTGTGTCCGCCCAGCGAATGCCCAATCGTGCCGAAGGCTCCCGCTTTCACAGACGGCAACGATTCGAGCAGATCGAGCCCGCGCATGTTGTCCCACACGGCCTTGAGCGTCCCGCTCTGCCAGCCAAGCGCATTCACATCCGGCTGATACTTCGCCAGCAACGGATAGTTCGGAGCGAGCGTGACATAGCCACGCTCTGCGAGTTCGTTGGCGTATTGCCGATTCGGCCGGCCTCCCAACCCGACGACCACTCCGTGACCGACGACGTTGTCCGTCCCGTGCAGACACAACACACCCGGAGCTTTCTTGCCGCTGTCATCCAGAATGGATTTTGGAATGCAGAGATACGCCGGCACGCGTGAACCCGGTTCCGAGGAATACGTCACGAGTCGCCTGACGTAGCTACCGCAATCGACTTGCTCTTCGATCTTCACGTCGAGCGGACAGCGTTTCTCCTTGCCGGGCAGTTTGCCCATCACGACTTGCACGCCTTGAAGAATTTCCGCGCGGCGTTTGAACCAGTCGGTCGAAGTCTTGACCGGAAATTGTTCGTTGTTGGGGCCGCGATAGACCAGCAGTTTGTCGCGGGGCAATCTTGGAGCCAGTACGTCATCGGCGTGGCTCGTCTCACCAGCCGTCAGCAGGACAACGACGAGGAATCTCAGCAATGTTTCGGCGCGACGCATGGGTCACCTCACACCCTACGAATTCGACGGCGGTTCGATCGACGGGATATAGCGGTTGGTCAACTCGGCATAGTCTTCACGCACCGGGCTGAAGACGTCCAGCACGACGCACGGCCCGCCAACGGCGACCGCGCGATGCTTGACGTTCGACGGAATCAGAAACATCGAACCGGGTTGGCACAGCCGAGTCTCGTCGCCGATCGTCAACTCCAGCGTGCCGCGAATCAACATGCCTCCTTGCTCGTGCGGATGCGAATGCAACGGCACCTCGGCTCCGTCGTCCATTTCGAGATACGACAGCATCAAGTTCTTGCCGAACGGAGTCCGCATCCGGCAACCGGGCACCGGTTCGATCGGCTGAAACTCGGAGATGTTGATGAAGCCCATGTAGACCCCCGATCGTTAGCGTTGAATCCGCGCCGAGCCGCCTTTGGCAAACGCTTCGACTTGATCGACCGTTGCCATCGTGGTGTCGCCAGGGAAGGTCGTGAGCAACGCACCGTGAGCCCAGCCGAGCCGGATCGCTTCTTCCGGCGGGCGGCCGGTCAGCAGGCCATAGATGAAGCCGGCCGCGTAGCCGTCGCCGCCGCCGACGCGGTCGTGGACGCCGAGTTCACACGTCGGAGCTTGATAGGTCTTGCCTTCGATCCAGCAAACCGCACTCCAGTCGTGCTTGTTGGTCGTGTGGACTTCGCGGAGTGTGGTAGCGACGACCTTGACGTTCGGCAGTTGCTTGACGACGTCGTCCATCATGCCGAAGAACGCGGCAGGGTCGAGCTTTCCCTTCGTCTCGACGTCTTGCCCCTTCAGGCCGAGTCCCTTCTGCAAATCCTCTTCGTTGCCGACGACGACATCGACGTTCTCGCAGATCTTGCGCAGCGTGGCCTGAGCCGTCTCCAAGCCGCCAGAGATTTGCCAGAGCTTCGCGCGGAAATTGAGATCGAACGAGACCACCGCTCCGGCCGCCTTCGCGGCTTGCATCGCCTCGATGATCAGGTCGGGAGTCGTGGACGACAGCGCAGCGAAGATGCCGCCGCAGTGAAACCAGCGCACGCCACCGGCCATGATCGACTTCCAATCGAAGTCCCCTTTCTTGAGCAGCGAAGCCGCCTCGTTGCAGCGGTTGTAGAACACGACCGGAGCACGCACTCCCAAGCCTTGATCGCTGTAAACCGTGGCCATGTTCGGGCCAGTCACACCGTCATGCTTGAAGTGCTTGTAAAATGGCTTCACGCCCATCGCCCGCACGCGTTCGGCAATCAGGTCGCCGACCGGATAGTCAACCATCGCGCTGGCAATGCCGGTGTTCAGCTTGAAGCAGTCGGACAGATTCGCCGCGACGTTGAACTCGCCGCCACTGACGTGGATGTCGCATTTCGTCGCCTTGCGGAACGGGATGATGCCGGTGTCGAGCCGATGCACGAGAGCACCCAGCGACAAGAAATCCAAAGCACCCGTTTTCGAGATGTTGAGCATGGTTCGGTCTTTCGTTGATGAAGTGAGTAGGACGGGCAAGAGCGCCCGTCCTACAGTCCTGCGACTTCAAAGCCTTTGCGATAATCTTTGGTCACGAACGCATCCGCCTTTGACGAGTTGCGAGCCTTCAGCGCGGCGGCGTCCCAATCGAGCTTTTCTCCGGCACGGAACGCGACAATGCCGAGCAGCACTGTCTCCGTCAATGCACCGGAGTAATCGAAGTTGCAAGTTGTCGGCGAGCCGGTCTTGCAGGCTTGGACCCACTCGCGCCAGTGGCCGATGGACGCGGGGATCGTCTTCTCCGGCGCTTTGAAGTTCACAAATTTGTCCTGAGGCAGCAACACATACCGACCATAATCGGCGGCGAGCATCCCTTTGTCTCCGACGAACAACACGCCAAGTCCCCATTCGCTGAGCGACTTACCGCTGGGGTCTTTCGTGTTCTTGACAAGATCGTGATGCACGCCGCCATCAGACCAATGAAACTTCAACGTCGGCATGTCTCCGCGAGCGGGGAAGTCGAAGTCGCACTTCGTCCAAGCGGGTGCACCATCGGGATGCAACTCCGGCCCTTCACACGCGGCCGAGGTCGGATATCGCAGATTGAGCGCCCAGAACGGCAGGTCCATGACGTGACACGCCATATCGCCGAACGTACCGGAGCCGTATTCCCAGAAGCGTCGCCAGTTCGCCGGATGAATGTTGTCGCAAAACTCGCGGTGCTTGGCGGGACCGAGCCACATGTCCCAATTCAGATGCGCTGGTGCCGGCTTCGGAGTTCCGAAGCGGCCGTCGGACCAACCTTTGTTGCACCAGTTGAAGACCTCGCGCACCGGGCCGATCGCTCCGCTTTGAATGACCTCGACGACTCGGCGGTAGTTGTCGCCGGCGTGAATCTGCGTCCCCATCTGCGTCGCGACCTTGTGCTTCTTAGCCAGTCCGGCCAGCACGCGAGCTTCGCGAACCGTGTGAGCGAGCGGCTTCTCGCAGTAGACATGCTTGCCCAGCGTCATCGCCAGCGCGCTCGGCGAAGCATGCGTGTGATCGGCGGTTGAAACGACGACCGCGTCGATCTTCCCGGACATCTTGTCGAACATTTCGCGGTAGTCCTCGAACTTTGTCGCGTTCGGGAACCGCTCGCTCGATTTGCCGAGATTGTTTCGATCGACGTCGCACAGCGCGACCATATTTTCGCTGACAAGGTTGTTGACGTTGTCCCCCCCTTTGCCGGCGACGCCAACGATTGCGAGGTTCAGTTTCTCGTTGGGCGACTTGGATTGAGCGAAACTGCGATCGGACATTCCGACCCACCACGCGGTCGCGGCGGCGGAGGTTCCCAGAAACTGGCGGCGGTTGAGTCGGCGGGGCATGGCGAGAGTTCCTTGAGCAAGCGGAGGAAGTTCGACAATTCCAAAAAGGCGACGGCAGTTTGCAGTGTGGCTCGCAAGTTTTCAAACTCCGTGACCTCGTCGAGTCTGAGATAATAAGGAAAGGCCATGAGCTTGCGACGCTGCTGTGTGTTCTGCGGATCGAAGGTCGGTACGGATGACCGATACCGGGCGGCAGCCGTCGATTTGGGACGACTGCTCGTTCGCGAGGGGATCGGTCTGGTTTATGGCGGCGGCAGCATCGGATTGATGGGAGTGATCGCCGACGCCGTGCTGGCCGATGGCGGCGAGGTGATCGGTGTCATCCCCGAATCGCTGGCGACCGAGGAGTTGCTGCACCCCGGCGTGGCCGACATGCGAGTGGTCAATTCGATGCACGCTCGCAAAGCGCTGATGGCCGAGTTGTCCGATGCGTTCATCGCGATGCCGGGCGGGTTCGGAACCTTCGAGGAGTTCTTCGAGGTCGTGACTTGGTCACAGTTGAAGCTGCATCACAAGCTCACCGGATTGCTGAACGTCGGCGGCTACTACGACCCGCTCGTGCGACTGGTCGATCACGCGGTGCAGGAAGGCTTCATCAAGCCGAAGCATCGCAGTCTGCTCGTGATTGAAGAACGGCCGGATGTACTGCTCAGCCGCTTGGCGATCGAGTCGGTCGTCGATGAGCCGAAATGAATCCGTAGCTCGGACGCCTTGGTCCGGTCTACGGCAAAACTTGCCGCTCGCACGCAACGACCGGATGAGTTGTAACGGTCAGCGAAACTGCGCCGATTTTTCGGCAGCGATCCGCGAACACCGGTCGGCTTTGAGCACAGTCTCCCGCCGACGAATGCCGATGGACGATGACGATGAGTGAGAGGGACTCCCATGAGTCCACGGTGTCGGGCATTGGTCCGGAGGGACCAACTTCAGGGACGGAGTTCGCTTTGACGAAGGGATCTCGGCGATTCGGCTTCACGGCCGCGTCGTGTCGTCATCGCAAAATGCTTGAGTTCGGCTCAAGTTTTCGCGGACGTCTGCCAAGAGGACCAACCGCTATCACGATCGAGCAACCAGACACGGTCAGAGGAGTGCGTGCGATGAAACGCCAGACGTACGTCATGGCGAGCGTGTTGTTCCTGCTGTTGGCGGGGACGCAAGTCGCTCAAGCCGGATATTGCGGAGCGGCCAGCTACAACTGCTGCCCGACTTCCACCTGCGTTCCATGCGCCGATCTTTGCCAAGCTCAGCAGCAATGCACGACCTGCTACAAGACGGTCCAGGAAGTCGCGTGGGACCGCTGCGAAAAAATCTGCTACCAGACGGTCTACGATCAACAGTGTGAGCAAGTTCCCGTCTACTGCACCAAGACCTGCTACGAGACCTGCTATCGCGACGAGTGCTACACCGTCTGCCGCCCGGTGACGCAAACCTGCTGGCGCGACGAGACCTGCACGACGCGCGTCCCGTGCTATCAAACGTGCTACCGCGACGAGAGCTACACCGTCTGCGTTCCCTGCACGCAAATGTGCTGGCGCGACGAGTGCTACAACGTCAGCAAGCCGTGCTATCAAACGTGCTACCGCGATGTCTGCTACACCGTCTGCAAACCGGTCACGCAAACCTGCTGGCGCGATGAGTGCTACACGACTTGCGAAGTGGTTTCGGAGACGTGCTACAAAGACGTTTGCTACACCGTCTGCCGGCCCTGCACCGAGACCAAGTACGTCGATGTCTGCTCCGGCGAATGGAAGACTGTCAGCGAGTGCGTCCCTGGCCCGATCATCAATAAGTGCGTGCAAGACCCCGGAACGTGGAGCCAGGACTCCTGCACCGGTTGCTGCACCTACAAGCCCGGCTGCTGCCGCACGGTTCAAGTTCAATGCCCGCCGACTGTCTGCTGCCGCAAGGTCTGGTGCCCGAAAGTCGTCAAACAGGCTGTCTGCTGCACCAAATGGATTCCAGAGACGCGCACCTGCCGAGTCCCCTACCAAGTCTGCCGCACGGTGCCGAAGACCTGCACTCGCAAAGTCCCCTACACGACTTGCTCGATGACTCAAGAGACGCGCACCTGCCGCGTGCCGTACACGACCTGCACGATGACGACTGAGACGCGCACTCGCAAAGTGCCGTACACAGTTTGCTCGACCCGACAGGAATGCCGCACGCGCAAAGTGCCGTACGTCACCTGCTCGTGGACGGAGAAATGCTACACGAAGAAGGTGCCGTATACGACCTGTACGACGGTCACCGAAACGCGCACGCGCCAAGTGCCGTACACCGTCTGCAAACAAGTGCCGTACACCCGCATGGAGACGCGGACTCGTTGCGTGCCACGCCAAGTGCCGATCAAGCAGAGTTACTGCGTATCGCGAGTCGTCTGCCGCCAAGTGCCGTACACGGTCTGCACGCCCGTCTGTCCGCAACCAACTTGCCCGACTTGCGTAGCGGGACAACCCGGCCCAAGCTGCGCGACAAAATAGCACCGTGGCGGATGCTGCCAGCATCGGTCGCGAATCACGAAGGCCGGCGATAACTTCGCCGGCCTTTTTTCGTTTTCGGCTCGCCCCTAATATCCCGCTTGGCTGCTCGCAAACCGTTGAGCGGCCTTAGAAAGCCCTCGCACATGGCTCGGCAGTTTTTGAAAGAGTTAAAGGACGGCGATTCCGTCGAAGAAGTCTACTTGCTGGCGGACAAGCAGCTCCGAGCCAACCGGCAAGCGAATCTTTTTTTGCTCGCTTCGTTGCGCGACCGCACGGGAGCCATGTCCGGCCTGATGTGGAACGTCGTCGAGGAATCGCTGGCCAACGTCAACGCCGGCGACTTTGTCAAAGTCTGCGGCCGAGTGCAACTCCATCAGGGCAACCTACAGATGATCCTGACTCAGATCAGGACCGTCCCGGCCAACATTCTCAACCCGGAAGACTTCGAGCAGCGTCCGAACGCCGACGTCGAAGCGTTGCTCCGCAAGCTGCGCGACTTGCTGTTGTCGATCGCGCACCCGCAGTTGCGAGCGCTCATGGAATGCTTCCTGATCGACGACGAGCTGATGGACGATCTCGCCAAGGCCGCCGCCGGAGTCAAAACGCATCATGCCTATCGCGGCGGATTGGTCGAGCACATCGTCAACATGCTGGAGACCGCCAAGCGAATTCGCGACCTGTACCCGGCCGTCAACTTCGACGTGCTGCTGGCCGGCATCTTCCTGCACGACCTCGGCAAAGTCCGCGAGATGAGCCTCGACAACGCGTTCGTCTACACCGACGAGGGTCAGTTGCTCGGCCATCTGATCATCGGCATCGAGATGCTCACGGAGAAAATCGCCGATGTTGAGCGGCTGACCAACGAATCGTTCCCAACGGAAATCGCGCTGCGACTCAAGCACATGATCGCCAGCCATCACGGCTCCTATGAGCACGGAGCCGTCCGCCTGCCGATGACTCCTGAAGCGATCGCGCTGCATCACCTCGACAATCTCGACGCCAAGGTCCACGAGTTCGCACGCACCATCGCCGACGACCCCAACACTGGCTCCAGCTGGACGCCGTTCCTGGCCCGCATCGACCGCAAGCTGTTCAAAGGCCAGACCGCGAAGTAGCCCCAGGGTTACTTCGCGAACCGGCCCAGCGCCATCAGCGGAAAATAGATCCGGTAGAGGTGGTACTTCAAATAGAAGACCTTCGGAAAGCCCGTGCCGGTCCACTGAGCTTCGTGCCAAGTGCCATCGGGCAGTTGAGTGCGGACGAGATATTCGATTCCGCGCCGCGCTTCGTCCGAGCGTCCTTCGCCCGCCGCGATCAGGCCGAGCAGCGCCCAGGCGGATTGCGAAGCAGTCGTCTCGCCCTGTCCGCGCAAAGCCGGCTCGTCGTAGCTGCGAATCGTTTCGCCCCAGCCGCCGTTGCGCTGTTGTTTGGCTTTGAGCCACTCGACTGCGCGGCGGATGCGCGGGTCGGTGGTCGGGATGCCGATCTGCGTGAGGCCGACGATCACTTGCCAGGTGCCGTAGAGGTAGTTGACTCCCCAGCGGCCGTACCAGCAGTGATCGTGCTCCTGCTTGGACAAGACGAACTGCAAACCTTTTTTGATGGCCGGATGTTCGATCGACACCCCCAGGCCGGCGAACATTTCAATCATCCGCGCGGTCAGGTCGGCGGTGCTGGGATCAATCATCGCGTTGTGATCGGCGAACGGGACACGCGTGAACAACTCGCGTGTGTTGTCTTTGTCGAAGGCACCCCAGCCGCCGTCGCTGGATTGCATCGCCAGAATCCAGCGTGCACCGCGATGCACCGCGCTGAGGATCGGCCCCATCGACTGGACCTGAGCCACTGCGTCTCCCGCGTCCTCGGCCTTGCCGGCAACGACGGCGGCGACGTCCTGGTCTGCCGGATGCCAACTCCATTCGTCCAGCAAAAAATCGGCCGACCAATTCAGTTCCGGCAGGCAACGGCTGAGCGCGATACAGACCATGCCGGTGTCATCGACGTCCGGATAGAACGCGTTGCGAAACTCGAACGCCCAGCCGGTGGGTTCAGTCTTCGAGTCACGCTCGGCCCAGTCGCCTCGTTGCCGAATCTCTTGAGAGAGCAACCAGCGAACGGATTGCTGCAACGCCGGATGTTCCGGCGGCACGTCGGCATCGCGCAGAGCGATCGTTGCAATCGCCGTGTCCCACACCGGCGACTTGCACGGCTGCAAGCGATCGGCGTCGTCTTCGGAAATCGTCAGCCGCTCCAGTTCGAGCAATTGCGACCGCACCTCTGGCGAGTCATCCGAATAACCGAGGCAGCGGAGCGCGACGATGCTCCACACGATCGGCGGGAAGATCGCTCCGAGTCCGTCGCTGTCGGCGAAGCGGTCGAGCATCCACTTCGTCGCCTTCGCGATCGCTCGTTTTCGGAGCGGCCGGATGCGCCAGCGGTCGATCAGTTTGAGAGCCGCGTCGACACGACGAAAGAACGCTTCCCAATCGATCAACGTCTTGCTGGTCAGTTCATCGAGCTGTTCGCATTTCGGCATCGACGCCGGCAGTTCTTCGGGCGAACAAACGAACAACTCGCGAATCCCTTGCTCGGCCGGCAACGCCGTGACCGGTCGGAACGCCCACATCAGGCTCAGTGGCACGATGATCGTCCGCGACCACGCCGACATTTCGGAGAGATTGAACGGCATCCACTTCGGCAACAGCACGACTTCCGGAGGCACCGCCGGACATTGCTCGTAGGAAATCACGCCGAGCAGCGCCAGGTAAAACCGCGTGAAGCTGTTGACCCGCTCGGCCCCTCCCGCCGCGAGGATCGCGTTTCGCGCGCGGACCATGTGCTCGGCGTCGGCCGAGTCGCCGACGATCTTCAACGCAAAGTACGCCTTCACCGATGCGCTGATTTCTAACGGCCCGTCCGGATAGATTGCCCACGCTCCGTCGTGAAGCTGTTGCTGCCGGATGTAATTCGCGCAGCGCAGCGACTGCTCTGACTGCCCGCGACCGAGATGCGTCAGCAGCAGGATGTATTCGCTTTCGAGGATCGTGTCCCCTTCCAGTTCGCCGCACCAGAATCCGTCGTCGTGCTGGATCGAGAAGAGATAGTCCCGCGCGCGACCGATCGCGTCGTGCAAGCGTGCTCGTTCTGGAGATTGTGCCGCCAGCGTCGCGTCGAGTGGCGCGAGCGATTTCTCCGAGTCACGGCCTCGCACGGGAGTTGTCGGGAACGACGGCCCGCGTCCCAACCGATCGTGAGCCGGATCAAACCGCCGACCACGAGATTCCCGCCAATCCGCACTCATTCCTTTGAAACTCCCTGAGCAGAATCTGTCTGCCTTGACCGATTCCGGAGGCCGATCAATTCCAAGCCGCGCGGATCGTAGGGTCGCGTTTGTTTCGGCCGCAAGTTCAGATGCACCGGTGCGTTTTCCGGACCCATCTCGCGGCGTTACATCACTGGCCACCATGACCGACGACATCCGAGCCGGCGAAGTATTTGAGATTGAACCGACCACCAGCGGAGTCGTCGCGTTGGTCTCCAGCCTGATCCTGCTGGGACACGGGCTGTCCGTGAAGCGCATCGTCGCTCGGACATCCGAAGAATGCTGGGGAGCCTTGCCTGAATTGGAACTGGATGACTCCGAAACGTAGCCCGGCCCCTTGTGGGTCGGTCGATTCTTCTCTCGCAGTAGCGGGTGGCACAGCTTGCTTCAAGAGATCACCCAGGCCACAAGGGTCTGGGCTACCTCTTGGCGGTCGAGCGAGCAAAACACCCCCAGATACTTGCGAACCACGACGGACTTGCCGAGGCCGGCATTTGTTTCCGAACTCGGTTGCGGCCGTAACCGAATGCCAGCAGCAACCAGCCCGCACACAACCAGCAGACCGCGCGGTCGCGAACCGGCAGACGATCGCGCCATTCCCAGTCGGGCTTGAGCGTGACGCTCCCCTTCATCCGCATCCGGTTTCCGGCGATGGGATGTTCGACTTTCAGGGACTGACCGGTCAGCAACGCATGCGCAGTGGCGGAATAATCCAGGCCACACATGCGGCCCAGCCGTTCTAGTTGAGCCTGCGGTTCAGCGACGAAATCTTCGTACCGCATCTGCAGCGATTGCCGCCGCCGAAACAAGCAGGTGATCACGGCCAGCACATTCATGAATGCCCAGAAAGCGACCGAATGCCACGCCGAACGCGGCTTGATCGCGAATTGGACTCCCGATTTCTGGTCCGCCTCCAACGCCTTCTTGCGAGACCACACGACCGCGCGCGCGTCTCGCACCAGATGCACCAACCGCAGGTCGATTCCGCGCAGGTGCGCGAGCAACGCGCCTCGAATCGGATGCTTCGACGAATCGACAATGATCGACTTCCCGCTGGTCTCGGCGATCGAGTGATACAACGCTTCGGTCTGTCGCAGGTACGCCTGAAAGTCAGCGGTCGGAGAAAAACGCTGCCGCAGCATCCGAGCCAACTGCATCAGGCCGAGTCCGGAAAACAACTCGATGCGTTTTTGTAGAGCGACGTAGCCCTCGACAGTCGCCTCCGGTACACGCCGTTGCCAGCCTTCGCGGACGCGAGTCCAAAAGTCACACTCGGCCCCCAGCTTGCCGCACGCGCAGACTTCGTTCGATGTCCAACCCGCGCTGTGCAGATTGACCAACTCGCCGACACCGACCACGTCGGGATGACTGGCCAGCACCGTGTCGAGCAACGTCGAGCCACTGCGGCCGGCTCCAATGATGTAGATGACTCGTACCGCTTCGGGCATGTTGCGTTCCTTCGCGCAGACTGGGCACCAAACTCACTCGACGCGCCAGCGAGGGATTTCCAGCATCCACCCCTCGCTAGCGCTTCGGGCTAGTCATTTCATCGGCGCGAATCTGGCCGAACTGTGGCGATTGTGCGGCGCGTCACAAATTTCCGAACGTCGCCGAGCGGCGGATTTCGCCGGTCAAGTTCACGGCAAGCTCGCACCGCAATTCCGACACTCCACAGCGTTCGCCGTCAGTCGGCTGCCGCAATGCGAGCAGACCCCCGGATCGGAAGTCGCTTTGGTGCCGACGGTCGGATTCGACAACCCTTCTCGCAGTTTGCGTTCCATCTCCTGCTCGGCCAGCGTGAAGACCTTGTTGGCCATCCCGCGCATCCGCCAGAACCCGGAGATGATCGTGAAAAACACGACGACGAACATGACCAGGAACACCACACCGATTATCGAGATCATCACGGAAACCTCCTTCAGTCGTCGGCGATGGAATCGGCAGGCTCGCGCCGAGGCTATCGTTTTCACGTCCAAACTTTACCCTCTGCGACCCGTGACCCCGCTATCCAATGCCGAAAGGATCTGCGATGCCAACGCCCTTGTACCTGACGCAAACCACTTCGAGAAGCCGCTGGTTCGCTGTCGTGCTGGCTTTCTTGAGTCTCGCTCCGAACGCTTGGGCAGCCGATGACGATGCTAAGTTTGCCAAGTGGGAAAAGACAATCGCCGCGTTTGAAACCGCCGATCAGCAACGACCTCCGACCAAGGGAGACATCCTGTTTGTCGGCAGTTCGAGCATTCGGATGTGGGATGTGCAGCGCTCATTTCCAGAACTGTTCGTCGTCAATCGCGGCTTCGGTGGATCGCAGATTGAGGACTCGACGCACTTCGCCGAGCGAATCATCGGTGCTCATGAACCGCGAGCGATCGTCTTCTACGCCGGCGACAACGACATCGGCTCTGGAAAAACGGCCGAGACCGTCGCGTCACACTTCGAGCAGTTCGTCGCGAAGGTGCGCGGCAAGTTGCCGGAGACACAAATCCTGTTCATCGCCATCAAGCCCAGCGGGTCGCGCTGGAAGCACATCGAAACGCAGCGTGCGGCGAACGCGAGGATTCGCGCGTTCTGCGAACGGGGGCCACGACTGACGTTCGTCGATGTTGTCCCGCCGATGCTCGGCAAAGACGGTCAGCCGCGCGAAGAACTGTTTCTCAAAGACCGGCTACACATGACGGCGGCCGGCTACAAAGTTTGGAATGACCTGCTGCGTCCGCAACTGTCCAAACTCGCGCCCGCCGATCCCGGAGCCGCCGCGTTGCTGAAGGCGAAGCGGGTCGTGTTTCTCGGTGACAGCATCACGTACTCCGGCCAATACATCGCGTACTTGGAGACGTTCCTCGCCACGAGATTTCCGAATCGGCCGACGGAGTTCATCAATCTCGGCCTGCCGAGCGAGACCTGTTCGGGCTTGTCCGAAGACGGACACGCGGGCGGAAAGTTTCCTCGGCCGGATGTGCATGAGCGGTTGCAGCGAGTGCTCGACAAGCTGAAGCCGGACTTGATCGTCGCCTGCTACGGAATGAACTGCGGCATCTATCTGCCGTTCGCCGAGGAGCGATTCGCGAAATACCAAGACGGCATCCGCCGACTGCGAGCCGCTGCGGAAACGGCGGGGGCCAAGGTGATTCATCTGACTCCGCCAACTTACGATCCGCAACCTCTGAAGGGGGGCGGCAGCGCGAGCTACAACGGCGTGCTCGATCGGTATTCCGAGTGGCTGATCTCGCAACGAACGAACGGCTGGACGGTGATCGATATTCACGGCCCGATGAACGCGCACCTCGCCGCGCGACGCAAGCAAAATCCGAAGTTCGTGCTCGCGGGTGACGGAGTTCACGCCGGCACGACCGGTCACTGGTTGATGACGCAAGCGATCATCGACGCGATGTTCGGCTGGCCGCACACGCAGCCACTCGCCGAAGTCGTTGGCGAGTTTTTGGGAACCGACGAGGAAATGCTCGTGCCGCTGCCGGTCGATCCGTCGTGGGATGCCGATTCACTGGAGCTGACATCGGCTCGCGAATACTTCGCGGCGTTCGGCAGGCGTTCGTCCATCGCGAAGTCGCCTCGATACGACGTGCTTCAGAAAGGGGAAACGATCGGATTCGTCACAGCTCACGAACTGCGAACCGGTCAAAGCCATCTGACGCAACTCACTTCATTCGCGCCGACTCAGCAAGCGGCCGAGTTGCTGAAGCTGATTCAACGTCGGCAACGCTTGCAGGGAGATGCGTGGCTGAATGACGTCGGACATCTGCGCCCAGGCATGTCGAAGGGAAATCCGGTCGCCGAAGCAAACGCCGAAGCCGCCGAGCTGAATCAGCAAATCGCCAAGCTCGCGAAGCCAGTCCACATCAACTTGGAACTCAAGCCGAGTGCAGAACCGTTCCCTGGCAAGAAGTCCGATTGGCATGGCTTCGACCGCTACGAATTCGACATGGCCGGGAAGACGGCCAGTGTCGTCGTCCCGAAGAAGGCTGCCGATGGGAAACCGTGGGTCTGGCACGGCGAGTTCTTCGGACACAAACCTGATCCCGACATCGCGCTGCTGGGTCACGGGTTTCACATCGTCTACTTGAGCGTGCCGAACCTGCTGGGCTGTCCGGAGGCGGTGTCGCATTGGAACTCGCTGTATCGCGAATTGACTCGACGATATGGCTTCGCGAGCAAGGCGGCTCTCGTCGGTCTGAGTCGCGGCGGCTTGTACTGCTACAACTGGGCAGCCGCGAACCCGGACAAGGTCGCGTGCATTTACGGAGATGCTCCGGTTTGCGACTTCAAGAGTTGGCCAGGCGGAAAGGGCAAAGGCAAAGGGAGCGCGGGCGATTGGAAGCTGGTGCTGGAACGCTTCCACTTCGCCGACGACACCGAAGCACTCGCTTGGAAATTGAATCCGGTCGACAATCTCGCGCCACTGGCCGCCGCGAAAGTGCCGCTGCTGCATGTCTTCGGCGACGCCGACGACGTCGTCCCGTGGGACGAGAACACCGGTCTGATCGCCGAGCGCTACGAAAAACTCGGCGGCAAGATCGAACTGATCCGCAAGCCGGGTGTCGGCCATCATCCGCACGGTCTGGAAGACTCGACGCCGATCATCGAGTTCATCCGCAAGCACGCGACTCCTTGAATTGGGCGGGGAATAAAGGCAGCTCAATTCGATTGCGTTCCACAGCGGATTGGGCAGGCTGCGAGGTCAATGACCGTCGGCGGCGTCGCGCAACAATGAGGAGTTGGTTTCGTTGGCGACTTCGCTGGTCGGTTGGGCGAACGTTCCGGGTACGAGTTGCGGACCGGTTTTGTGTTCGTCGAGGATGCGTTTGAGGTGATCGGCGTCCATGACTTCGATGTCGAGCAACTCTTTGGTCATGTGCAACAGCACTTCGCGGCGTTCGTTGAGGATGTCGAGCGCGATCGTGGCGGATTCGTCGATCAGGCGGCGGACTTCGAGGTCGATTTCGCGGACGGTGTCTTCGCTATGGACGGCGTCGGACGGCGTTCCGCCGCCGAGGAACGGGGAGCGGCGGGCTTCGCTGTAATAGACTCGGCCGAGCTTCTGGCTCATGCCGAATTCGGTGACCATGCGGCGGGCGATGTCGGTCGCGCGTTGCAAATCGTTCTGCGCGCCGGTCGAGGTTTCCTTGAAGATGATCTGCTCGGCGGCGATGCCTCCCAGCAGGACGCAGATGCGGTGATGCAACTCCGTCTGCGTGACTAGCGAGCGGTCCCCTTCCGGCCGCTGCATCGTGTAGCCGAGTGCTCCGAGGCCGCGCGGGATGATCGAGATTTTGTGGACCGGGTCGGTGTGTGGCAGACTGCACGCGACCAGCGCGTGACCGCACTCGTGATAGGCGACGCGGATTTTCTCGTCTTCCGGAATGATCCGCGTTTGCTTTTCGAGTCCGGCGACGACGCGGTCAATGCCCTCTTCGAACTCGTACATCGTGACGAACTTTTTGTCCCCTCGAGCGGCCAGCAGCGCGGCCTCGTTGACGAGGTTCGCGAGGTCCGCTCCGACGAAGCCGGGAGTCAGCTTGGCCAGTCGCAGCAGGTCCACGCTGTCATTGCATTTGACCTTCTTGGCGTGGACTTTCAGGATCGCCTCGCGGCCACGGATGTCAGGCCGATCGACCAGCACATGTCGGTCGAAGCGGCCGGGGCGGAGCAGGGCGGGATCGAGTGTTTCGGGTCGGTTGGTCGCGGCCATCACGATCACGCTTTGATCGGAACTGAAACCGTCCATCTCGACCAGCAGCGCGTTGAGCGTTTGATCGCGTTCGTCGTGTCCGCCGGGCATTCCGCTACCGCGCACTTTGCCGAGCGCGTCGAGTTCGTCGATGAAGATGATTGCCGGAGAACGTGTGCCCGCCTGCTGGAACATGTCCCGCACGCGCGCCGCTCCGACGCCGACAAACATCTCCACGAAGTCCGAACCGCTCAAGCTGAAGAACGGCACGCCGGCCTCGCCCGCGACCGCTTTCGCCAGCAACGTTTTTCCGGTGCCAGGTGGGCCAACAAGTAACACTCCGCGCGGGATGCGTCCGCCGAGGGCTTGATACTTTTGCGGCGTCTTCAGGAACTCGACGACTTCTTTGAGTTCTTCGACCGCTTCGTCGATGCCGGCGGCGTCAGCGAATGTGACTTTGACATCTTCCTGCGCGAACAGCTTGCCACGACTGCGGCTGAACGACATGGCCGCTCCCGGCCCGCCGAGGCGTCGCAGCATGAACAGGAAGAACACCAGAATCAGCATGAAAATAACGCTCATGTAGAGAATTTCGGGCCAAGCCGAGAGGGGCTTCGAGTAGCTATGCCGAATGTCTTTGGATTCCAGCAGACTCAGTAGCCGACTCTGGTCGGCCTCGAAGAGTTTCTCGATGGGCACCTGCCAGTGCTTGGCGGACTTGGGAGGCTCGCCGGCCGTGCCGTTGGCTTCGGACTGAAACGTGATGTAGCCGCGATCGATCACCAATTCATGGACGTTGAGCTTGCTGTATTTGGGATCGTCCCCTTTGAGGCCTTCCAGAAACTCGCTGAACGAGATCGTCGTGGGGGTGTGGGGTCGCGTCGACCACGTGTACGCGAACGCGGCAAACACAAAGCCGAGCATCAAGTACCAAAACACGTTCCCCGATGACGGCGATTTCTCTGGCCGCTTCGGGGAATCGGGAGTTTTTGAGCCAGAGGGCGGGGGCGAGGCGGGAGGCGGCGAATCAGAGTTGGACATGGTGAGCTGCGCGGCAGGCCGAGTCGGCACAACAGGAATCGAAAGTTCGGCCGGAATGTACGGCCCTGCGCGCAAGCCGGTCAACCACGTCTCGACGTTCCGCTATCTCACTTCGTGCGTTGCGGGAGCTTCGGCACGTACTTCCAGAAATCGAAACGGCCGGCTTTCGAATCGGGTTCCGTTGCCGATTCCGTGTGAGTGGCGAGCTGCGACTCTCCTGGTGGATCGTGCGCGATCACTTCCAAGTCATCGAATTGAACGTCGCCCAGGCCGTGCAGAGTGATCGTCAGAACGAACGGTCCATCTTGGTAGGCTTCTCGCAGCATTTCGAAGCGTTGCCATTCGCGTTTTTCCTGCCAGCGCCACGCGCCGGAGCGGCCAGTGAGGTTGTCGCTCAGTGTCACGCCATCAAAACTGCCGGTGATCGCTGAGGCGACACGGACCCAACCGCTGACGTGCAGCACTTGGCCGGCCCGCACCGCGATTGGCGGAGCGGTCAACGTGATCGGTGCCACATCAAGCATGCTGGGCGGATCGTTGTTTGTGTCGGGTGCCGCCACGAGTCGTAGACAACGGCTGTCTCGTCCTGTCGCGGTCAGGATTTGGACGGCAGCACGGACTCCTGTCGGCAATGTCGTCGGGACGGATTGCCAACCGGACCGCGACAACACTGGGAAGTCGAGCACTTCGAAGTCCCCTTCCGTCAGCAGATTCTCGGAGGCCCGCGTCGCCGACTTGCCGAGCTTGGCGATCAATCGCCAATGATCCGGCAGCGTCTGAAAACAAAGCGTGTGCGGACTGCCAACCGGCGACTTCAAGCGATGGGTCGCCGTCTCCCAATGTGCCTTCTGCAAGATGCGCAACGACTGCAACGCCGTTTGGCTGTATCGCGCCGCCTCGTCGAACCGCTTGCGAAGTTGCACGACATCCGCGGAGTTCGGCGACTTGCGCTGGCCAGCTTCACGAGCCTGCGCGATCGCACGCTCGAGCGCATCGCCTGGGAAGATGCCCTCCGCCTTTTGAATCATGCGTCGCGCCTCCGCCAACAACTTCGGAGCATCCGGCTGTCCGGCTTCAAGCTTCGTCAGCTCGTCGTCGGCGATCCGCACGCGGTTGAGTTTCGCCTTAGCCAGCTCGATCCAATTGCGGGCGCTCTGGGCCTGCATGGTTTCCATCTTGCGCTTCAGATCTGCGATCACGCTGTGATCGGACGTGACGATGATCGCGGCGGTGGTGTCGAACGTTTTCAGTTTGACTCGGCGTCCACCCGGGATCGGTTCGCTGTCCAGGCACTCGACGCGCGTGGGAGTGACTTCGTAGGCGAACGCGGTTTCGGGGACGCTGGCGACTTCGATCGTCGCGCCCGGCGCGGCGAGTTGGCCAGGCACAAATTGTGCGTCGTCTTCGTACCAAATCGGCAACAACAGCGTCGCTTTGTCGGTGCGGAACACGGCCGCCTCCAGCTCGCTGCGGATGCGGCGCTCGCGGAGCACATCTGACTTGTACGCCGCGAGTCTTGCCTCTTTGTCCGCTCGTGAAATCGCTGAATTCCGAAACGCGACATCATGCGATTTGATGCCCGAGCCTGACGGCGCCGTGATCGCGAAAGGACGTTGCTCGACCAGCGTTCCGGTGGCGAGGAAGTCTTCCAGCAGCATCAGTTCGAGGTTGACCAGCGCAATCGCGAGTCGCCGTTCGGAGGCTCCCGGAGTTTTCGCATCGAGCGGTTCGCTCAACGAAAAGCCCAGCCCACGACATCCGGCGGCGAGTGCGCTGTGTGCTCCCAAAAAGATCTGCTCCGGCTCGATGATGATCGGAATCCGCCCGGCTGCTTGCCGCTGCTGCGCGACGTCCGGCATCGGCTCGGTGGGTAGCCAAGTGAATAAAAACGTTCCCGGCCGCGCCAACTTGCGATGCTGGTCCAATGACTCACGGTAAGTCTTGAACGACATCGTCGAGTTGAACATGTGCCGGCTGGTTCCCAGCATCTCCGTATTTCGCGAGTAAATTCGCTCGTTGCCAGTGACGTCGATCATGATTGGACGATGCCGTTCGCGGTCGGCGCTTTTCACCTGCGAGACCCACTGCAACACGTTGCGCTGCGCCTCCGGAGAGACGGCGACTCCCAAATTCCAGGCCAGCAGGTTGTCCCATTCGTGCGGAATCGGCAGCAACCCGGCGGACTCGTGGTTGAGCGGACTGCCCGTCGAGCCTCGCAGTTGCGGCGGCGCGGCAATCGCCCAGAGTCCTTGCTGTTTCAGCGATCGCTGCAAGTCCACGTCACCCGCTTCTGGAATCCAGATGACATTGAACCCTGCGTCGCGCAAGTCCTCCACACGCTCACCGTGATACGGCAGCATGCGGAGGAAAAACGGTTTCCCGTTCACCGACAAACGATCTAACTGAAATGACACCGGCCAGCGGGCAACGTCCTCGGTATTCTGAACAAGCGGAATGTTCCCTTGAGCGATAGGCTTCACGAACGGTCCGAAGCGGAGTTCGTCCACCAGCAACTCGGTCTTTCCGGAATCGAGCGACAGTTCCAAAACGACGCGGTCCACAACCGCCTGATCCAAGTCGAGCGTCGTGGGCCGCAGCTCGGCACGCAGCCGACGCTTCTCCTCCTGCAACGCCTTGATCGATGTGCCGACCTTCAGCTCTTGCCAGCTTCCGACTTTGGAGTACGAGTCACCGTACATCACGGTCTTGAGTTGCTTAGCGGGAGCTCTCGGATCGTTCTGCCGAGGGAAGACGACTCGCAGTCCGATGCGAACCGCACCGCCGGTCGCTCGCACATTCAACTTGAGTTTCAGATCGTCGATCGCCTGAGCCACCGGCAGCTTGTGATCGAGCACAAGTTGGGTCGGCCCACTCGTGGCCCGCAACACAAACTGTTCGGCACCGTTGCCTCGGTAGGCCAACTTCGAGTTGGTCAGTCGAGTCTGCTGAGAGCTTTTCTCCAACGTGCTGCCTGCCTGTCGGAGCTTCCAGGAAGGCTGATCGTCTTCAAAGCCTTCAATGTGTTCGTCCGCCAGCGCGGTGAGTGCGGAAGCCAAGCTGAGCAACAACGCCATCCCGTGAGCCAGCCAACGATTTGGCCGACCAGCGATCGGTAACAACGCTTTCTGCGTGTTCAATCCGTCCATGGACTTTACGACTTTACGCAACCGGAACAACCGGACTTCCGCCGGTTGGAATTTGTTGGCTTTGTGAAACGCGCCTGTGTCGCTTTTCTTGCCACAGCATTGAACACTCGGCAAGCGCGTCGCACCCTGATTTTTTGCTGTAAGTGGCGGACTCTACTAGCGTTTGCGAAACGAACCAAGAGGAGCTCCGCGCCAATCGTTGCGACTGACATATTCGGACTCGTGACGTTCCGCAACTCACAACTCCAATCCCATCAAAGAGTTTTGGATTTCTGCTTGTGGAATCACACTTAGCGGCACAAAATCTGAAGACTTCCTGCCGGAACAACTTCAGGAGCATCCCCAAAATGACCGCCACACCACGATTTCCTGACTCCGGAGAGAGCGACTTGCCTCGCGAGTTAGTTGATCTCGCTCAAAAGATCGCTGACCTCCCCGAGCCGCTGCAGAAGGATTTGGAGACGGCGTACAGCCGAGTCGTCGAATCGGTTCGCCGCCGTCGTCGGATTCTGGCGTTGGTCCAAGAGGCTCTTTCGCAACTGCGGCTCGACATCAAGTACCTGATGTTCGATCTGGAAGTCACCCGCAAGGAGCGCGACGAGCTGAAGATGCGGATGGAACAAGACTAATCCGCGCCGCTCTTTGACGGGCAAGAGTGCCGGTTCTACAACTCCGCGCTTCGGCAACACGCCGTTGAATGACGAGCGGAGACATGGCGAGCGATCATCTGGCGGACTGGCTGGCTCAGTGGCACGACGTGCGTGAGTTCGTGCGCGTCTCCGCCGAAGTGGATGCCGTGTATGAGATCGCCGCGATCACAGATCGTCTGCGAAGCGATCAAGGTGGCCCGGCGGTGCTCTTCGATCATGTGCGTGGGCAGACGATTCCGGTCGTCACAAATCTGTTGGGCAGCCCTCGGCGGTTGTCGGCCACGTTTGGTGCGAGTTCATTGGATGCGTTGTCGCAGCGCATCGACGATTGGTTGTCGATCTCGTTGCCGCGAGGAAAACTCGACACTTGGAAGTTGTTGCCGCGTTTGGCTGAGTTGTCTCAATGGCCTCCGACGGTCGTGAAGACGGGCTTGTGTCAGCAAGTGGTCAAGCTCGGTCGCGACGTGAACCTCGCTGAACTTCCCGCACTGACGATGTGGCCGGGCGATGCAGCGCCGACGATCACTTGGGGGCAGTTGCACACAAGCCCTCCGATTGGTACAGGCGAGACGCCCGCACCACAAAACGAGTCGGGCGATGCGCGGCGACATGTCTGCGTTGTGCCGCTGGAAGTGCGCGGACGAGACGGGTTGCTGATTCATGGCGATGAAACATCAGAGTTGTGGTCGTTGCTGGTCGAGTATGGTTCGCGCGGGCAGCAGATGCCGGTGGCCATCGTGTTGGGGGGCGATCCGATCACATCGGTGGCTTCGTGGGCACCGTTGCCGGGACGAACGGATCCGCTCGTCTTCGCGGGATTCTTGCGAAATCGACCGGTCGAGTTGGTCGCGGCTCGATCTGTGCCGTTGACGGTTCCAGCGTCGGCCGAGATCGTGATCGAAGGTTTTGTTGACCCGCAAGCGGCGTTCGAATCCGCCGGGCCGATCAGTCGCGAGACAGGATTCTTCGGGCCGAGCGAATCGCTGCCGTTGATGCGAGTCACGGCCATCACGCATCGCGCGAACCCGGTTTTTCCTGTGATGGTTCCGGGGCCGGCTCCGTCGGAATGTCATTGGCTGGACCGAGCGTGCGAGCGATTGCTGCTGCCGCTTGCGCGTTTGTGGATTCCGGAGTTGGTCGAGTGGCGTTGGCCGTTCACGGGGGCGAGTCGGCATGTCGTGTTCGCCAGCATCCGCAAGACGTACTCCCAGCAAGCTCGCAAGGTGATGCACGCGCTGTGGTCGTTGCCGCGAGTTGCGACCGCGAAGATGTTGATCGTGGTGGATGACGACGTCGATGTGCGCGATGAGAATGCCGTCTGGTCGAGCGTTGCGGCTCATGCCGATCCGACTCGCGACTTGATTCTGTGGGACGGTCCGGCGGACCCGCTTGATCACGCGACAGCGGTTCGCGGCATCGGGCGGAAGCTCGGCATGGATGCGACTCGCAAGTTGCCGAGCGAAGCCGGCACGGCGCGAGTCACTCAACCGTTGCGCTGGACGGTGGAGATCGAGCAACGGCTGCAATCGCGCTGGCCGGAGTTTGGGTTGTGAATCGGCGCGAGCGATTGCGGTTAGATGGATCTTGGTCGAGACACCGGCAGGTTGAAAACCTGCCCCACGTTGGGAAGCGAATCCTATGACGGTCGATAAGTCGGAGAATCGTGTTCGCCGGATGTTCGGTGAGATTTCGGCTCGTTACGACTTCCTGAATCATCTGTTGTCGGGTGGCACCGACGTCTATTGGCGGTGGCGAGCGGTGCGGCTGGCTCGACCGACGGGTGCGGCTCCGGTGCTTGACGTTTGCACGGGGACAGGCGATCTGGCGCTGGCCTATTGGCGAGCGAGCGGTCGGCGCGTGTCGGTTGTCGGCTCGGATTTCACGCACGAAATGCTGGCGCTCGCGCGGGAAAAGTGGTCGCGTGTGCGAGGCGTTGCCAGTCCCGAGCAGATGCAGTTCGTCGAGGCGGACACTCAACATCTGCCGTTTGCCGACGATCAATTTCAAATCGTCTCGGTCGCCTTCGGGTTGCGCAACGTCACGCAAACGGACGTCGGGCTGAGCGAGATGACTCGTGTTTGTCAGTCGGGCGGTAAAGTCGTTGTACTGGAGTTCTCGACCCCCACCAATCGGCTGTTCCGAGCCGTTTACCTCTGGTATTTCCGCAACGTGCTGCCGAGGATCGGTCAAGTGCTGATGCGGAATCAGCAGGCGGCGTACAACTATTTGCCGCAGTCGGTCAGCGAGTTTCCGCAAGGCGAAGCGTTGGCCGATTTGATGCGGCAGGCCGGATTGCACAACATTGTTTGGAAGCCGCTGACGTTCGGCATCGCGACGATTCATCTCGGAGAGAAGCCATGACCGCAGCTTCAGAGCCCAAGTCTCCTGATCTGGTCGTTGCGATCACCGGAGCCAGCGGTTCGATTTACGCGACGCGGTTGTTGCAGGTGCTGGTGAACTCAGGCCGGCGCGTGCATGTGACAATCAGCCCGTCGGGAGCCGAGGTGCTGGACCACGAGTTGGGCATCCGCGTGGACCTGAACAACTTCGATCCGCAGCGGTTACTGGTGAGTGATTCGGTGCTCGTTGACGATAGCCAACTCAGCCGCTTGTTGCCGGAAGCCGGCGCGGCGATCAGCTCGATCTACGAAGACGGTCCACAGGGCGAACTGGTCTACCACCACTTCCAGGATTTTCGAGCGGGGATTGCCAGCGGTTCATTCCCGACCGGTGGAATGGTGGTTTGCCCGTGCTCGATGGGGACGCTGGCGAGCATCGCCAGCGGCCAATCGACGAACTTGATTCAGCGCGCGGCGGACGTGCATTTGAAGGAACGTCGTAAGCTGATTGTCGTCCCACGCGAGACGCCGCTCGGCAGCATTCAGCTTGAGAACATGAAACGACTCGCCGATGCAGGAGCGGTGATTCTACCGGCGATGCCAGGTTTCTATCACGAGCCGACGTCCATTTTGGATTTGGTCGATTTCGTGGTCGGCCGAATCTGCGATCAGCTTGGCGTGTCGCATCGTTTGTTCAAACGCTGGAGCGAAACGTGAGCCCGCAAAATCCGCACGACGCGCAAGCGAGTGATTGTCCGCGAGCAACCACTCGCTTGCGCGTCGTGCTGGTAAGTCGGGCTTGCAGAATTCTCGTGACCATGAAAAGCTAGACGCGATTCAAATCCGAGGCGAACCCATGATCGAGACGCTTCCGCAAACTCGACGCCAGTTGTTGCGGACTTCCGCGAGCGGTGGGTTGGGGTTGTCGTTATCGGGCTTGTGGCGTGCTCAGTCGGCGTTGGCCGATGTGAAACCGACTACGGCCGCTAAGATCAAAGCCTGCATCGTCGTCTTCTACTACGGCGGGCCGAGTCATCTCGACACCTACGACTTGAAGCCGAATGCTCCGGCGGACGTGCGTGGTGAATTCCAACCAATCGCGTCGTCAGCACCGGGAGTGATGGTCTCCGAGCATCTGCCGCAGATGGCGAAGGTGATGCACAAGGTCGCCGTTGTGCGGAGCGTGAATCATCAGAATCGGCTGCACGATTCCGCTTCGACCGAGATGTTGACCGGCCGGCAGTCGCCGCAAGGGGACCGCGAGGAGTTCGCTCCGATCCCGCAGTTCTATCCGTGCGTCGGAGCAACCTGCAGCTACCTGTGGCGCGAGCGCGGGCTGGACGTGCCGCATGCGGCGTTGCCGTTCATGTTTCACAACGTCGTCGATGTGCCGTGCCAAGGCGGCGGGTTTCTCGGTTCGGCATTTGATCCGTTGCAGATCGCGGTGGATGTCGAGAAACGGGCTTACCGAGCCGGCTCGCTCACGCCACCCGATGGCCGGACGTTCGCGAGCGTCGGTGATCGACGGCGGTTACTCAGCCTGCTCGAAAGTCAGTTGTCAGCGAGTAACTCGGCCGAACGACAGTGGCGAGCTTTCTACGACAAGGCGTATTCGTTGCTCGGTTCGGAGACGTTGCGGCGAGCGCTCGACTTGTCGGCGGAGTCACAGGCAACTCGCGACCGTTACGGATTCAAGCCGGCCGAGGCGGTGAACAGTGATACCAGCCAATCCGCGATGGCCGAAGGTCGACCGATGCGTGGGCAGAACTTGCTCGTCGCGCGGCGACTGGTCGAGGCGGGCGTGCCGTTCGTCAATGTCTTCGACTTCCGTCAGCAAGGTCAGAATTGGGACGCGCATGCCAACAACTTCTTCCATCACAAGCACTATCTCTTGCCGCAAACCGATCAAAGTTTGTCGGCGTTGATCGAGGACTTGGACCAGCGCGGATTGCTCGATTCGACGCTGGTCGTCGCAATGGGCGAGTTCGGCCGCACTCCGCGCATCAACGTGAACGCCGGCCGCGACCACTGGCCTGATTGCTACTCGGTGTTGTTGGCTGGTGGCGGCGTGAAGGGTGGTTTCGTTTACGGTTCGAGCGACAAGTTGGGGATGTATCCCGAAACGAATCCCGTCAGCCCGGCCGATCTCACGGCCACAATTTTCTCACGCTTCGGCATCGACCCGATGACGGAGATTCACGACACGACCGCGCGACCGCACCGCATCTCCGACGGACGACCGATTCGTGAGTTGTTCGCGTCGTAGACCGGACGCCTACGTTCGGTCGGTGGATCGTTCGGACGTCGGCGTCCGAACTACGGAGCGAGCTTCGCCGCGATCAAAATCGCCGCGATCATTCCGCTCGCATCGGCGGGGTGTTGCCAGGCGATGTCGAAGGCGGTGCCGTGGCTGGGGCTGGTGCGGACGATCGGCAAGCCGAGCGTCACGTTCACGGCGGATTGAAAGCCAATCAGTTTGAAGGCGATGTGCCCTTGATCGTGATACATCGCGACGACAGCGTCGAACTCGCCGGCGGCGGCTCGGCGGAAGAGTGTGTCGGCGGGCAGCGGGCCGGTGGCGTTGATACGTCCACGACCGAGAACCGCCTGCACGGCGGGAGCGATGATCCGCGATTCTTCGTCGCCGAAGATTCCTTCCTCGCCCGCGTGCGGATTCAGAGCACACACCGCGACGCGCGGACTCGGACAACCGATGCGACACAAGAAACCGTCGATGAGTTCAATCTTCTCGGCAACGCCTGCCGTCGTGAGCAGGTCCGGGACGCTGCGGATCGACGTGTGCAGCGTGACATGGACAACTCCGAGACCGTGCGGTGATTTCACCGCCCCGCCACTTGGTAGAAACAGCATCATGCCGAAGTCGCGCACGCCGCAGGCCTCGGCAAGGATTTCGGTGTGGCCGGGATATTTTTTCCCGGCGAGATGCAACGCGGCTTTGCTGAGCGGCGCGGTCGTGATTGCATCGACTTGATTCGTCAGCGCGGCCTTCGCAGAGGCAACGAGGTATTCGTAGGCCGCTCGACCGGCGCGAGCGTCGTTGTGGCCGGGAGGGACATCGACGACCTCTTGCGGTGCTGCCGGTGGATTCCAACAGGCGAGCGTGTTGCTCGGAGGCGACTCATCCGGCTGAGTGACTTCGGAGACTTTGATTGGCGACCCCGTGTGAGCGATCGCGCGTCGCACGACCTCGGGATGTCCGACGATTACCGGCCGGCACGCGGAGAGGACTCGCGGATCGGCACACGCTCGCACGACGACTTCGGGGCCGATGCCGGCAACGTCGCCGAGGGTGAGAGCAATCGTGGGAAGTACGGAGGTCATGTTCGTGGGGCAGGCTTTGAACCTGCCCGTTCCAAAAGAATCGTTGCCCGGGCAGGTTGAAAACCTGCCCCACGTTACTCGGCGTAGACTTCAGCTCGATCCAGCGGCACGCCGGCGCGGTCTTTGTTCGAGAGGATCGGTTCGTCCGTCAGTGGCCATTCGATACCGATTGCAGGGTCGTTCCAGAGCAGCGTCCGTTCGTGCTCTGGAAAGTACCGGTCGGTGCATTTGTAGGTGAAGTCGGCGGTCTCACTGAGCACGCAAAAGCCGTGAGCACAGCCCGGCGGAACATACACCTGCTGGCATGTCTCGCCACTGAGTTCAAAGCCGAGCCAGCGTCCGAAGGTCGGTGACGGCTTGCGCAGATCGACGACGACGTCGAAGATCTTACCGCAGAGAACTTGCACCAATTTTCCCTGCGGATGCGGAATCTGGTAATGCAAGCCTCGCAGCGTCCCCTTCGCTGAGCGAGAGAAATTGTCTTGCACGAAGTCGGCGACGATGCCGGCGTCGCAGTAGCGCTGACGCTGGAAAGTCTCGGTGAAGAAGCCGCGTGAGTCTCGGAAGACCTTCGGCTGAATCAACAGCAAGCCAGAGATCGCGGTGGTTTCGACTTGCATGGAAATCACAAGTTGACGGGAGTGGCTCGCTGCATGATTGCAGCCCATTCTTCCGGCGCGATCGGCTGAGCTTCGTCAGACAGCATGACCGGAATGTCGTCCTTCACTTCGTACTTCAAACGGCAGGATTCGGAACGGCACACGAAACTATGACCATCGACCACCAGCTTGGATTGGCAAGCAGGGCAGACGAGCAGTTGAGCGTAGGACTGAAGGTTGATGGACATGAATGCCAACGTAGCCACAGGCGTCTCGCTTGTGTTTTGCACGATCGACACAGGCGAGACGCCTGTGCTACGGAACTCAGAACCCGCGCAACGCACGGATGTCGTCGAACGTGCGGAGTTGATAGCCGATTTGGACGTAGTCGAGCAACCGGCACAGACAACGAACGGCGACGCCCAGACCGTCCGGGCCGCTGAAGCCCCCGAACTGGCCGCCACCTTTGAGGTGTGGTTCGACCTCCAGGAAGAAACCAGGGGCGCCGAGCGACTTGATCCGTTTTTCGAGTTTCGGCAGGTGCTCGCGCAGGTCTTTGAGCACCAGATCGTGACCGGCGTCGCCGCGATCGGCGGGGACGAAGTTCTTCAGCCCCTCTTCATCGACGGTGCCGGTCCAGGTCATCGAAGGGTCGATCTTGTAGTCTTTGATGTGCATCCAGCCGAGGTGGTCGCGCATCGCGAGGTATTCTTCGTAGCACTGCTGCGGCGTTTTGTTTTGGCAGGCGACGTTGCCGCCGTCGAAGATCAGAAGCATGTTTTTGCGTTTCACCGCGCGAGCCAGCTTGGCCATCATCGGGCCGGTGTCGCCGATCAGGTTCGGTTCGATTTCGAGGCCGTAGACGAGCCCCGCTTTCGCACACAGGTCGGCAATCAGGCCGATCTGATCGACCGCTTGCTGGAAGTACGGCTTGGGGTCTTCGCCGCGTGGTGGGTAGAACGAGAAGCCGCGAATCAGCGTCGTGCCGAGTTCCTTCGCGGCGTTGATCGTCGAGAAGACTTCGGTCTTGAGGTACTCCCTGAACGGCACGAATTTGTTGTGTGAGCCGTCCTCTTTGTCTTTCAGCTTCACCTTGCCGATGCGCGAGCCGATGCTCGTGACGCGGACGCCGTATTCGGCGTTGAGCTTGGCGAGCGTTCGGTATTCGGCCTTGCTGAGCGTGACGACGTGCTTGACCTCGCCAGTGGAATTCACATCGATGAATCTCGGGCTGTAGCTTTTCAGGCCGACGGCGGCGAGCGCGGAGAGTTGTTCCAACGCGGTTTTGCGATTGGCAGCTTCGTCGGCAAACGCGCTGAGGATCACTTGCGGAGCGGCGATCATACGGGAGTCCTTCTGCAATTCACGAAAGAGCGGGAGGGCGAGGCTCCTGCCGAACCGGCTCGGCGGGAGACTCGCCCTCCCATCTGATTCTTGCGGCAATGCGTGGCTAATTCTGTTTGGCGAACTTCTCGGCCTTCATTTTGATTATCCCGAGGTCGGTTGTCTTATCGGCTTCAATGGCGATCTTCACGGTGTTCTCAAACTTGGGCTTTCCATCCACGACCTTTTCGACCTTGATGAGGTAGCCCGCACGTTCGTGCCAATAGCGGAACTCCAATTCGCCGGCGGGGAGGTTCTCAATTTTGAACTTGCCATCTTTGTCAGTGACGGCGGCATAAGGGTGGTCGAGAACCAAAACGTAGGCGGTCATCCAGGGATGGATGTCGCACTTCACTTGCGTCGGGTTGTTTTCCGCGACCTTCACTTTCCAAGGGAGTCCGGTGCGCTCGTTGGCGGGGACCGCGAAGTTGTCCGGGTTGTTCTTGATCGGGTTCGGGCGCGTGTTGTGGTTGCAGTTGTCCATCGACTTCACCAACAGAACTTGATCGGTTCGCATCACTTGCGCATGCGGGAGAAACTGGCAGTTCTTTTGATCGAGCACAACCGCTTTGACTTTCGACTTGGCGAGGTCAGGATGGACCGTCGGCTTCTTCAGTGCGGGGATGAACACAAAAATGTTGGCGATCCCCTTGTTGTCCTTATTAATGACCAGTTCGTCGGTTGGCACTCGCTTAGCGCAGATCGGCTCTTTGACGTTCTCGACTTCGTCCACAGCGGGGACGTCCCCCTCAAGAATGAATTGGCCGGTCAAGCTGCCCGACTTCTGAGCCTGAGCCGGTGAAGCAACGGGAATGATGCAGGCCGATAGGGTCGCGACGAGCGTCGTTCGCCACAGGAAACGGTTCGTTTTCATGAGAGGCACCTCTTGAATTGTGGACTCAATCATCTCGGCAGGCCGCCATGCAGCGGTTCGCGGAGGGTGAAAGGCAAGCTTCCAGAAACGACCTTCGCGGAGAGTGGCGTCAGACTAACGAACCAGCTTGGCGAGTTGAACGGCTAACGGGCAGGGAAGAGGATTCGGCACTGGTTGGTAAGCCCGCCGGAGAGCACCGCGAGAGGCGTTCGGAGTCGCTTGAATCCCGAAATTTGTTTTGTCATAGTCTCCGCTCCTTGGGCCTCGGCGGGAGCTGCTGAGGCTTGGTTTGTTGAGAGAGGGAGCGTTTTTCCCGCGTCCAAAAGCGGCTCAACAGATCGGCCGGCGGGTCGCTTCCGCCGGTGGGTTCCGAAATCCACGCGGGCGAAATCTTCGCCGGCGACAACGTGCCGAATGGACGATGGACACACTGTTGGCTGCCAACTCTCTGGCGGAGTATCTCCACACGAACGGCGTGCCGTTCTTTGGCCAGCTTGACGAATCGACCGCGATGATCGTCGCGGCGGTCGTGCATGTCGCTTTGGTCGGAGCCTGGTTTGGCTTGCCGGCGGGCCTCTTCATTTGGGCCGAGCGAAAAGTTTCCGCCCGCATTCAGGACCGCTTGGGTCCGACTCGTTGCGGCGGCAAGTTT
Organism: Candidatus Kuenenia stuttgartensis; assembly: GCA_945861865.1. Lineage (GTDB taxonomy): Bacteria > Planctomycetota > Planctomycetia > Planctomycetales > Planctomycetaceae > SXKJ01. Next base: position 2,268 of record CAMAWN010000018.1, on the reverse strand, counting down.
GGTTGGCTGCAATCGCTCGCGGACGGCATCAAGCTGATTCAAAAAGAAGACCTCGTCCCGAAAGATGCGGACGGGCTGATGTTTCGGCTGGCTCCGTACATCGTCGTGGTGGCGTCATTCGTCGGATACATCGCTCTGCCGTTTTCGGATGGCTGGGCGGCGATGACCCTCGACGTCGGTTTGTTTCTGACGCTGGCAGTCCTGTCACTGGAAGTCTTGGGAGTCATCCTGGCTGGCTATTCGAGCGGCTCGAAGTGGGCACTCTTCGGAGCTATGCGCGAAGGAGCCCAGATGGTCAGCTACGAAATCCCGATGGCGATCTGTGCTCTTTGTCCGATCATCACGGCGGGGACGCTGAATCTGAACGAGGTCGCGCTGCTTCAGTCGGGTGGTGCCTGGAATTGGAACGTCCTGCATCCGTTCAACTTCTTCGCGTTCTTCGTGTACTTCACCTGCGCGACGGCTAGTTGCAAGCGAGCACCGTTCGATCTCGCCGAAGCCGAAAGCGAACTGGTCGCTGGATTCCTCACGGAATACAGCGGGTTCCGCTGGTCGCTGTTCTTCCTGGCCGAGTACGCCAGCATGTTCCTCGTGAGCGGTTTGGCAGTCGTGCTATTCCTCGGCGGTTGGGACGATGGCTTAGGAATCATCACTGCGATCAAGACCGCCTTCCCGGACGGGCTGGGGAATTTCATCGCCAACGTGATCGGCCTGAAGGTGTTCTTGATCAAGTCGTCGGTCCTGGTCTGCGTGCAGATTTGGGTTCGCTGGACGTTGCCTCGGCTGCGCATCGACCAAGTCATGACGACCTGTTTGAAGTACCTCATCCCGATCAGTTGCTTCTTGTTTGCCGGGACGGTCGCCTATCCGTTGGTGCTGGCGAAAATGTCCGGTCAAACCTCGATCATCGGTGCTCCGGCTGGCGAGCGATTGGTGCAACCCGGAGTGATTCGCGAAATCAAGCGTGTTAAATCGACCGGCATCACCCCCGCAGCCGTGAAGGTTTCCGCGGCGTCTCCGGAAGGGGGTCAGCCATGAGCTCTGCTGAGATCATTCTGTTTTGGCTGTTCGCCGCGTTGACGTGTGGCGGAGCGATTTCTGTCTGCGTGTCTCAGAACGTCGTCCGCATGGCGTTCTCGTTGGTGCTGACGCTCGGCTCGACGGCGGTTCTGTTCCTGCTGCTGGGTGCGGACTTCGTCGGTGCGACACAGTTGCTGGTCTACGTCGGCGGCACGTTGGTGCTGATTGTGTTCGGCGTGATGCTGACCGCGACCGGGCCGTTCACTCGGATCAAGAGTTCTGCGGCGGATGGCATTTTGTCGGGTCTCATTGGCGTCATCTTCTTGTTCATCGTCGCCAGTACCGTGACGTCGGTTCGCTGGATGGATACCGACAAGGAACAAGGTGTCGCATCAAAGGTCGCCTTCGGTACACACGCCAAAGCGGTCGAAGGCGGATTCAATCCGGCGCAGCAAGGGAACACGACCCGTCAGTTGGGTCTGAGCTTTCTATCGCTTCGTCCTGACCGTGACTTGAACCTCAGTATTCCGTCCGCTTCTCGGAAAGTGCCGAATACGGCTCCTGTTGTTCCCGGATCGCCCGTAATGGAAATGCCGGAAGCTTCGGCGTCGGAACCGAAGCTGAGCGCTGGCTATCTCCTGCCGTTTGAAATTGTCTCCGTGCATCTGTTGGTTGTGTTGGTGGGTGCGGCGTACCTCGCTCGAACGAAACGACGAACGAAATCGTAGGCACGAGCGTCTCGCTCGTGTCTTTCAGGACTTCCCATGCAAGCGATTGGACCAAACCCGTTCTTGTTCATCGGCGCGGTGCTGTTTGTTTGCGGCGTCATCTGCATGACGACCAAGCGGAACGGCATCGGCGTGCTGATGGGCGTGGAACTGGTGCTCAACGGAGCCAACTTGAACTTCATCACGTTCTCGCGATTCACTCCTCTGGGCCTCGATGGCCAAGTGTTCTCGCTGTTCGTGATTGTGCTAGCGGCAGCCGAAGCGGCTGTGGCTCTGGCGATCGCTCTGAACTTCTACAATAACCACCTGACGATCGACGTCGATCGCGGGGATGAACTCCACGGTTAATCATGGAATCACTCGGCATCACACTGAAATGGCTCTTGGCTGCCGCTTGGCTGCTGCCGTTGTTCGGCTTCGTGGTGCAGATTTTGTTCGCGCTGAAATGGTGGGGCCGCAAGAGCAAGACCGGCGCTTACCTGGCGATCTTCTGCATTGGTGCCGGATTCGTCTGTAGTTC
>CAMAWN010000017.1 GCA_945861865.1 Candidatus Kuenenia stuttgartensis | reverse complement strand
ACTTCGACGTACTTCTTGGCGTTGTCCCACGATCCGCCGGCGTTGGCCATGAAGATCGCCTGGAACAGACCGAACACCGCGATCGAGATCAGGTACGCCACGAAGAAGTTCGGATCGAAGAACGCGAACGCCAGCGTGATCGTCATCAGCGCGATGAAGATGTTCCACATGCCGCTCTGAGCGTACTCGGTGCAGATGCGGACGACGGTGATCGAGTCGTTGATGTCGGCCTCTTTCTTGGTGAGGTCCATGTTCTTCTTGATGAATTCGACCGCTCGGTAAGCCCCGGTCGTCACCGCTTGCATCGACGCACCGGAGAACCAGTAAATCACCGCGCCACCACAGATGAAGCCCAGCAGCACGGGTGCATCGGTCAGGCTCAAATTCAGGAGTCCCGCTTTTCCCAGCAGCAAGATGATCGAGAAGATCATCGTCGTCGCACCGACGACCGCCGTGCCGATCAGCACCGGCTTGGCAGTCGCCTTAAACGTGTTGCCGGCCGAATCGTTCGCTTCCAGGAAGTGTTTGCCGACTTCAAAGTTCGGCTCAAAGCCGAAGTCGCGTTTGATCTCTTCCTTGATGCCCGGGATGTGCTCGGTCTGAGCGAGTTCAAACACTGACTGAGCGTTGTCCGTCACCGGGCCGTAACTATCGACGGCAATGGTCACCGGGCCCATGCACAGGAAGCCGAAGGCCACCAGACCGAAGGCGAACACCGAGGCATGAGCAGGGTCACCCATGACCGCTCCCAGGCCCAGCATGCTGACGAAGTACGCACCGGTCATCAGGCCTGCCATCAGCATCCCAGTCCAAAACGCGCTGAAGTTGCCGGCGACCAAGCCGGAAAGAATCGTCAGCGAGGCTCCGCCTTCGCGGGATGCGGTCACGATTTCATGGACGTGCTTGGAATGCGAACTGGTGAAGACTTTCGTGAATTCAGGAACCAGCACCGCCGCCAGCGTTCCGAAACTGATGATGCTGGCAAGCTGCCACCACAATCCCTCCAGAATTTCGCCGTCCACTTTCAGGTCGCGGATCAACAGCCAACTCATACCGAACGACGTCGTGATGCACAGGATCGAGGCGATCCAAATCAGGCGGGTCAGCGGCTGCTCAAAATCGAATTCTTTGAGGCCTTTGTACTGCTTCTCGGAGATGGCTTGGTTGATGAAGTACGAGGCTCCGGACATGAAGTCCATCAGGAACCGCATCGCGAAAATCCAGACGATCAGCTTGGCCTGAATCTCGATGCTCGGCACGGCCAGCGTGATGAACGAGATGAGGGCCACGCCAGTCACGCCGTAAGTTTCAAAGCCGTCGGCGGTCGGGCCGACCGAGTCACCAGCGTTGTCGCCGGTGCAGTCGGCGATCACGCCGGGGTTGCGGGGATCGTCCTCTTTGACGTTGAAGACAATCTTCATCAGGTCAGAGCCGATGTCGGCGATCTTCGTGAAGATGCCGCCCGCAATTCGCAGAGCCGATGCGCCCAGCGATTCACCGATCGCGAAGCCGAGGAAGCAGATGCCAACCACCTGTCGCGGCACGAACAAGAGGATGACGACCATCATCACCAGTTCGAGCGAGATCAAGAACAAGCCGATCGACATCCCCGCACGCAGCGGGATGTTGACCACGTCCCACGGCACGCCGCGCAGAGCGGCGAAAGCGGTGCGGCAGTTGGCGTACGTGTTGACTCGGATGCCGTAGTACGCGACGCAGTACGAGCCACCCATGCCCACGACGGCGAAGAACAGCACCATCAGCACTTTGGCCATCGGAGCAATCGGTTCCGGTGCGGCGATCTCGGTGATCTTGGCACTGTTCGCCGTCCATTGTTCGGGAGTCACGGCCGTCTGGAGCTTTGCGAGGAACTCATCTTTGTTGGCCGCCTTCTGGCCCTTCACCGATTCGATCGCTTTGACGACCTCAGTCGGCACTTTCCCCAATCGCAATTCTTGAACCGTGTGATCGGTCAGTTCCATCTCGCCCGTGTGCCCGAAGCCCACCAAGTAATAAGTGATCGCCGCACCGATGAACACGAACAGCCACAGCAGGAACTTGCCCTGCTGGATGAGATACGTCTTGCACGTCTGAAAAATGATCTCGGCCACGTTGAGCATTGAACTGTGCGCGGGCAACTTGTGAATCTCGCCCCGCAGATACAGGCTGATGCCCAGCGTGAAACAGATGACGAACGACCCGTAGAAGAGCAGGTTCCACGCGCTGATGCCGCCCAGAGTGTCGAAGGTTCCGGCTGTTAGATCCGGGATCGCCAAATCCGCCTCGCTGGCGAAACCAGTCGTCGCGGTCAGCAGCAGCACCGCAAGGCAAAAGAGGATTGGCTTCAGGCTCCGCAGAGCAACATCCACCGAGGCCAACAACGCGACGCCAATTCGCTTCATGGTTCCCTCACTCCTTGAAGGCCGATTCTTTGGAATTGATTTTGTGGCGAAAAGAATCGCCGAACGCTCTCCGTGGACCGAAGCAAGTTTCATCCGTCAGCCGCGACAATCGACCGAGTTATCGCTGCAACAACGAAACTCCCCACTAAACAGGTCGGAGATTCTAGGGGGTTTCAAAGGCGCAACAAGCCTGGATGAATCCTGTCCGGACGAACGCCGTCAGCCGATTACCGACAGCCGTTGTACCGTTTTTCAGAATGTCACGCCTTGCGAATGAAGTGCGCCGCATAGTTCCGCACTTGCTTGCCATTGAGCACATGTACGATGCGAAGTTGTTGGATCGTTTCCTGGCTGAAGCGGCCCAGCGGGACGTGAATCAGCTTCTTGCCGTGCTTTTTGGCGAGCCGTCGCCAACCGGCACCGGGGGGCGATTGGCTGAGCACCGCGATGTGCCGGCACTCGCTGTGGACGCAGGCGGCGGCGAGCAATCGCTCTTCCATCGTGTCGGTGAAATCGAATTGCGGGTTGGTCCAGACTTCGGGGATTGGTCGCGGCGGGAACAGGAACATCGCGCCGCCGTAGCTCGCGGCTCCGATGCCGGGGCCGACCATTTCGCGGCCGAAGTCGGTCGCGAACAGGCACAGCGTCGATTCGTCGTGATGCTCGGCCATCCAAGTGATTCGCCACGGATAGTCGCGCGGGTCTGCCGGCGAATCGAAAAACATCAGCACGCAATCGAGCGTCCCGCGGGTCGGTGGGCAGACCTTCACATACAGCTCGCCCGTGTGCCAGTTGCGAAGCGTCTCGCGGATGTCCAGGCCGTCCTTCAAGCTGGTCGAAAATTTTTCGGTGTGGACGAGGTCGGCTCCGAGCATCGCCAGCGCGGCCTCTTTGACGTGCGTGCGGAACTTTTCGATCGCCACGTCTTCTTCCGGCCACGAGCACTGATGAAACGGATTCCAGCGCTGCCGCCATTGATCCTGATCGATCTTCGGAGCCTTCGGCTTGAGTTCCAGCGACCGCCAGACAATTGCCTGTCCCGGCAAGCGGCTCTTCATGCGGACGACGTCGCCGTCGGGAAACTGCGCGACGCCGTTGGTCATCCGCAGCGTGCGAAAACGATCGACCACAGCGGGAGCCTCGCGATGGCCACCGTATTCCCGTGCCACCTCGGCCAGCGTGATCGCGAACTGATCGCCGGCGATTTGCTTGCCGGCGAGGATCAGTGAATACAAATCGGGCGTCATGCGGCGTTCGATTAGACACAGATTACGAACGTACTGCAGAAACGTCCGCAGAGTCTTGGGTGTAATCTTGCGAGCCCGCGATTTCAGTTCGTGTCGATAACGGTCGCGAGTCGCCAGCACCAGTTCTTTCACGCCGTCGATCGACAAGTTCTCGTCATCGTCCAGCGACTGCCGAGCTTGCTCATACAAGCCGGTGATGAACGGTAACTCCCCCAGCCAAAAGAGATGCGTGAGCGGATCGTTGGCGTAGGTTTCCGTCGGCTCCACGTCGTCGTTCTCGGCGAGATCCTCGCGTCGGTCGTGATAAGCGTCTTTGACCCAGGGCCAATCCATCATCGAGCAGACAAACAGAATTCGCTTGTGTCGCCGTTCGAGTTCACGCAAGCGATTCGCCATCCAAACGACGCGGGCTTCCGGCTGACCTTCCGGAATGCGCGGCACGGTCGGCATCAACGCCGCCGCGAAACGGTCAATCGACACCTGCTTGACCGGATACGGATCAGGATAGTACGCCGCGAGACTGACGAAGTTGGCTGTCTCAAGATCAATGAACGCGCGCGGCATCCGTTCTTGCAGAGCGATCCGCAGCGCGGCGATCACTGGCTGACACGGATCGATCGGCACATAACTGCACGCCTTCAATTCTTCTTGGCCGCTCGACTCCGAAGCGAACGCATCGGCCGCCAACTCGTCTTCGCTTTCGCTTTCATCCGGTTGCCAACTCTCAAACGACAACGGCTCCGGCTGCACGACCAACGACAAACTCGGCAACTCGGCAACCGCCTCCTCGACTTGCTCCTGAAACGATGGAGGCAGCGGCACGGCCAGGCAATCGAACTCTTGAGCCAACATCACTCGCCGCACCTCAATGGCGAAATCCCCGCTGCCGTGAATCACCGGCAACACACAAATGCGGTCACTGAGTTGCAAGAAGTTGGAGAGCATCGAAGCCTAGGCTCTGTTACGATGACGCCCATGTTGGACGCGACAAAACAGAATTGGAAACGGTACGCAGAATTGTGCGAAGCCGAGCACACCCGTTGGATACGCAGCCTGACGGTTCAGCAATCCTGGGAACTGTATCGTTCGCTGTTTGACTTCGCCTCGCAATTGAGCGACGGCACATCCCCTGATCCCGTGGCGGTGCAGCGACGTTGGGAAGAGAAGCTGGCGAACCGCCAACGCTTGGTCGCCGCCTTCGCAAAATTGGACGAGTGGCGACGTGACAAACGATCTGACAAAAACTCTGGCTGATCTGACGGCGTGGCTGCGACGCGAAGAAGTGGCGTTCGCAGTCATTGGAGGCTTGGCCGTTGATCACCTGGCACCGTATCAATCCCGGCTCGACCAACCAATTCTCATCTTCGACGATTCCCGCCTATGTATCTGCCGAAATCCTTTGACGTCACCGACCCGGACAAACTGGCCGAGGTCATGCGTCACTTCAGTTTCGCGACGCTGATCAAGACGACTAACGGCGTGCCGTTCGCGACGCACTTGCCGGTCTTGCATCGACCTCAGATCGGAACTCAGGGAGTGCTGATTGGCCACGTCGCGCGGGCGAATCCGCAGTGGCAACACTTTGCGAACGTGACCGAATCGCTGGCGATCTTTTCCGGGCCGCATGCCTACATCTCGCCGTCGTGGTACGCGACCGAGTTGGCCGTCCCGACGTGGAACTATATCGCGGTGCATGCCTACGGCGTCCCGCGCGTTATCGAGGACGAGGCGTGGCTGGAGTCACTGCTCGACGAGATGGTCCAGCGCTACGAATCGAACCGGCCGAAGCCGTGGCCGAATCAGTTGCCGACGGACTTCCGCCGTAACCTTTTGAAAAGCATCGTCGGGTTCGAGATGCCGATCTCGCGAATCGAAGGCAAGTTTAAGCTCAGCCAGAACCGGCCGGAGCAGGATCGAACCAACGTCATCCGCGAATTGAGCGGCTCGATGAATCCCGACGCTCAGGCCATTGCCGATTGGATGCGAGCCGAGAAGAACCTCCACAGCACTTGAATGAAAACGAAAGCGCTCGCAACACCGCCTCGCCGTGCCAGCGGTAATGTTGCGAGCGGCTCAATCGCCAAAACACTCTGCGGAGAATTAGCGGCCGAAGAACGTCTGACGGAGCCAAGCGTTCTTGCGTTGTTCCATCTCCCACATCGCTTGAAACAAGTTCGGACGTTGCTCTTGGTAGTGGTGCTGCTGCTGTTGCGGCTGAGCGTACTGGACTTGCTGCTGCGAGTTGTCCGCGCGGCCGTCATCCCAAACCATGAACAGGAACTGCCGTTCGCGAGCGCTCGCCGAATCCGACATGGCGGCCACTCCGGCCAGCGCGATCAACCCCAAAACGAACTTGTGCATACGATCCCTTTCGTGTGTGTAGTGCGGCGAACTCGCCGATGTGCCAGAGCCTCCAAGGAGGGAACTCCAAAAAACGTCGGTGCGCCCCAATCGCTTCTCGACGACTCTCGCTGATCGGCAATCTTTGCCGGTCGGCCGAACCGGCAAATGTTGCCGGTCAGCGAAACTCGCCGGATGCCTGTTGGATGTGACGGTCGCAACGGTCGCGCGAGCAACCGTCGTTCACCGCAATTCTCAGCCGACTAACCGCTGCAATCGGGACGGGCCGCACGCGAAGAGCAACTTGAGCCGAGCGTTTGCGAAAGCCGCTGCGGCCGACTCCCCAGACTTCGTCGCGTTTGTGGACTACGAGCTGTTTACCCCGTCTTGCGACCAGGCGGCGATGTCCGAAACGTAGACATCTTGGAGATCAAAACGCTTGGAATCGGGAACTTGGCGATTGTCATTCGCTGACTCAAATGACCAATCGCCAACGACCAATAATCAATGACCAATTCTGGGTTCCTCGGTGGTTTGCCTCCCGTCCTCGGAGCCTCTACCTTCCCGCCCGCTGTCTGCGATCACGTCCTCCCCAGCCCTGGGACTTCCGATGATCCTCTCCGGCAACGAGATCAAAGCCCAGCTTGGCACCAGTATTGTCATTGAGCCGTTCGACGAAGCGCAGCTCAATGCCAACAGCTATAACCTGCGCCTGCACAACGAGCTGCTGGTCTACGAAGAGATCGTGCTCGACATGCGGCGGCCGAATCGCTTTCGCCGCTACACGATTCCGGAAGACGGCTTTGTCCTGAACCCGAATCAGCTTTATCTTGCCCGCACAATGGAACGGACCGAGACGCACAACCTCGTGCCGATGCTGGAAGGCCGCTCGTCGGTCGGCCGCTTGGGCCTGTTCGTGCATGTGACGGCCGGGTTCGGCGACGTCGGCTTCTGCGGCTTTTGGACATTGGAGATGTACGCCATCCAGCCCGTGCGGATTTATCCGGGCGTGCCGATCTGCCAGATCTTTTACCACGAGATTCTGGGTGACATCACCGAGTACCACAGCGACAAATATCAAAACAACCACGACATCCAGCCCAGCATGTTGTTCAAAGAATGGCAGGCTCAGAAAGACCCGCAATTGCGGCTGGCGTTCGGCGGCGAGCAACGGGCGGAAATGTGACGAACTGAGAATGGTGGCTCGTCCGGAAATCGGAGTGGAGGCGAACTCGATTCGAATTCTCAATGTCGCTGGGCCGCGAGAAAGTTCGCAACCGGGAATTGCGCGACAGGCGGCGGCGTTTTTGCGGATGCTGTTCGGCAATTCCAGCCCGACGCGCCAGCGAGGGGTCGTGCTCAAAACCCTCGCTCGCGCGTCGGGCTGATCGGAGTCGGCAAGTCTTCAATCGAGGAACGGTAGTTCGCGTTCGGCCGCCAGCTTGGCGACGGCAAAGGCGCACGCCGCGTCGGAAACTCGCGGCCCGAACAACTCGGGCAACGAAGTGACGGTCGCGTTTTTCAATCGCGGCGTCTGAGCGGCAACTCGCCGAGCCAAGAACGAACCACTGCCGGAAATCAGCACGTTCTCGCAAGGCCCTGGCATTCGCGAAGCGACTTTGTCAGCGGCTTCACACAACCGATGAAGTTGCGTCGCGGCGATGTGCTCGGCGATGCGACGTGTGTCTTCGGTCGTGATCTCGGTCGTGTCGCCGCCGATGGAACGCGCGATTCGATCGTGAGCGGCAGCCAACGTCGCGGGGCGACCGTTGGCAGTCAGGCAATCGTCAGAATTCTCTAAGATGTCCCCCAGCGTGAGATAGACGTCGAAGATCGTCGCAAATAATTCGGCCGCGACGGCGCAATCATTTCCGGCGAGCGGGACGCAATCAGTCAGCGCGCACAACGGAGTGCGGCGGACTCCGCAGTAAACCAACTCGCCCGATTGCAGACGTTCGATATCGGTGCGACCGGTCGGTAACGGCAGCCCATCGATCAGCGGGATGAGATCGGTCGTCGTCGAACCAATGTCGATGAGCAGCGCCGAACCGCGCGGGACCAAACGGCCCACAAACGTTGCCTGCGCGTGCCAGTTCGCAGCCGCGGTGAGTCGCGGTTCGTCTCTCGCTTCTTGCGTTGACGCAAATTCGCCGGACGTTTGCCAGACACGAATCGGTCTCCTGCCGGCGACCACTTCGACGGTTCGCAGCACTCGGTCGATCCCGTCCGACTTGGTCGCAAAACAGTCGGCCAGCTCGGCGGTCATCGTCACCGCGAGCAGCTCCGCGGCCGAGAAGCGATCCATGATTGGGACGAGCACATCGATCAATCGATCCGGCGATCGCCAGATTTCTAGCGGGATCGACAGCGCCTCGGCGGTCTCGGTGGCCGCCTTGATATTCGCTCCGCCGATGTCGAGCCCAAGCACACGCATGTTGATGACTATCCGTTGTGAGTGCCGCGTCGAATGTGGAAACTGCCGCCAATCGCGCGACGCAGAATAGTCGTGCCGTAGCGATCCGAGAATGCACTGCGGCGCGCGATTCGATGAAGAAAGTGAGCGGGGTCATGTCCGATTGGCAGAAGTTGATTGCAGCCGCCGACGTGCCGGTCGGCAGCGGCCGAGAGTTCGCCGTGAGCGGCCGGATCGTGGCGCTGTTCAATGTCGATGGGCAATTCCAAGCCATCGACGGTATTTGTGCTCACCAAGGTGGGCCACTGGCGAAGGGACAACTCGTCGAGGGTGTCGTGACTTGCCCGTGGCATGGTTGGCAATTTCAAGTTGCCAATGGTCAGCACTGTCTCAATCCGCGCATTTGCCAAACGACGTTTGAGGTCAAGGTCGAATTGGGAGACGTGTTCGTGCGGGTGTCGCGGTGAACCAGCGACGCTCAGACTCGTCTTGACGCAATTCCGGAGGTGTGCAAAATACGCCGCCCTTGGTCCGGCCTGCGTTGGAGTGACGCGATCCGCGACCGAGTGCCATGCGAACGAATCCCCTGTTCGGGGATGGTTCGACTTGCCCGATCAATTCCGTCTCGGCTAGCAAAGGAGTGCGTCTGCCGTGAGAAAAATTCTACTTTCATCCGCTGTGTTGGCCGGCTTGGCCAGCGTGTTCGTCAACGCCTACGGCCAAAATGCAGGCACTGGCGGCATCAAGAAAGCGGCGACACCGGCGGCGGCCACCGCGTCACAGGCCGAAGCTCCCCACAAGATCGCGCTGATCGACATGGGCCGCGTCTTCAAGGAATACAAGAAGATCGAAGTTCTCAAAGAGGACTGGAAAGCGGAGTTCTCCGTCAGCGAAGAAAACGCCAAGAAGATGACGGCCCAAGTCCAGCAGGTCATCGAACAGATGAAAGAGTTCAAGCCTGGCAGCCCGGAGTACATCAATCTCGAGAAAAAGCAGACGGATTTGGGTGCCAAGCTCGGCGCGTTCAAACAAACCGCACAGCGTGAACTGCTCCGCAAGGAAGCCGACCTGCTCAAGACCGTGTACCTCGAAGCGATGGACGTCGTCGAGAAGTTTGCCGATCACTTCGGCTACACGCTGGTCATGCGCTTCAACTCGGACACATTCGAGGGTGAAGACATGAGCAAGATGCAGTTGGTGATGAACCGTGTCATCGTCTACCACCGCACGGAAGACGATCTGACGGACGGCGTCATTAGGCGACTCAACAAACTGTTCGCCGACGGCCAGCCGAAAGCAGCGAGCAAAGACGCCGGTGCTGGCGGAAAAAGCAAAAACTAGCTCGGTCCTCGCGAAAGCCCGCGACATGCTTTGCCGTTCGCAACGTACTCTTCGACAAGCGGTCGAAACGCAGGGGGTCGGTCTCTTCACCGGGACCGACGCCCGTTTGCGTTTCGTTCCGGCTCCGTCGGATCATGGGATCGCGTTCCAGCGGATCGACGTGGCTGGTTCGGCACCGATTCCCGCACGGATCGAGTTCGTCGCCAGCACTCAGCGACGCACGGCGATCGCTCGTGATGGTGTGCAGGTCGAGATGATCGAGCACGTCATGGCGGCGCTCGCGGGACTCCAAATCGACAACTGCTTGATCGAAATCGATGGACCAGAAGTTCCTGGCTTCGATGGCTCGTGCCGGGATGTCTGCAACCTGCTACTCGCCACCGGCATCGTCGAACAAGATTCACCGCGAGAAATCATCTCGCTGCTGATGCCCGTGCAAGTCAGCGCGGACGACGGTGACGTCGAAGTCGTTGCTCGGCCGATGAACGACAACGGACTGGCAATCACCTACCAACTGGACTACGGCGATCGATCCCCGATTCCGCCGCAGAATTTGACGATCGAGATCACTCCGGAAACCTTTGTCCGCGACATCGCTTTTGCCCGCACGTTCGTGCTCGACACGGAAGTTGCGGAGTTGCAGGCTGCGGGTTACGGCCGTCGCGTGACGCACCAAGATCTGCTGGTGTTTGACGCGAACGGAAATGTCATCGGCAACAAGTTGCGATCCCCCGACGAAGCGGTGCGGCACAAGATTTTGGATTGCCTCGGAGACTTCGCCCTGATCGGTGCGGACTTGCGAGGCTATTTCAATGCCTATCGTTCTGGACACAGACACAACCACGACCTCGTTCGCAGGATTCTGACGACTCATCAGCATTCGCAGTGCTCCGAGGCGGTTTAAGTAGGACGACCTATGGCCAACGTGATTCACTCCTTGGCGTGCGTGGACCCCCAGGCGGAACTCGATGACAACATCGAGATCGGACCGTTCTGCGTGATCGGCCCGCATGTGAAACTCGGCAACGGTTGTCAATTGGCCAACAACGTGACGATCCTCGGCCACACGACGATTGGCGAGCGGAATCGCTTCTTCTCGAATTGTGTCATCGGTGGCGAACCGCAGGACCACAGTTATCAGGAATCAGCGACTTGGCTGGAGATCGGCGACGACAACGTCTTCCGCGAAGGAGTGACCGTCAATCGCGGAGCCGAGAAGGAAGACCACGGCACTCGCATCGGTCATCACAACATGCTGATGTCGAATGCGCATGTCGCTCACAATTGCTGTGTTGGCAACCATGTGATGCTGGTCAATGGCGTGCTGCTCGGCGGGCATGTCCACGTTCACGACCGAGCGATCGTTTCCGGCAACACGGTCGTGCATCACTTTTGCTCGATCGGCACGCTGGCGTTCATTAGCGGTGGCTGTCGCTGTGTCGTCGATGTGGCCCCCTACATGATGGCGACCGGCAGCGACAACTTTGAGGTGAAGACGATCAATCTGGTCGGCATGAGACGAGCGGGCGTGTCGGAATCATCCATCGCGATCATCCGACAGGCTTACAAGCAGTTATTCCGCGAGCACAAAGGGATCGCCGACGTGCGCGAGTTCTTCGCTCAACAGCAACACGACATTCATCCGATCGAACTGCACACGCTGCTCAACTTCATGGACATGACAAACGCCGGCAAGATGGGCCGCGGCCGTGAGGTATTCCGCAATGCACCGTCAATCAACACGCGGGAACAACGCAAGGCGGCGTAATGAGGGAGTGTTCATGTCAGTCTTGAGAATGGCTGTGATCGGAGTCGGGGCACTCGGTCGCCATCACGCGAGAATTGTGTCGCAGATTCCCGGTGTCGAATTGATCGCCGTGGCGGACCCCAGCGAAGTGCAAGGCCGACAGGTTGCCGAGTCCGCGAAGACGAAATGGGTCGCCGACTATCGCACGCTCGTTGACGACGTCGATGCCGTAACGATCGCGGTACCGACTGGATTTCACAGTCGTGTCGCCACCGATTTTCTCGAAAACGGAATTCACTCGCTGGTCGAGAAGCCATTGGCCGCTGATCTGACCGAAGCGGTGCGACTTGTCCAAATCGCCGAGCGGACCGGAGCGATTTTGCAAGTCGGCCACGTCGAACGATTCAATCCCGCGTTCCAAGCCGCTGCCAAGCTGTGCGATCAACCGCGTTACATCCGGGCCGAGCGACTCAGCCCGTTCAGTTTTCGCTCGACCGATATCGGCGTCGTCCATGACATGATGATCCACGACATCGATCTGGTACTGTCGCTGGTCCGCTCTCCGGTTCGTCGAATCGAGGCGTTCGGGATCACTCTGATGGGGCAACATGAGGACGCCGTGCAGGCTCGGCTCACGTTTGAAAACGGCTGCGTCGCCGACCTCTCCGCCAGCCGCGTCCATCCGACGACTCGCCGCGCGGCGACCATCTGGACGGCCACTCGGTGTCTGAACATTGATTTTGGATCGCGCGAGGTGACGTCGTACTCGCCGTCGGCCCGACTGCTTTTCGGGACTTCGCCGGTTGATCGCGCTCGGCAACCGGGTGCCGACATCGAGCAACTCAAGCAGGAAGTTTTTGGCTCGCTGATCGAGGTCCAAACACAGACCCCGGCACCACAAGACGCCCTCACAGCGGAGATCACGGAATTCGTGGAGTGCATTCGATCCGGTCGCTCACCGATGGTCACTGGTACGGTGGCGGTTGAAGCTTTGACGATCGCGGAGCGAATTCTCGGAGTCTTGGCGGCACAGTCACAAATTCGGGAGCCGGCCCCCCTCGCCGCCGTTCAACACAAAGCCGCGTAACTGTCTGACTGGCTTTGAAGTTGCAGCCGCACTGTGTGAGTCAAAATCGCCACAACCGTGCGGCAAAAGACGGACTTTTTACGCACAACTTCGCCTGGCACCTTGATAACAAGGGAAAACCAGCGATAATCCCGCACTTTTTACCGGCCGCAGGAAGTGGCTGGATCGGGTTTTGGCCCGATGGTGCTCAGGGAGGAAGGTGCTTGGATGGCGGCTTTGATTGTCGATTCCGCAGATCCAAACCACCCCGCTTGGCAAGCCAAAATGGGTACCTTCAATGCTGAAAAAACCTGAACTGACCGAGTATCGGACGCTTTTGTTGAGCCTCCAAGCACGACTTCGAGGAGACGTCCAGCACTTGGCGGATGGTGCCTTGCACCGAGCCGATGGGGACGGCGACTCGAAAAGCCCGACGCACATTGCCGAGTTGGGGACCGACAACTACGAACAAGACTTCTCGCTTCGGTTCGTCGAGAACGAGCAAGAAATCCTGGACGAAATCTCTCTGGCTCTCAAGAAAATTGACACGGGGACTTACGGCCTCTGCGAGAAGTGTCTGGAGCAGGGCAAGCCTCCCGCGAAAGCGGTCATCATCAAAGAGCGTCTGCGAGCGATTCCGTACGTTCGGACCTGCGTGCACTGCGCGGAGCAGCAACGAACTCGGAAGTGGCGTCGCTAGGCCGGGCTCTATTTTGCCGTCCCGACTTGCAGGCACTTGAGCGTGCGCGAATCGCGGGCAAAAAAGTTTCCGCTGGAAAGTGCCGGCAGGGCGCGAGTCGTCGATTTGAAGACGCGGGATCGCGCGAGCTCCTGATAGCGACGTGAATCTGGCTGCCAGAGGATGAGTTCGCCGTCGGTCGTCAGCATCAGCATCTTGCCGTCTGCTGCGATCATCGTCCCGAAACCGATGCTCGGCTTGGACCACAGAATGCGTTTCGTCCGCAGATCGAGGCAGCGCAACTCCGAGTCTTCGACTCGCTCCTGACCGTGGATGCCGTAGACCAAACCGTCTTGGACCAGCGGCGTCATGTACTGACTGGAGATCAGGTCGTCGCTGTTCCATTTCTCGTCGGCGGCGGTTGCGCCGATCTTGGCGAAGGTCGCGCCGACTCCGTAGTGAGCGGAAACCAGCAGGTGCCCATCGAGCACGATCGGTGTCGCTCCGTTGACGGTCGGACCACGTTTCCCGAACGGGAACTCAAATCGCACTTTGCCGGTATCGGGATCGAGCGAGATGGTTTTCATTCGCGTCACAAACAGGGCGTGCTTCGTGCCATCGACGGTTGCGAGGATCGGTGACGAGTAGCTCGCCGTATCATCGGTCGCTTGCCACACGGTTTTGCCGGTGGCGATGTCGAACGCCACGATCCCGGCACCACTTTTGTTCCCTCCGACGTTGACCAGCAGTTTTTCGCCGACCACCAGCGGAGAACTACCGGCTCCAAAATAGCCTTCGGGAGCCTTGAACTCGGTGTGCGTGTCGCGCTGCCAAATCTTCTTGCCGGTTTTCAGATCGAGGCAGCGCAGAGTTCCCTGAGCACCGAACACAAACACTCGATCGCCAGCGATGACCGGCGTGCAGCGCGGGCCTTGGTCGTCGGAGAAGCCGCTCGAAAAAGTCGTGGGACTACCGGCCTTCCATTTGGTCGTGCCGGTCTTCGCGTCCATTGCTTCCGCGACTTCTTCATCACCGACTCGATGAAACACGATCGCGGTGTTACCGACCACCGCCACCCCCGCGAAGCCTCCGCCAACGTCGCGCTGCCAAACGACTGGCGGGCCGTCCTTTGGCCAGGAGTCGGCGAGTTTTTCATCGACGGCCGCGCGGCCATCACGGTTGGGACCAAGAATCTGCGGCCAGTCACCGGCGAATGATGTGCTCGCCGAGAACACGATGCCACAGATCACGCACAACAGACGAATGCTCACGAGGGCGACCTCCTATCACTGGGCGGCTTTCAGCAGTTTGATGAATTCTTTCACGAACGGCGTGTTGTCCATCCAGACGCGAGCCGTGACGAAGTTGCCATCGACGACCACTTGCTGGTTGACGTACTTGCCGCCGACCTGAGTGATGTCGAGCGCACACTTCGCGACGGTCGTCGCCGTGCGGCCTTTCAAGCAGTCGGCGGCGGCGGCGATCTCGATGCCGTGACAAACCGACGCGACCGGTTTGTTCTTCTCGAAGAAGTGCCGAGTGATCCGCAACAGGTCTTGGTCGTACCGCAGATATTCCGGTGCTCGACCGCCCGATAGGAACAGGCCAGCGTACTCATCGGGCTTCACGTCGCGGAAGGCGATGTCGGCCTGCAGATGGTATCCGGCCGTCTCTTGCGTGATGTCCCACGTCGAGCCGGGCGGGATTTCGTGCAGCACCATGTGGTACAGCTTCTTCTCCGGCCCCGCGACGACGACCTCGAAGCCATCTTCGGGCAGCCGAAAGAACGGATACATCGTGTCGAGGACTTCGGTCGCGTCCCCGATGACCAGCAAAACTTTGGGCATGAGCGAACTCTCCTGAGAATGTTGAACCTGAGCAATGGCGGCAAAGCATATCAGCGACGCCAGAAGTTGGGAGTTCCGCCAGTCGCCAAGTCGCTAGAGCAATCCGATCCTGGCTGCCAGAATCCCGAACCCAAGGAGATGACACATGGCTGCCAAGAAGAAATCCACTCCGTCTGCCCGACAATACTGGCTGTTCAAGTCCGAGCCGGAGTCGTATTCGATTGTCGATCTCGCGAAGGAACCGACCAAGACCACGTTTTGGGACGGCGTCCGCAATTATCAGGCTCGAAATCTATTGCGAGACACGATCCGGCTCGGTGACCGAGTTCTCTTTTATCACAGCAACGCAGACCCAATGGCGATCGTCGGGACGGCCGAGGTGGTGAAGACCGGCTATCCCGACCACACGGCGTTTGATCCGCAAGACCACCACTACGATCCGAAGAGCAAACCCGATGAGCCGACGTGGTTCATGGTCGATGTGCGATTGCTGCAAGTTTTCCCGAAACTGGTGACGCGGGA
Organism: Candidatus Kuenenia stuttgartensis; assembly: GCA_945861865.1. Classification (GTDB taxonomy): domain Bacteria; phylum Planctomycetota; class Planctomycetia; order Planctomycetales; family Planctomycetaceae; genus SXKJ01. The sequence goes on along the minus strand of CAMAWN010000017.1, from coordinate 36,511 downwards.
CGAACTCAAGGCGTGTGTCGATCTGCGAGACATGATGGTGATTCGCCAGGGAGCGCGGCTGTCGATCCAGCCGGTCACGGCCGCCGAGTGGCAAGCCGTGCATCGACTCGCCGGTGTGAAAGACAAATCGTAGAACCCGCCCAAAATGAGAGGCCGAGATGAATCGTTCGCACGCCCTCCGAGTATTGTTCTTCGTGCTGGCCTGCGGGTCGTTGCTCCGAGCGGACGAACCGCGACCGATTCTTGCGAAGCCCGGCACCTTCAAACCGCTGACCGAGCCCCCCTGCTCGTACTGCTCGACGCAGAATCGGAAGCAGTTCGTGAAACCGGACGACCGCGTGCTGGCATGGATCCGCGCGTCTCACAATGGCGGAGCGGTCCCGTTGCGGCATTTCTTGTCGGCTTCGCGAGTCGTCAACGATACCTACGGCCTGTTCTTCTACGACCCGGACGGCGGGTACGTCACGGCATTCAAGAAGGATTACGGCTACGAGTTTCATGGCTGGCGCGGCGGCGTCATGGTTGTGAAAGGTCGCGACGGGACGCTCTGGTCGGCCCTCAGCGGCAAAGCGATTGAAGGTCCGCAAGCGGGCCAGCGGTTGACTCGCATCCCCAACGTGATGACCGAATGGTCGCACTGGCTGATGCTGCATCCGGAATCGACCGCCTACGACTTGTTCGACGGCAAGAAGTACGACGTCAAAGAACTGCCGACGACCCTCAGCGACGAGGCCAAGAAGTCGATGGGCAAAGTCGATGATCGGCTCAAGCCACTGGCGAGCGTGCATGGCGTCGAAGTCGGCGCATCGGCGAAGGCGTTCCCGTTGGACGAGTCCGTCGAGCGTGCGTGCCTCGTGGATGACGTCGGCGGCAAGCCGATCGCGGTCTTTTGGTACGGGCCGACAAAGTCGTCGGTGGCGTTTCATCGAAAGCTCGACGACCGCGTGCTGACGTTCTTCGCGGACAACATCTCGCCAGAGACCGCTCCGTTCAAAGACAAAGAAACCAGCAGCCGTTGGACTCTGGCTGGCCGCTGCGTGGATGGCCCGCTCAAAGGCCGCGAGCTGAATTGGATCGACGGCGTGCAGTGCCGCTGGTACGCCTGGGTCGCAGAGTATCCGCAGACCGAGGTCGAAAAATCGCCGCCGCCCGTAAATTGATGGAGCACGCATGAGTTGGCAGGATCAAATCGAACGTCGCTTTCGTCGCTTGGCGATTCCGAACCTCACCGGATTTCTGGCCGGGTTCCAGGGGGCGTTGTGGCTATTGCTTCAGGTGATCCCGGGTCGTGTCGGCCAAGACTCGATTCTCGAAGCCTTCAAGTTGATCCCCGAAAAGGTCACAGATGGCGAAGTCTGGCGACTGGCGACGTTTGTTTTTCTGCCGCCAGGAAACGGCATCCTGGAGATCTTTTGCATCTACCTGTTCTGGCTGATGGGGACGGCGCTCGAAGGTCACTGGGGCACGGTGCGGTACAATTTTTATGTGTTGATCTCCGTGCTGGCGACGATCGCCGCAGCGTTCTTGCTGCCGGACGGCGGACCCGCCACGAACATGTTCATCGGCTCGTCAGTCTTCCTGGCGTTCGCGTACTTGTTTCCGAACTTCACGATCAGCATCTACTTCTTCTTGCCGATTCGCATCAAATGGCTCGCGCTACTGACGTGGCTGGGCTACGCCTTCGTGCTCATCAGCGGCGACTGGTCGCGCCGAGCCTTTGTGCTCGCTTCGATCGGCAATTTCCTGTTGTTCTTTGGCCGAGACATTTTCCAGAGCGTGCGATTCGGCAAGCGGACAATGGAGGCGGCTTTTCAAAGAGTCGCGGAAGCCGGCAAACCGTTTCACAACTGCGCGATCTGCGGCTTGACCGAGCATGATGAGCCTCACGAAGACTTCCGCATCTGCTCGAAGTGCGACGCTGGCACGTTCGAGTATTGTTCGCAGCACCTGCGCAACCACGAGCATCGCGTGCAAGAATCGTAAACCGCGCGGCTCGCCCATTGGATTGGCCGAGGAGTGTCCCCATGCGATCTGTGCTGCTGGTTTTGATCTACGGAATTCTCGCGGAGAGTGTCCTCGCGGCGGATCCATCAACTTCCTTGCGAGCAGTGCTGCTTGATCCCCGGCAATTCGACGATGTCCGAGCCGCAACATTGCGACTGGCCGACTTCAACGCCATCACACTGCGACTGGATGGCAGTGGCGAGTCATCGCGGCGCGAGATTGGTCGCGCGTTCGCAACTGCTCAACGCCATCAGTTGCCGTGCTATTTCTGGATCGAGGTCGCTCGTTGTCCGGCCCTCGCGGACAAGCGGCCGGAGTTGATGGCCAGTTTGCAGGGGCATCCGGAATGGCGGAGGTATTTTCCCAAATCGACTGAGCCGAGCGATGACGAGGTCGTGAAGACTTACCCGTGGGTGCCGATCATGTCGCGCGAGGGATTCGACGCGCAGCTCGTTCGTGTCACGAAGTTGCTCGAGGGATTGCCAACTCCGGCCGGTCTGTTTCTCAACGACTTGCAAGGAGCACCGTCGGCTTGCGGCTGCGGACATCCGCTCTGCCGTTGGACGACCGATTACGGTCTGAAACGCTCGACCGCGAAACTCGGTCCCGATGCGGCGGCGCAGTTTGTCGAGGCGGTCTCGAAGGCCGCTCGCGTGCCGCGAGTCATCCCGGTCTGGGCGACCGAATGCGAAGCGCACGACAAGCAAACGCTGTGCGCCGGGGTCGGCTGCTACGAGGGCTTGTGTTGGAAGGAATTCGTGAAGCAACTCACGCCACTGGCCGCGCGTTCGGGACCGCTCGCGTTGCTGTTGCCGTTCCGAGAGTTTGAACGTGACTTGCCGATCTACCCTGATCACGCCGGTTGGGTTCGCGAAGCGATTGAGCTGATGCAGACTCAACCCGTTCGCCATCGAGGCACGCCGGTTCCTCCGGAGCGGTTGATCGCAGTGCTGCAAGGCTGGGACGTGTCGCATCGCGAAGTCATGGCACAGATCGCGCAAGCTCGGCTTGCCGAAGCCGGAGGGTTCGTTGTGTCGCAAGTGCCCATTGACCAAAGTTGGGAACCGCGAATCCTGAAGTGGAAGTAGTGAGAAGTCACGTTGCGAGTTTTTGTTTCCGAGTTTGTCTGCGGTGGAGGCTGGCCGGGAGCCAGTCTGGAGACGTCATTGGCCCGCGAAGGCCAAGCGATGCTGGCCGCGCTGATCGAAGACATCGCTACGATCCTCGGCTGCGACGTCGTCACCACTTGGGATTCTCGGCTCGGTGAATGCCCACTGAAGGATTGCGAAGTGCGACTCGTGGGCTCGGCGGTGGATGAGTTATCGCAGTTTCGCGAACTGATCCGCGACAGTGATGTGTTGTGGGCAATCGCTCCAGAGTCAAACGGCGAACTGCTGAAGCGGGCGTTACTGTTTCGGCTCGTGAACGACACCGAGTCTCCGCGATCCTTGCCTCGCCGATTCCTCGGTGCCTCCGACCGGGCCATCATGCTGGCCTCAGACAAGCTGCCGCTGGCGGCGTGGTTGCACGAACGATCCATTCCGACTCCCGAAACTCTGCCGTTCAATCCCGCCGACCGACAATCCGAAGTTCGCTGGTTCGGACCAACAATCATCAAACGCCGCGACGGTGCCGGCTCGCAAGACATGTTCCTGGTGCGCGACGGCTTCGATCTGTGGAACGCTCGCCACGAACTCGGCCGCTTGCATGAGCCGGAAACGTTCATCCAACAGCCGTTCATCGCAGGCACGGCGCTGTCCGTGACGTTGTTGATCGCCGAGGACGGATCAGTTCTCGAAGTCCTTCCTGTCGCGGAACAGCACTTCAGCGAGGACGATCATTTCAAATATCGCGGTGGTCGAGTTCCCGCGGGCATTTCACCGGAGTCGGCACTCGCCGTGCAGCAACTCGCGGAACGAGCCTGTCGCGCGGTGCCGGGCCTGACAGGTTACGTCGGCTGCGACCTCGTGTTGCCGCTCGACCATCCACTCGAACCGGTGCTCATCGAGATCAACCCTCGGCTGACGAGCAGTTATCTGGGGTATCGCCAACTGACGGACGATAACATTTCAGCTCGATTGCTCGATGCGAACGCGCCACCATTGCGATGGAAGTCCGAACCAGTCACGTTTACGGTGTGACGGCCCTTTGAGGTTGATTCATGAGCATCGTTCCTGACAACTCCCCTCTTCTCAGCCGGCGCGGCTTCTTTTCCTGGACTCAAACCGGACTTGGCGGCGCGGCGCTGGCGAGTTTGCTGTTGCGAACTGGCGACGCGAAGTCCGAAGTTGTGTCCGGCGAGTCGTCTGATCCGCCGCCGCATTTCGCTCCGAAAGCCAAACGCGTGATTCACATCGTCGCGTGCGGCGGGTTCAGCCAGATCGACTCGTTTGACTACAAGCCGGAATTGGCGAAGCGACATGGTCAGCCGCTGGGCGGCGACGAGCGGCCGGATGTGTTCTTCGGACAAGTCGGGTTGCTACGGAAAAACGATTGGGCGTTTCGACAGCGCGGCGAGAGTGGCTTGTGGGTCTCGGAGTTGATGCCGCACATCGCGACGGTGGCCGATGAGCTGACGCTGATTCGTTCGATGTGGGCCGAGACCAGCAATCACACTCCCGCGACGTTTCAAGAGAACAGCGGTTTCCGGCTGAACGGCTTTCCGACGATCGGAGCGTGGCTGTCGTACGGACTCGGAAACGACACCGACAACTTGCCGACCTACGTCGTCATCCCGGACACGCGCGGGCTGCCGGCTGGCGGGTCGATCAATTGGACGAACGGTTTTCTGCCGGCGCGGCATCAAGGAGTCGTGATTCGCAGTCGCGGCGTTCCGATCGACGACTTGCAGCCCGCTCGGCCGATCGACGAACGCACCGAATTGGCGTCGCGTGCGCTGCTACGAAAGCTCAACGAAAATCATTTGCGGCAGACGGCCCCGGCGGGACTGGCCGATGTCGCGGAAGCGGAACTGGCGAAAGTCCCCGGACATGACGCGCTGGTCGCACGGATTCGCAGCTACGAGTTGGCCGCGAAGATGCAGCTTGCCGTGCCGGAGGTTGCGGATCTCGCCGCCGAGACCGCAGCGACTCAAGACGCCTACGGCCTGAACGACAAAGCGACAGTCGATTTCGGGCGCAGTTGTTTGCTCTCGCGGCGACTGCTGGAGCGCGGCGTGCGATTCATTCAGATGTTTTCCGGCGGAGCGTTCGGTTCGCCACGCATCAATTGGGACGGCCACGAAGACATGCGTGAGAATCACGCGCGCGAAGCGATCCGCATCGACCAGCCAATCGCCGCACTGATCCGCGATCTCAAGCAACGCGGGATGCTGGAGGACACGCTGCTGCTGTTCACATCCGAGTTCGGCCGCACTCCGTTCGCGCAGTCTGCCGCCGGAGTGATCGGTGCTGGCCGCGATCACAATCAATACGGCTTCACCGTCTGGATGTGCGGAGCCGGCCTCAAGCCGGGCTTCGCCTACGGAGCCACTGACGACGTCGGCTGGAAGGCGGTCGAGAATCGCGTCTCGTGGCACGACTTCCACACGACGGTGCTGCATCTGCTCGGCATCAACCATCAACGCCTGACGTACTACCACAACGGCATCCAACGCCGTCTGACCAACGTGCATGGCGAACTGGTCGAAGGCGTGCTGGCCTGACGTGGCGGAAGCGGTTGCGTTCATTGAGTCTCGCCCCCGGTTCTTTGTGAAGACCCACTGAGCCGCAATCCGTCGATCGCTCAGGCTCGAAAAGTCGTCTTCGGCTTATTACAAGAAACTCGTCGCGGGCGATCCTTCAAAGGTCGGCCCTGACCAGTTCGAGCAAAGATCGAGTTGTCTTCAAGGGATGAATGGCATGGCGGAACCGAACCGAGGCATGGCGGAATTGATCGTGCAAGGCCCGGCCGGCCAAGTGTTTCGACAGCGGTTGGTCGAAGGGCAAGTGGTGCGATTGGGACGTGCTCCGGCCAGCGGCTGGGCGGTCGAATGGGATCGTTCCATCTCTCGCGAACACGCCGATCTGTGCTTGCAGAACGGAAAGCTTTTAGTCACTTGTTTGCCGACCGCCACGAACTCGATCAAGTTGCGAGGGGAGCTTCTGCGCGAGATCTTGGTGGGCGGATCGGAAGTGTTCGAGATCGGCCAATCGAGCTTTTTCGCCGTTATCGAGTACATGCCGCAGCCGACCGACCGCGACGAATTCCGGGCGGAGTCCGAACCCCCGTCGGAATTCGCCACGCAGTATTCGGATGACATCGCCGATGAATATTCCTACCAAGACGAGGATCTCAAAAAGGTTTCGTTCGGCGACACGGACCTGCAAATGGAGGTGTTGTCGAAACTGCCGCATTCCATTTCAGGATCGAAGACCGATGTGGACTTGGCGTTCAAGTTGTGTGGCATGCTGTTGGAAGCGATTCCGCCGGCGGTGGCCGTTGCCGTCGCCATGTTCGAGGAATCTGACGTCATCGAGATGCGGCGTCACGACGATCCCAACGCAGAGATTCCCAAGCCAAAAGTAATGCGTGTTCAGACACGCGACAGTTTTGATGGTCGCTTCACGCCGAGTCGGCGGTTGCTCCGCAAGTCGCTGCGTCGCGGGGAAAGCGTGATGCACATCGTCGGAGAAGTAGGGGACAGCCAGTTCACGATGGCGAGTGCGCTGGGTTGGGCGTTTTGTTCGCCGATCACCGCCGAGTCTTGTGTGGGCTGGTGCTTGTACGTCTCTGGGTTGGGCGGGCGTGACGGCAATAACCTCGTCACGGAAGACTCGCTCAAAGGCGACCTGCGCTTCACGCAACTGGTCGCGCAACTCATCGGCTCGATCCATACGGTTCGCAGCCTGCAAGAACAGACGGCGCAGTTGTCGACGTTCTTCTCGCCCAAGGTGATCGCGAGCCTCACCAAGAAGGGTGGAGCCGGCGACATCCTGGTCCCGTCCGAACGGGAGATCACCGTGCTATTTTGCGACGTGCGCGGATTCTCGCGGAAGTCGGAGCAATTGAAGAACGACTTGCACAAGCTGCTGGAATGCGTGAAGGCCGCGCTGTCCGCAATGACGGGTGGCATCCTGGCTTTTGACGGGTCGATCGCCGATTTCCAAGGGGACGCTGCGCTTGGTTTCTGGGGCTGGCCAGAAGCGTTGCCTGATGGGCCGATGCCGGCGTGCCATGCCGCGCTGCGAATTATGGAGGTCTTCAACGCCGCTCTCGAAGAGCGTGGATTGCTCGAAGGGTTCTCGTGCGGCGTGGGCATCGCTCACGGCCGAGCGATCGCCGGACAGATCGGCACCTCGCAGCAAGCGAAGATTGGCGTGTTCGGCCCGGTCGTGAATCAAGGCTCACGCATTGAAGGGCTGACGCGGCAGTTCGGAGTCGGCGTGTGCATCGACGAGACCACCGCTGGATTCGTACGTCGCATGATGCCGCCCGAACAGGGACGCTGCCGCCGCTTGGCTCGCGTGAGACCCAAAGGCATGGACACGCCGCTGATCATCCACGAACTGCTGCCGCCGGAGGTCGAGGGTGACAACGTCTCAGAAACGGTGCGGCTGAATTACGAGGCCGCGTTGGATGCGATCCTCTCGGGCCGATGGGGTGAAGGGATCGAGCGGCTCAATGCCGTTCCTGACGACGATGGACCGAAGCGGTTTCTGCTCGCGCGCATGGCGGAGCACAACAACATGCCACCTGCCGATTGGGACGGCGCGTTCAATTTGGAGACGAAGTAGTTCGGATGCCTACGTCCAAACAATTGACCGGACGTAGACGTCCGGTCTACGTCGCAGCCGATTGCCACTTGCCCATCAGCAAAATCGCCTCGACTGAGCCAGGGAAAGTCACGCCCTCGAAGGGGGACCAGCCGCATTTGGTGAACAGGTCTTCGCGACGGATCGTCTCCGGCCGCGTGAGGTTCAGGACCGTCAGCGACGCGGTGTAGCCCGGTTCGACCCGGCCGAAGCGGAGCGGAGAACTGTACGGATTCACGAACTCGCCCGGCTTGACCGAGCAGAACGTCGCGACCTGCTCCGGCGTAAAGCCTTGCTTGAGAATCAGCCAAGTCACGAACGCGCCGTAGGTGTCGAGGTGCGGCTGGCCGGAAACGCCACGCTCTTTTTCTTCGAGCGTGTGTGGCGCGTGATCGGTGGCGAGGTAGTCCAGCGTCCCGTCGCGCAGCGCGGCCAGCATCGCGAGGCGGTCGTGAACAGCACGCAGCGGCGGGTTCATCTGCATCAGGCCGCGATTGGTGTCGGTGATGTCGGACTCATCGAAGTACAGGTGATGCGGAGTGACTTCGGCGGTGACTCGCAGACCGCGCGCCTTCGCTGCTCGGATCAGCGGTAGGCCGGCCTCGACGGAGTAGTGGCAGAGCTTTCCGGTCAGGTCGTACTTCTCAATCATCTGCAGCGCGAAGGACGTGGCGGAGACTTCACATTCCGGCGGCCGGCGCTGCTCGTGAGTCGGCGCGGATCGATGCTGGTCCATCAACTCCGGATCTTCGCAGTGAAAGCTGACGGCTTGGCCACGATACGCCGACAGCGTTTCGTCGAGATCGCTGAGCTTGCGAAAGTACAACTCGCCGACGCTCGGTCCCATGTAAACCTTGTACGGGACCGATGAAGTCAGCGGCTGCGTGCCTGGTCCAATGCCGGCATACAGCGTGATGTGAATGGGGACGCTGCGTTGCCGCACGACTTCTTGCTTGGCCGCGTAGGATTCGTCGTCGATCGGCGGGATCGGATTGTTGGGCATGTCGGCGACATGCACGACTCCGCCGTGGATGGCGGCTCGCGCGGCGGTCGCGAAATCTTCTTTGTGGCATTCATGTCCGCTGACGTCGTCGCGAGCGTGGATGTGAATGTCCCCAAACCCCGCGAAGATCAGGCAGTCGTCCGGGAACGTTTTGTCAGCGACACCCAGATGCGGCCCGACTTCGACAATGCGATCCCCCTCGATTCGGACTTGGCCGGAGACGATCTGTTCGGGACTGACGAGTCGGCCAGCGATGAGCATGGTGGTCTTCCGTGGCAATAGAACTCCGCGGCAAACCGCTCGTTGCTTCGGAGGGGCGGTGAGAATACGCTCCGATGCGAAAGACTCAAGGGTCTCACGCTTCAAAGTCGACCAGTCACGGAGTGACTCGGTGACTTTATTTTGCGGGCTGACTGAGCAACCCGCCATTCGGCGATCACCTCATGGAAATCAAGCAAATCGGCCCTTGGGAAATCGGTGTGAAGCTGGGTGCTGGCGGCATGGGGACGGTCTATCTGGGGACTCATCAAGAGACCGGCAAGCAGGCGGCCCTGAAAGTATTGCCGGCCTCGCTCGCTCGCGAGGATGGCTTTGTCGAACGCTTCAAACGCGAGATCGCGTCGATGGAGCAACTCAAGAGTCCGCACATCGTCGAGCTCTACGAGAGTGGCAACGACGGAGACATCTACTACTACTCGATGGAGTACGTCGACGGCGAGACCCTGACTTCGCGGTTGAAACGCGACAAACGAATGCCCTGGCCAGAAGTCATCGACCTCTGTCTGCAAATCTGCCGAGCACTCAAAGCGGCGCACAATTCCGGCATCATCCACCGCGATCTGAAGCCGTCGAACTTGATGCTCTCCAGCGACGGCACGGTCAAGCTGACCGACTTCGGAGTCGCTCAGGTCTTCGCGTCGCAGAAGTTGACCGTCACGGGCGGCATCGTCGGAACCGTCGAATACATGTCTCCCGAACAGGCCAAAGGACAGCGAGCCACCAAGAAGAGCGACCTGTATTCGCTGGGTGCGGTCATGTATGTGATGCTGACTGGCCGGCCGCCGTTCAGCGGCAAGTCATCGCTCGACGTGATCCACAAGCACCAGTTCGGAGTGTTCGATCGCCCCGGCCTGTATGCCACGGACATGCCTCGGCAGTTGGAAGAGATCGTCTGCAAGTTGCTGGAGAAAGACCCGGACAACCGCTACCCCGATTCCTACGTTTTGTCGCTGCGTCTGGCAGAGGTTCAGAAGCGATTTGCCTGGCAAAACTCGCAGAAGCCAGCAGAGGCGGCGGCCTCTGCTGCCGCCACGCCCTCCACAAACGCCATCGACGAGTCCACCGAGGCCGGCGGTCAAGCGCGAGTCGATGAAGATCTTCCGCTCGCGCCGACAGTCCTGATCCCGGATGCGCTGGGCCAGAATGTTCCGCTGGCTGCGACGCTTCCGACGCCGGCAGTGCCCATCGCATCCGCTCAATGGCCCGCACTGGGAGCCACGATGACCTCGTCGGCGTCGCAGCGCGTGGCGACCGATTCCGACGCGACGCGACACTTGGCCGCGCCCAGCCAAGGCCCCGGCACGATCATGCGCAATCTGATGCGCAAAGCCCTCTCCGAACAGCAAGCCGCCGGAGCCATCGGGCGTGTGTTGGACAAGTTCTGGGTGCAAGTCACTTCGTTGGTCCTACTGATCGTTGTCTGTGTCTGGCTGTTTCGGAATCGCGATCTGCTTGCCGAGGAACATTTGAAGTTGGCGGCAGTGATCGCCAACCAATCCGATGTGGACGCGTCCCAAATCGGTGAAGCCAAACTGCACCTCGAACGAGCGCTGAAGCAAGGCTCGAAATGGGAGAAGGACGTCGATGCGGTACGAGATCGACTGAGAATTCACGAGCTTCGCATTGAACTACGACGCAGCCGAGACAAGCAGAATGTCGCCACAGCTCCCGAGCCGAATCGCATTCTGAAGCTGGCTCAGAAGTGCAACGACAATCAAGACTACGCGCAAGCCGAGCGAAAGCTGCGAGCATTGATCGCCATGACGGACGGCCAGCCGGAGTTCAAAGACATTCATTCGAAGGCGACCCAATTGCTGAACGTGCTGCTGGATGATCGAACGCAACGGGGTACCTCGAATTGGTTGCCGACAGCGCTCCGCCGAGCGGACAAGCTGATCGCGGAAGGGAAACGTGACGAAGCCCTCACGCTGTGGAAGGCCATCATCGAACTCTATGCCGATGACCTCAGTGCCGCCGAACAAGTGGCTCAGGCTCGAACCAATCTGCAATCGGCGTCAGAGACACCAGCCACCACCAAAACCGCGACCGACGAAGCCACCAAGTCCGATGTGGACTCCTCATCGAAAGCCGATCCTCAATGAACGACATGGACCTCAAACGCTACATTCGCAGCATCCCGAATTTTCCAAAGCCGGGGATCATGTTTCGCGACATCACGACGCTGCTGGCCGAGCCGGTGGCGTTTCGCGAAGTGATCGATCGTTTCGCGACGCATTTTCTCGACCGAGGGGTGACGGCCATCGTCGCGGCGGAAGCCCGTGGATTTATCTTCGCGGCTCCGCTGGCTCTGCAACTGAATGCCAAGTTCGTGCCGGTTCGCAAACCAGGCAAGCTGCCGTTTGAAACTCAGGCGTTCTCCTACGAACTCGAATACGGCAGTGACACGCTGCACATGCACGTTGATGCGCTCACATCGAGCGACCGAGTGCTGATCGTCGATGACTTGCTGGCCACTGGAGGCACGATGCTCGCCTGCGTCAACTTGGTCGAGCAACTTCACGCGACGATCGCCGGCTGCGCATTCGTCATCGAACTCGACTTCCTCAAAGGCCGCGAGAAGCTCAGCCGCTACGACGTCCTCAGCTTAATCCGCTACGCCGACGAGACGTGATTTCGAAACTAGCCCGACGCGCCAGCGAGGGTTCCAATGGCTCCTCAAGAACCCTCGCTGGCGCGTCGGGCTAGTTTGCTTTGGTCTTCGGCAACAGCAAACACAGCATACTCGATACGACCACCGCTGCGGCGAACGCGACAAACGCAATGTCGAACGACTGTCGACGGTCGCAGACGTCGATCAGCGCGGCGGAGATCGCTCCGCCGGTCCCCCAGCTCAAGCCCATTGTGATCGAACTGGCGACACGCTGAGTCTCAGGCAGCAACTGCTGACCGTAGCTAATGAAGACCGGCTGCGCGATCCCCAGCAGCAACCCCGTCGCGAGCGCTGCCACCGACAGCCAGAGTCCCTGCAAGCTCGGCATCGCCAATAAGCACGGCACCGACAGTAGCGGGACGAACCACAGCGCGAGCCGCTCTGTTCGCGGCCTCACGACGATCGCACACAGCAGACCACCCAGGCCAATCCCGGCGAGGAACGCGGACTGCACTCCGCCGATCTTGGCATCGGAGAACTCCAGCGACTTCAGCCAGTAGGCCAGAGTGACTGGCACACCGGCCGCTGCGATGACTCGCACCGTGCCGGCCGAGAGCAGCAAGAACATCAGCGACCGACGCTGTCTCAGAACCGTCCAAATGCCGGTCGTGGCAACTCGATGGGTGTTTGCAACGGGTGTCGCAGGTCGATACGCGAGCCGCATCACGATCATCAAGGCCAATCCAATCGTGATCCCGCCGGTCAGTGCTCGAAGTCCGAAGTGGTCCACGACCCAGCCGCTGCACGGAGGCCCCGCCGACTGACCGAGGAATCCTCCCATCGCAAAAATCGAAACGGCTCGGCTGCGAGCGTTCGGCCAGCAGTTTCCCGACAGCGTTGCCCCTTCCGGGTGAAACGCGGCGATCCCCATGCCAGCAATCGCCAGCAAGATTCCCAGAACCGCGAACTGATTGAACAACCCGATGCATCCGAGACAAACGCAACTCACCGCCGGGCCGAGCCAGACAAGCCAACGGCTGGCAGCTCGGTCTCCGATCAACGCGAAGCCGAGTTGACTGAACGACGAGGCAATCGTCCACACGAACAACATCCAGAACGTCGGCACCTGGTAGTGCTCTTTGAGCGTCGGCCACAACGGAGTCACCTGCGAGGCGACGGCATCGACCACGAAGTGCATCGCCGACAACACCATCAGCGCGAATGTTCCGCCTTGAACGCTGCGCGCGATGGCGGGCGTCTCATCCGGAGCACGGATCGTCGTATTGAGCGAACTCACAATGCGGCTCAATCGTGTTGCGCGAGGACTCGCTTGGTCAGCTGCTTGTCGGACATCGCTCGGTTCAGGGCTTTGAGGTACGCCTCGGCACTGGCTTGGATGATGTCGGTGCTGATCCCTTTGCCGTGGTACGCCTTGTCGTTGACGAGAATCTCGACGAACGATTCGCCTTGCGCGTCCTCGCCGCCGGTCACACTGCGAACTTGGAAGTTTCGCAACGTGCCCGCGACTCCAGTGATCCGCTTCATCGCCAGGAAGATCGCGTCGAGTGGGCCGTCACCAGTGGCCGCATCGCGCTTCGGTTGCGAATCGCCTTCGCACTGCAACTCAACGGTCGCCGTGGGGATCGTGTTGGCTCCAGCGAAGGTCTGCACGCTGATCAACTTCCAATGATCCGTCGCGTCGCTCTTCTCACCGACGTGGCTTTCGATCAGCGCGATGATGTCCGAATCGTAGACGTCCTTCTTTTTGTCGCAGAGCGTGATGAACTCCTGAAAGACTCGTTCGAACACGGCGGTCTCCAATTCAAAGCCCAGCGAATGGACTCGATCTCGAAAGGCGTGTCGGCCGCTGTGTTTGCCCAAGACCAAGTTCGAGCCGACGTAGCCGACATCTTCCGGCCGCATGATCTCGTAGGTCGCTCGGTTCTGGAGCATCCCGTGCTGGTGGATACCCGCCTCGTGAGCGAACGCATTCTGGCCGACGATCGCTTTGTTGCGTTGCACCGTCATGCCCGTGATGCGGCTGACCAAGCGGCTGATCGGGAATAGCTTCGGCGTGTTGATGTTCGTTTTCACGCCGTAGAAGTCGCCGCGCGTTTTGATCGCCATCACAATTTCTTCGAGCGCCGCGTTGCCGGCTCGCTCGCCCAAGCCGTTGATCGTGCATTCGACTTGCCGAGCACCCGCCTCGACTCCGGCCAAGCTGTTCGCGACCGCCAAGCCGAGATCGTTGTGGCAGTGCGTGCTGATGACCGCCTTGCCGATGTTCGACACGTTCGCCTTGAGGTACTCGATGCAGGTTTTGAAGTGCATCGGCGTCGCGTAGCCCACCGTGTCCGGAATGTTGACGGTCGTGGCTCCGGCGTCGATCGCCTTCTCGACCACTTGGCACAGGAAGTCGAGTTCCGTGCGGGCCGCGTCCTCCGGCGAGAACTCCAAATTCGGCGTCGTGATGTCGGGCCGCGAGCACATCAGGTCGCGCGTGTACTTCACCATCTCGACCGTGGACTTCAGGATCTGGTCCTCGGCCATCTTGAGTTTGAACTCGCGATGGATCGGACTGGTCGCCAAGAAGACGTGGATGCGGCACCTCTCCGCTTCTTTGAGCGCCTCCCACGCACGGTCGATGTCCTCTTTGCGACAGCGAGCCAACCCGCAGATAACCGTGCGGCTGCCGAACTCGCGAGCGATCGTCCGCACCGCCTCAAAATCGTCCGGCGATGCGATTGGGAAGCCCGCCTCAATGACGTCCACGCCGAGTTCGACGAGCGCCTTCGCGATTTCCAGCTTCTCGGCCGAGTTCATGCTGCAGCCGGGAGACTGCTCGCCGTCGCGCAGGGTGGTGTCGAAGATCGTGATCGTGTCAGGCTGTGTGGACATCTCAAGTCTCCAAGGAGGTTGGGCACTCTTGCCCGACCCAAACGGGAAGTGGACTCCGAGGACGGGCAGGAGTGCCCATCCTCCAACAAACAAAAAAACCCCGAGCCTCCAGTGGAGGCTCAGGGTGTATTCGCACGGTCAACAGCGACAACGACACCAAAGCCCCCGCGTCAACGCAGGAGAAGGCTAAGGGCCAGCAGTCGCAAAGAAGATCGCATGACGGTTCCTATCAGAAAGTGGGCGGCAATCTATCCAGCGAGATTCAGCTTGGTCAAGCGGGAAGAGAGACCACTTTAGGGGATGCCGTCAAAGCCAGAATGATTCGAAGGCTTTGCGACGCGCCCGCTACGCCTCTCAACTTCGAGATTGTGGGGGGCCAGTACGCGGATCACCAACGCTGGCATGGTTCACGTTCGAGGGCTGACAAGGCTGGAAGCTGCGCAAGCTCCGTCTCAACCAATCGCTGAACCACATTGAAGCCCGAAATGCCAGCAAAGAAACGCGCACCACTTCACTCGCTGGGGCTTCAGGCTTCAATCAAAATGGGAATCATCCAGGGTCAGCGATCGGACACGGGCGCGTTGATCGGCAAGCATCCGCCGAAGTCCGATCCAAATCAGCAGGCCACACGCGGCTCCCACGATGTCGGCCAGCCAGTCGGCAAATTCGCATTGGCGGTTGATGCCCGGCAGCATTTGAGTCAGTTCATCGGCGCCGCCGGTGAACGTCGCAAGGCTCCAAATCGCCAACAGAGCGCGCCGCGTCACTGGCTGCGACGATTGCCGCCATGCCGCCATCAGGAATGCCAAGCCGAAGTACGCGCCGAAGTGCAGCCACTTGTCGTTGCCTTCGATCGAGATCAAGTCTTCGGGATGCGGCAAGTGCGTTCCGGTGACGAGCGCGGTCAGATAGATCAGCAGCGCCACGCCGCTCCATCGTCGCAGCCACTTCGCGTCCAGGAATGCCATTGCGGCATATTAACCCGCGCTCAGGAAGCTCGCGACCGCGTCGATCACCGAGTCGAACGTGTCGAGGTGGTTGTCCAGCCGAGTCCGCTCGAAGACTTTCTGGCCGGTCTCGGTGAGGTTGCAAACTTTGAGATTGCCACCGTGTTGCCGCAACTCGTCGCGCAGGTCGAGCAGCGCCGTCAGGCCGGCACTGTCGAGCGACTCGGTGCGATCCATCTGCGCGACGACGCAGGCCGTCCCTTGTGCGACTGGTTGTTCCAAAGCGTTCATCCGTTCGCGAGCGTTCTCTTCGTTGAGTTCTTCTGGCGTGTGCGCGACCAGAACTCGGCCGAAGGTTTCCATGGTGATGGCCATGATCGACGATCCCTCGAGGGGCTTATCGCAGCGAAAACTGCGAGGTTTCCGCCATCATGGCGATTTCTGGTCGCGACGGATCATGTGCTTCCACGCGGTTGCGGCCGTCATCTTTGGCGCGGTACAGCGCTTTGTCGGCAAGGCGGATCAGTCGCGTAGCATTGGTTGCCGGATTGCCGAGTTCCGTGACGCCAAAACTGGCGGTGACGTGCAATTGAATGCCGTTGTAACTGACTGGGTGCGACGCCAGCGCGGCGCGAAGCATTTCTGCCAACTCGGTGCCGCGGCTCAGCGTTTCGCCCGGCAGTGCGCAGATGAATTCTTCACCGCCGTAGCGTGCCAGGATCGCGTGGTCGGGCATGATCGCCTGCCACCACTGAGCCACCTCTTGCAACACTTTGTCACCGGCTTGATGGCCGTAGTTGTCGTTGAAATCCTTGAAGTCATCGAGGTCGCTCATCACCAGGGTCAGCGGTCGATTGTGAGTCTGTGCCTCGTCGATCATGCGTTCCAATTCTTCCAGGAACGGCGCGTGATGCAGCAGACCGGTCAGCCCGTCTCGACGACCCATTTCCTGAATGGTGCGGAACAACTGCGAGTTCTTCAGGCTCAGAGCGCAGTGGTTGGCGAGGATGTGCAATATGCGGATGAAGGTCGGACCTTCGTCTTCGGCGTCGCTGACCACCAGCACACCGACCAGGTCGTCTCCGACCAGCAGCGGCGCGACGGCAGCGGGCAGCGTCTCGCCAGACAAATCGGCGGCTTCCACTTTGCCGGCCAGAACATCTCGCTGGGTCAGAATGCGACGTTGCTTCATCACCCACGCGAACGAGGCTGGCAATGGGGCTGCTTGGGTCAGCACCGCTCGCACCGAATCGGACAACAGCGCGGCTTCCGACTGTACGGCGTTCGTAAATCGCTCCTCGCGAGCATTCCACAGGTGCAATTCCGCGTGTTGGCAGCGTAGCACATCCTTCGCCGTGTCCAGAATCGCGGACACCAGCGCGTCGAGTTTCAGCTCCGACGACAAGCGGTGCCCAATCTGTTGCATCGAAAGCAGCAGCATCGCGAAGTCAAACACATCCGGGCCGATGACCGGCGAGGCAGATGGTTCGACCAATTCTGTCAGCATCTGGCCAAACGCCGTGTGCGTCTTCTCGGTCGACGGACGCGATGCCTCCGGAGCTGAATTCATCCAGAAGATCGGAATCTCGCCAGACAAACACGTGTTGCGGTCGTAGTCGTAGACCTTGCGAACTAATTCAAACTGCCGAGTCTCCAGGTCGTTGATTTTCCGCAGTCGGTTACGGCTGGTCTTGCAGACAATCGCACTGAGCAAGCCCATTACGACCGTGCCAAATATGCTGATGAACAATGCCAGCACCAGGGACAGATCGTCGTCGTTGTACCAGCAGACTCCCGAACTCAGCATCGCGGCAACTGTGACGATCAGAGCAGCCACGCGGCCATCTCCGCGCAAAACCACGATCCCGATCACGATCGTCATCACCAGGAACGAACCGCACACCGCAATCCACGGATGCAACGCCCCCAACGATGACATCGCGATCGCGATGCCGCCGAGCGTCAGCATGTGCCGAGCAATCGTTTTTTCTGAGAGGATATCCGACATGAATCACTCGCTGGGATCAGACATTAAGCCCGTTTGCGAATCAAAGACTTTTCCGTTTGAGACTGCCGCCTCCAACAGTGAATTGGCAATCGAGATCAACTCGCGCGGCGAGAATGGCTTGCAGAGCACTTGCTGCACGCCGTACTCGACGCGCAGTTCTTCTTCGTCCAATTCATAACCCTTCGCCGTCTCCCGGATTGCCCGTGCCGGAAAGTTCAGGATGCCGCAATCGGGCCTTCGCCTCTTGCTGACCGCGATGCACCCAAACTGCCGTTAGGAAACTGCCAGCCACCGCCGACACCGCGACACATGACGGGATCAGCAATCCCGGCGAAACGACCGCCGACAAGACAACACCGACCGCTCCAGCGCTCAACGCTGGCCAGCCGGCGGTCCACAAGGTATGACGATCCCAGTTCATTCGACACGATTCCTACGATTGACACGATCGGCGCAGCGGCGTTCCGCCGTGGCCGCCCAAACGTAGGTCACGTTCCGGAATCTGTCCAAAAGCCAATGACGATTTGGCGAAACTCCAACACAGTGATGACTCCAGGAAATTTGCAATGCGGGAACTTCGAGGACGAAGTTATGTGAACGGCGAACCGATCTGCGTGACCGTCGAAGCCGAACGCATCGCTCGCGTCGAACCGGCCTGGCCAGAAGGAGACGCTGCGACCTGGCCGTGGATCGCGCCGGGGCTGTTCGACTTGCAGATCAACGGCCACAAAGGGATTTGGTTTTGCGACCCAAAACTGACGGCCGAGCAAGTGCTGACTGTCTTGGAGGCACACTTCGCGTTCGGCATCACTCGGCTGTGTCCGACGCTGATCACCGCCAGCTTTGAGGCACTCGCCGCCGGCGTCAAAGCGATCCGAGAAGCGTGCGAGTCAACTCCTTGGGCCGACAAGATGGTGCCCGGCATTCATCTGGAAGGACCGCACATCTCGCCAGAAGACGGCCCGCGCGGCGCGCATCCGTTGTCGCAAGTGCGGGCAGCGAATTGGGACGAGTTTCGCCGCTTGCAGGACATCTCCGGCAATCGCATTCGACTCGTGACGCTCGCGCCGGAAACCGACAACGCAGTCGAGTTCATTCGCCAAGCGGTCGCCGCAGACGTGACCGTTTCGATTGGCCACACGGGAGCAACGCCGGAACAAGTCACCGCCGCGATCGACGCCGGAGCAACCCTGAGCACTCATCTGGGCAACGGCGCGCACGGAATGATCCGCCGGCACCCGAACTACATTTGGGAACAACTCGGCGACAAACGTCTGATTGCCTGCATCATCACCGACGGACATCACCTGCCAGCCAGCGTCATCCGCTCGGTTGTGCGAGCCAAAACGACGCTGCACACGATCATCACTTGCGACTCGGCCGGCTTGGCGGGCTGTCCGCCGGGACGCTACCAGATCGAATCGGGCGAAGTCGAAATCCTGTCGGAAGGCAAAATCGTCGTGGCTGCGAACCCGCAGTATTTGGCGGGATCGGCTCAACTGACCAACGCCTGCGTCGCCTACGCCATTCGATCCGCGGGCCTCTCGCTGCACGACGCCTGGAACATGGCCAGCCGAAATACTGCACGGGCTTTGAAGGTCGAAGAACAACGACTGGCTCGCGGCTCACGAGCAGATCTCGTTCTGTTCGACTGGAGTGGTTCGGACGACGAAATCCATATCCGAGCCACCATCGCAGCCGGCGAGTTGCGATACGGAAAGGCGTAATCCTTGGTGTGGCGCGAAATCTGACGACCGAATGTTCACTGGCGGATTCCCGCAGTCACGGGCCACGGTCTGGCGAGTAATTCCCACAGTCGAGCGTTTGCTCGTGGAGTTTCCCAGAACGTGGATCGCCGGTGAGATGGCTGCTTGCATCTACTTTCGGACGGACCTAGCATCTTTCCCCCCACGGCAGTTGAGTTGGATGAACTGTCGTGCCCCCTGTGATTGCCCAACAAGTCCCTGAGCGCGTGGTTCCTCTCAACGCTCGCAATATCAACGGTCGGCGGATGTCCTTTCAGAGCCTCGATGAGTTGCGGCGTGTCTTGGTTGAGTTGGAGTTGGTCTCACCGGATCAACTGGCAACTGCGGTCGAGGAAGCTGCGAGCGTCTCGCGACACCCCGGCCCGCTGCTCGACCTGCTCGAACGCCAGGGATTGCTGACGACGTACCAGTTGAGCAAGCTGCACAAAGGGGAAACGGACGGCTTGATCCTCGGCCGATACAAGCTGCTGTATCGAAATGCCTCGGGAAGTTTCGCTCGCGTGTTCCGAGCTTGTTCGTTGGACGATGGCAAAATGATCGGCCTCAAAGTGCTGCGGCAAAGGTGGGCGGGCGATCCGAATTACGTCAAGCAATTTCACCGCGAGGCGGAGATTTGCCAGCGGTTGCGGCACAAAAACATCGTGCCAATTTACGACGTCGGCGAAGATCGTGGCGAGCACTTCCTGACGATGGAATTTGTCGAAGGGGGCAACCTCCGCGAATTTCTGAAGATTCGTGGCCAGTGCTCGCCGATCGAATCCGCCCAGTGTCTGCTCGAGATGGCCGAGGGGCTGGAATACGCACTCTCAAAAGGCATGACGCATCGCGACTTCAAGCTGACCAACGTGCTGATGAGCAGCGATCGCGTCGCCAAATTGGTGGACTTCGGCTTGGCGAGCCTCAGTTCGACCGAGAGCGGCACCGACGAGGGAAACTTGCGAGCGCTGGAATACGCGACGCTCGAAAAGGGAACCGGTGCTCCGGACGATGATCCGCGCAGCGACTTATACTTCCTGGGGGCTGTCGTCTACGAATTGCTCACTGGATCACCCCCGTACCCAGCGACGAGGGATCGCGGCGAACGCAAACAACTCAGCCGCTACACGAATGTCCGGCAAGTTCGGTCGATCGCTCCGCAGGTTCCCGCCGCGCTCGGCGAAATTATCGACCATCTGATGCGGGTCAATCCGAACGAGCGATTCCAGTCTGCGACCGAAGTTGTCCACGCCACGCGCAAGGCGTTCAAGGAATTGGGGAGCACTCCGCGCGGCGAAAACAACAATGGTCCGAAGACTGTCCTCTGCATCGAAACTCGACCCAAACATCAGGATTTGCTGCGTGACTATTTGACGAAACTCAGCTTCCGAGTGCTGATGATGACTGATCTGCAGCGCGGGATGACTCGACTGCGAAGCGGTCCCACCGACGCCGTGTTGTTGATGGCGGACTCGGTTTCGGAAGGCTTGTCCGCCGGACTGCAAGATTTGGTGCGTTGGAAAAAGTCGTCCAGTACGGCGATGGTGGTCGTCTTGGCTCAAAGCCAACAAGGCTGGAAAAACATGCTCGAGGACGCCGGTTCGACGCGGGTCTTGGTCCAGTCGATTCAACTGCGTGACATCCGCCGAGAACTGGAATCGCTGCTGGGCGTGAGGTCCGATTGAGCGACTGAGAACGCCTTATCGGTAGTGTGCCTCGACCTTATGGCGGGAGTGTTGTCATTTTGGTCGGCGTGCCTTGACCCGTCGGGACGCCGACCGCTATATCGTTCGCCCTCATAACTTGCGGGAGTAGCTCAGTGGTAGAGCACCACGTTGCCAACGTGGTTGTCGCGGGTTCGATCCCCGTCTCCCGCTCTTCCCGAACTGGGCTGCTGACGGTCCAGTTTTTTTGTTGGCGGGTCGATCCCGCGCTTGGAGCTAGTCGAGCAATCGCTCCGGCTCCTTTGGAGGAATAATTCCGTGAGTACAGTTGCCGAACAAGAACCGACGACCGCCGACGTCCCGGGCACCGAATCGCAGCCTGAAGCCACTCCGGCTTGGCGCATGACCCTGGGTGTCGATGTCAAAGACATCGGCCCCTGCAAAAAGCACGTCAAAGTGAAGGTGCCACAAGACGACATCGCGTACATCCGCAACTTCGTGCTCGACGAAATGAAATCCAAGGCCGCCGTACCGGGCTTCCGTCCGGGCAAGGCTCCGAAGGACATCATCGCCAAGCGGTTCTCCCGCGAACTCAATGACGAGATCAAACAAAAGGTGCTCATCGGCAGCCTCGAACAGCTCTCGCAAGACACGAACATCGAGCCGATCAACGAGCCGGACCTCGATGTTGAAAACCTGACGATTCCCGATACGGGCGACTTCGAATACGAATTCCAAGTCGAGGTGCGTCCCGCATTCGATCTCCCCGCCTATGACCAAATCACGATCAAGCGGCCGGTTCGCGAGACGGGTGCCGCCGACATCGACGAGGCTCAGCAACGCTTCCTCGAACAATATGCCGAACTCGTCCCATCGGACGGGGCGGTCGAGCCGGGTGATAGCGTCAACATCTGTGCCTCGTTTGCCTACCAGGGAGGTACGCTGCAAGATCACGCTCACTTCACCGCCCGTGTCCGCTCGACTTTGCGATTCGAAGACGGCGAGATCACCGACTTCGACAAACTACTCACCGGTGCGAAAGCCGGCGACTCGCGCGAAGCGGCCATCACCATCTCGAAAGAGGCCGAGAACGTCGCCATGCGTGGCGAGAAAGTTCAAGCCACCTTCAAGATCGAAGAAGTCCAACGCGTCAAATTGCCCGAACTCAACCGCGCGTTGTTCCAGCGCGTCGGCGTCGAAACGATCGACGAGCTGCGCATCGAAATCGAGCAAGCTTTGCAACGGCAGACTCAGTACGACCAGCGACAAGCCGTCCGCAAGCAAGTGCTCGACAAGATCACCGCGTCAGCCACCTGGGAATTGCCTGAAGACCTCGTGCTCAAGCAAGTCGAAAACGCGATGTACCGCGAAGTCCTCGAAATGCAGCAAGCCGGCTACACCGAGCAGGAAATCCGCGTCCGCGAAAACGAACTGCGGCAGCACCAAGTTTCGATGACTCGGCGAGCAATGAAGGAGCACTTCATCCTCGACAAGATCGCCACGCAGGAGAACATCGACGTCACCCAATACGACATTGACGCCGAACTGCATTACATGGCGATGTCCCGCGGCGAAAACGTCCGCCGCCTGCGTGCTCGCATGGAGAAGTCCGGCGTCATCGAAAATCTCGAAGCCCAAATCCGCGAACGCAAAGCGGTCGATGTCATCCTCTCGAAAGCCGTCTTTGAAGACGTCCCGATGGAGAATTCCAGCACACTGACTGTCGAGGCGGTCGAACTCGAAATCTGCCACAACCCCGACGAACCCGTCGGCCCGAAAGCCTAACTCGTGGGGCACGTTTTCAACGTGCCCGTTCAAGACAGGCAGGTTGAAAATCTGCCCCACGAAAGAGCACGCGACCTCTCGCGTGCTCTTCTCATTTCCACCGCGAGCGACCGCATGGATTTCGCATCCGACGACCATCCGCTGCAACCTCACGACCGCTGGATGCGAGCCGCTTTGCAACTCGCTCGCCAAGCCTTCGACGAAGGTGAAGTCCCGATCGGCGCGGTCATCGTCCACAACGGCCGCATCATCGGCGAAGGCTACAACCAGCGTGAGTCGCTCAAAGACCCAACGGCGCACGCCGAGATGATCGCCATCACGCAGGCTGCCAATTCGCTTGAATCCTGGCGGCTGCTGGACTGCACGATTTACGTCACGCTCGAACCCTGCCCGATGTGCGCCGGAGCCATCGTGCTGGCTCGCATCCCCACGGTCATCTACGGCACCACCGATCCGAAGGCCGGAGCGTGTCACTCGCTGTTCCAAATCACCGAGGACTCACGGCTGAACCACCGAGCCATCGTGCTCGGCGGCGTCCTGCAACAGGAATGCAAGGGCCTGCTGCAAGAGTTCTTCGCCCAACAACGCGCCTTGGGAAAGAAGTAGCGCAGCGACGTGGGGCACGACGATCACGCAGTTCGTCGTCGTCGTGGAATCAGTCCGACCACCAAAAACAGGCCACAGGCGGCCGAACACGTCCCGGCGAACCAGTCTCCGGACGCAACGTACCAACTGCGACGGTTGTCGAGCGGCACGGTGTCGATGATCGCGGCGTTCATCGACTTTCGCCAACGCCCCGTCGCTGGATCAGTCAGCGTCGATCGCACCGGATCAAACATCGACAGCGGCACTCGACGATCCGAGCGGGCGTGCTTGGTCTGCTGGAGTTGCTCACGCTGTTTGTTCCACGTTGCATCGCCGTCGATCAAGGTCTCCGGCTCGCGGATCACGCCGTCCCCGTCGATGACCGCTGAGATGCCGGTGTTGACCGCTCGGACCAACGGAGTGCGACACT
This sequence comes from Candidatus Kuenenia stuttgartensis, assembly GCA_945861865.1. GTDB lineage: Bacteria > Planctomycetota > Planctomycetia > Planctomycetales > Planctomycetaceae > SXKJ01. The sequence continues at coordinate 12,802 of CAMAWN010000017.1, read as the reverse complement.
CCACCGCGCGAAACGCGGCGGTGATGAGATGCTGATTCAGTTCGCTGCTGCCGTGAAACCAACCGTCGTTTGTCAGGTTCAGCAGGCAATCGAGTCGCTTGTCGGTGCTCGTTCCCCGCACGACATCGCGGACAAGATGCGGCACGGTGTCCTCAAAACAAATGATCGGAGCGACCTGCCACTTCCCACAGCGAAACGCTGCGGGACCAGCACCGGCCGAGATGCCGAAATCATCGGGCAACGGTGAGAATGCTTTCAACCACGGGAGCGATTCCTTCAGCGGAACGTACTCGCCGAAGATCACGCGATGCAGCTTGTCGTAGGTGTCTGCGACGCCGCGATCGGGCGTGACGAAGGCCGCTGAGTTGAAATGCTTCAGCCCGCGCTCGTTCACGCTGAAACGATCCAAGCCGATGACCAAATTGGCTCCGGTCTTTTGCGACATCTCGTGCAACGCTTTGCGGACGTGCGAGTCGCGCCAGTGCTCGACCGGAATCATCGGCGCAAGACGCCGCAGATCGTTCTCGGACAAATTGGGATCGGCATCGGAGAGCGGCCAGCGGAACATCGTCTCCGGCCAAATGATGAGGTCCGGCTTGTACGGCACCGCGTAACCGGTCAACAGTTCGTGAGTCCGATACATTGCCCCGAACTCCGCCGGATCGTGCTTCACCGACGACTCGAAGTTGCCTTGAATCAACGCCACGCGCGGCCCAGCCGTGAACTCGGCCTGACCGCGCCGGACGTAGCCGTATCCCAGCACGGCCGCCATCACGAGCAATCCCACCGCGACGGAAATCAATCGCCGACGGAACAAACCTCGCGAATCGGCAGGCGATATTTCGTCCGCAACGGTCGGCGGAGACAGATGACGCAACTCGGACGGAAGCTGAATCGGAGCGATCAGTCGCAGACGTCTCAGCCAAGACTGCGGAACCAAACCGGCGAGCACCGCGTTGCTCATCGCGACCACGGCGCTGACGCCGTACGCGCCGAGCAAGTCAGAAATCTGAATCAGCTCGATCCAGCGATACTGCGAATGCCCCAGTTGATACCACGCGAAGCCGGTCATCAGGTGTGCTCGGCAGAATTCCAAGCCGGTCCAGATCAGCGGCACGGCAACCACCATCGGCAGTCCGCAGCGATGCACTGCGGCGCGAGACAGTCCGATGAATGCCCACCAATACGCCGACAGATAAAACGCCAGCGCGAACCACGCAACGTACATCGACTCATGCCCCAGCCGCAGCCATTGCAGCGTCGGCAACCAGAAGAGCAATCCGCCCGCCCAGGTTGTGAGCCACAGCCGTCGTGGTGCGCGTTCGAGTTGAATCAGCACGCACAGTGGAACGATCGCGAGCCATGCCAGCGGCGACCAATCCAGCGGCGTGAAACTCGCCCACAACAGCACGGCTGAAATACCGCTCAGCACCAACCCGCCCAAGGCCGGAGCCGGCTGCGATCGCGCGGCCGCGATGATGTCCTTCACCGATGGCTCTGAGCGCCGTGTGGTGCGAGTATTCGAGGCTGGTCCGCTTGCATCCGACACGATCTTCGTTTCCGTCGCCAATTCAGGGGCACTTGTGTGAGTCGTCATCAGCATCCTCCTTGAGCTGTTCGACGACAGTGGACTCGAAAACCAGCTGTTGGGTCAACGGAATGTCGAGCTGCGCCGACCGACATTGACTCGATTCCAATTCCAGGACTACAAGCCCGCCCCTCTTCGCGGCCGAGTCTTTTCAACGAGTCGGCTGCTCCCTTCCGGTGCGTCACATCTCCGGCGATCCCTCGCCGAATTCCAGTCCTTCAGCCTCACATCCCACTCAGCGGATGTTTCAGGAGCGGACATCATGCGCGACCCATTTTGGTTTCTGCGCGGGCCGTCTCGGTTCGCGAGCGTTGTCTCTTTGGGGCTGTGCAGCCTGTCGCTGATCGGCTGCGGCGGATCAGCGAAGACTCCGTCCGGCGACAATCCCTCCGCCGCGACCACGTCCAACAACGTCAAATTGTTGCTCGAAAAAGCGACCACGGCCTTACAGCAGCGGCAGTGGAAACCAGCTCTGGAAAATCTGACCGAGGCGATCAAGTTCGATCCGAAATGCTCCGAGGCGTATTTTCAGCGAGCCAGCCTGTTGGCGGACGCCGGCCAGGCCCAGGCGGCACTCATCGACTTCACGAAGGCGATCGAACTCTCACCGAAGGATGCGAAGATCCGGCACACGCGCGGCTTCTTCCTGATGACACAGAAGCAAATTGACTTCGCCATCGCGGATTTCTCCGCCACCATCGAGATCAATCCGAAGCACACGCAGGCACTCAACAATCGCGGGTTGGCTTGGTTGTCGAAATCTGATCTCGTGAAAGCTCGCGCGGACTTCGATCAGGCCCTGCAGATCGAACCGAAGTACGTCGAGTCGTTGATCAATCGCGGCTTCGTGGCGTATCAGTCGAAACAACACAAACAGGCAATCGCCGACTACGACCAAGCACTTAAGCTCCAACCGGAAAACGTCAACGCCCTGAACAATCGCGGCTTGGCTCACTTTGAACTGAAGGACTACGAGCAAGCGGTGGCCGACTTCTCAAAGGCAATCGCTCGCGAGCGGTACAACGCGAAGTTCTATCTCCAACGCCGAGCTTGCTACCTGCAAATCGGCCGCGAGGAGGAAGCTCAGGCCGATGCTGCCAAGATCGCATGGCTGGGCAAACTGAATGATCTCAACCGCCACGTCGCGCAAGAGCCGAAGGCCGCCGGCAACTATGTGCAGCTCGCTCAGCACCTGATTGCCGGTGGCGAATCGAAGGTCGGACTGGCCAGCTACGAAACCGCCATGCAGGTCCAGCCAAAGTATGGCCGGTCGTATTCCAGCCGCGCCGCCTTCTGGTTGTCGAACGGCGAATTCGACAAAGCCATCGCCGACTGCAATCGTGCCATTCAAACTGAACCACACTTCGAGGCATATTCGATCCGCGGTGATGCCTATCTGGAGAAGCGCGAGTTCGACCTCGCAATCGTGGACTATCGCAAAGCCAAACGAGTCGATGCTCAGGTCGCCAAGGCGTACTTGTTCCGAGCCAAGAAGTTGGCCGCAGAAGGAAAGACCGACGAAGCCAAACGCGACCGCGAACGAGCCTCCGAGATCGAACGAGAAATGCAAACCGTCTTCACGGTCACTCCCCGCCTCGTGATCCAAGAAGAGGAACCGTTACAGGGCATCCCGAAGTAATTTCAGTGCGTCATCGCGTAGGTCACGATGTTGATGCCCATCGGGAACGACCACTTCTCGGAGAACTCGTGGAAGTAGGTCTCGTTCTCGCCTTCACGTTCCCAAGCGTCGCCGATGTCGGTGTTGTGGCAGATGATGGCCATCATGCGTCCCTTGTCGTCGAAGAGCGCACGGTAATGCACCTCGGAAGCGTCGGTCCGGTTGTCGTCGGTGCGACCTGTCGCCAACCAGGCGTAGATGCTGGGCACCTGCGGCTTCTTCTTCAGATCGTAGACCATGTGAAAGATCTCGTGTTCGAGCGGCAGGTCAATCGGCTCACGGTCTGGGAAGACGCGTTTGATCTCGCGGTAGAAGTTGTCCCATTCGTACTCGCCCCAGAAGTCATCCACCATCAAGAAGCCGCCATTGAGCAGGTAGCGCCGAAGTCCGGCCACTTCCGCCTCGGAGAGCGACATCCGCCCCGGTTCGATCAAGTAGGCCCACGGGTAGTCGAGCAAGGTATCGTCCGTCAGCTCCAAGACCTTGCCGTTCGGGTCCACTTCGAGTGCGGTCATCTCATGCAGCCGGTATGAAAAATTCAATTCGGCATCGGGATAGTCCGTGTGCCAATTTCCGCCACGTCCTCCGCCAGAAGAGTACCGCACTCGGACGAACGTGAAGACGTCCGACTTAAACCGCTCGTCATTCTTCCAATCAGGTACGCCGCCGCGATCGACGATTTCCGGACGGAATTCGCGGCGCATGAACGGGGAGCGCTGAGCGATTGCGGTCGCAGCAACGACGAGCACCAAGATGATGACGCCGTGCAAAGTGCACTGTGCTATTCCAGTCCGAACTCGTTTCATGGCGTTTCCAATTCATTTACTGGCCGCTGCCGGCTTCTTCGGTTTTGCAGGCTCAGTCGGCTTGTCCGCCGAGTGAGATTCCGGCTCGCTCTCCTTGATGATTTCCAACAGCCGTTGATGTGCCGCTCGGAAGCGAGGGGCTTCTTCGAGGGCCAACAGTGTGTGACGCTTCGCGGAAGGCAAGTCACCACTGCGTTGCAAGGCCGTCGCCAGTTTTAGGTGCAAGTCGGCAACGTCCACCGGATTGAGCAGCAACAACGCGCGGTAGCTGTCGATCGCCAAGTGATCGTCGTGCAATTTCTCGGCGGCCTCGGCCGCGATGCGGTGCGGGGCCGGTTGCAGCGGGCTGACGGCAAGCCAGCGTTGAACGAACTGGCGTGTCGCTTCCCACTCGCCGGATTGCGAAGTCAGCTCGGCCAGCCGAGCGAACAGGTCAACGCTGTCGTCGGTCAGCTTCGCAAGACTTTCCAGCACGACTCGTTCTTGTGGAGTCTCCTTCAGCTCTTGATGCACGCGAGCAAGCAACACGAGATGCCCGTCGCCGCTGGCATCATTCGGGTACAGCCGGCGCATCGTTTCGAGCGGCGGCTTCGCTTCGACGAACTTTTTCTCGGCGATCAACTGCTTGGCCTGACGTTGCAGCGCGGCGTAGTTCGTCGGGTGCTCTTTGAGGTACGCGGCGAGCAATTCCGCACTCGCGCGCTTCGGAAGTTCCGGCTCCGTCCAATCGGCTTCACGAGCCATCTTGATGGCCCGCTGCCGAGCGAACGCCGCGAACGCCAAGTCCAGTTCGTCGAGCGATCCCGTGTGCCGAGCGAGCGTCTCGTTGATCGTCAGGCCGTTGCCGAGATCGACGAGCATCTTCTGTAACGTGTCGAGACCGTGCTTCTCGACGAGATATTCGACGACCAACGACGACTCGAAATACGCGAACTGAAGATGCAGGCCGCTGCGCGGATGCAGGAACGCACCGCTGAGTTCGCTGACCAGCGTGAGTTCGTCGCCGAGCAGCATCTTGCGGTACAGCGGGTTGATCGTCTGGCCCCACGTCGGGTCGGCCTGCCGTTCCTCGAAAACAGAAATTCCTTCACTCAGCCAGCGCGGCATTTTGTTGTGCGTCTTATTGAGCGTCACGACGTGACAGAACTCATGCCACAGCGTTGCCTCCCAGCAGGTCGGATGCGATGACTGCGAAGCCGGACTGTTCGCCGTGATGACCGTTCCAAAACAGACTCCCAAGAACCCCGCACCGCCGGGCAAGCCGAACGTGCGGATCGCGAAGTCTTCTTGCTTGGGAAACATCTCGACGATGATCGGCGCGGGGAGCGTGACATCGTACTTCGCACACAAGTCGCGTTTGGCCCGCTTCAACAAGTTGAGCACTCGCTGGCCGTAAATGTCCGCCTCGCGAGCGTCCATGCGAAGAGCGATGCCGTCCGCTTCGAGCGTGCGAAACTTCGCGACGCTCTCCTGCAACGTGACGAGGTTGTGCGCGAAGATGTTGTAGCCGTCCGCCTCGTAGACCTCGTTCGCGAGCTTCCAACCTTCCTCTTCTTGCCCCAACCGCAACAAGTCCGACGCGAGTTGCATCTTGGCCGGCAGAAATCTGGCGTCGAACCCCAACGCCTGCCGCTGATGAGTCTCGCCTTCGGCAAAGCGATACTTCTGCGACAGCTTCTTGCCGATCAGGTGATCGACTTCCGGGTTCTCCGCCCAGTGCTTGAGTGCCGTGCCGCGATACTGCTTCTCGCTCTCTGGTTGATTCCGCAAATGAGCCAGCACCGCACGATACGCCGCCGCCTTGGGATGCAGCGGGTTGATCGTCTCAACCTGAGTGAGCACGGTCTCAGCATCGTCGTAGCGCTCCGCATCAATGTGTTCATCCGCCACAAACAGCAGGCAGCCGATGTGATTCGGATTACGCTCCATTGTCGCTTTGATCGCCGCATTGGTCTTCTCCGCATCGCTGGACGCGAACGCTTGAGCCAAGCCGAACAGCGCTTCAGCATCCACAGGATCGAGCTTCGCCGCTTGCTCGAAGTTCTGAGCGGCGAGCGCGAAATCGTTTTTCTCCAGAGCCAACTCACCGCACGCGATGAAGGCCGGAGCGTACGCCGGCTGCGTTTTTTTGACGACGTTGTACGCCCCGTCGAGCACCTTCTTCGGATCAGCTCCCTGGCTGAGCACAAACCGTCCCACGATGAGCCGGCTGGCGGCGTCGCTGTACCGCCACGGAGTCTGCTGGACGAGCTTCGCGATCTCGTCATCCAACGGCGTGATTCGTTCCGGCTGGTTGTTGAAGCGGCAAACGTCGCGTCCCCACCACCGCAGTTCGATGCTGCTGTTGAATTTCTTGAGCGCCGCCTCCAACGTCTCGGCCGCGTCGGCGTATCGGCCGAGTTCCATCTCGGATCGCAGCTTGAGCAGGCGGTAGTTCTCGTTGAACTCGCTTTCGGCGATCGCCTTGGCGGTGGCTTCCACGCACTCAGAATACTGTCCGGTGCGGAAGAGGGTCAGCAGTTGTGCGGAGTCAGCCGCCTCGGAGACACGCTGGCCAGCGAGGACCAAAAGTAAAGCCGCGACGCAACCAAGCCCGAAGCGCCAGCGAAGGACGTGTCGGCAAGGTTCGCGCTGCCATCTCTCGCTCGCACTTCGGGCGAGTGTGCGGCGACTCCGCGAACGTCTCGCGAACTGCGAGCCAGTAAATAAATCGGAGCAGCGATGCCCAGTCATTACCCGAGGCTCCTCGTGCATGCCAGCCAAGTCACTCAACGGGGCGACATCGTACTGGCAAAACCGAGCGTCGGCTATCACGTTCGCAACGGCGGCGGTTGGTCCGCCGGGTCACCCGCGAGCGAGATATTCCTGATCGCGCGGCATGACGATCGCTTCGAGAAAATTGACATCGGCCGGGACCGTCAACATCGCCATCGCCGCATTGGCGATGGTTTCGATGCTCATCATCGGCTCGTCGTCGCTCTTCAGCCTGCTTTCGGAGCGACGTTCGACGAGCACATTGCCGGGGTGCAGACAACAGCAAGTGATCCCGAACGGCCGGCCGTCGAGGGCTGTCGCCTGCGTCAGTCCCCAGGTGCCGAACTTCGCCGCCGCGTACGGCACGCCACCCGCGCGAGGTCGTTGGGCCGAGATCGAGCCGATGTTCAAAATCCGGCCGCTGCGTCGCGGCTTCATCCGCTTGAAGGCTTCGCGGCTACACAGGAATGATCCGGTGAGGCACGCTCCGACGACATTGTTCCATGCCTCCATCGTCAACTCGTCAAGCGGCCCACCATCGAATGCACCGGCGTTGTTGACCAGCACATCGACTTGACCGAACTGCCTGTCGATCGCGGCAAAGAATGCGACGACGTCTTCCTCCTTCGACACGTCCGTCGGCAAGGCGAGGACGTCCGCTCCCTCGCCACGCAGTTCGTCGGCCGTCGCCGTCAGCTTCGCCGCATTGCGAGCACAAATCGCCAACCGACATCCAGCCTTCGCCAGTGCTCGCGCGATCCCTTTGCCGATCCCTTGATTCGCTCCCGTCACAACGGCCACTTGGCCGTTCAAATTCGACATGTTCTCCCCTTTTTGGTTTTTGGACGAGTTACGTCCCTAACCGCTGATGGTCGTATCGTGGCAAGCGATCAGAGTTCTGAAATCATTTGGTTGACTCATTTTGGCTCAGGCAACGCGAGGTCTTGATCCGTGACGGGAACATCGAGTCCGGTCGCAGGGACGCCTCGCTTCAGAGTCCACAACGTCGCTTGGGCGATGAGCCGGCGATAGGACTCGTGCTTCCAGTTGTTGTGGAAGTGCAAGCCGGTGAAGCCGAACGAGCGGCCTTGGTCGGGACGTTCCCAGCACCACGCGACCGTGCCGGACACGTCCTCGGCCGGGATGCGGAGCAGCGGAGTGATCGCCGATTCGGAATCGGCCAGCGTCACACCACCGGTCTTCGAGGCTTGCTTCAGCGCGAAATAAAACTCTTCTTTGACGGGCGAGGTAAACGGCTTCAGGCCGCGCAGAATTGGATGCTCGGTGTTCGTCCATTGCGGCAGCACTTGGTCGAAGTCTTTGAACTTGCGATCGGGGCCGCCGTGACAAGCTCCGAAGAGTTGCACGAACGGTGCAATCGGCTCGGCGGTCTTGGTGCCGGTCCCCCAGTGCAACACGCCGAGACCGCCTCCACGTTTGGCGAGATCGCGAAAGGCGGCGAGTCGTGCCGCATCGGCGGAGAGCCATTTGGCTCCTTCGGAGACGAACATCACCGCAGCGTCGGCTCGTTCGAGCAGTTGCGGGCCGTCGCGCCATTCACCGTCGGCGCTGACGGCGACGAGTTCCAGTTTCGGCTGACCGCGCAACAGCCGAGCGACCAGATTCACTCCCGCGAAGTACTCGTGCGTCGTCGGCTTGTGCGAGCCGTCCGGACCTTGGCCGATCAGCAACAGTCGCTGTGGGCGAGCGTTGTTCGCCGCGTCATCGGCGAGCGAACGGTTGATTTGACTCGTCGCAAGCCAAGCGATCGAAGTGAGCAGAAACATTGTGATCAGGCGGGATTTCGTCGGCATCAGTGTTGTCCTGGCAAATGGCGAAGGTCGGGCAAGGCTCAGATGAGGTCACAATTTGAAGGGCCGTCGCAGAATCTTGTACGAAAGTGGCGAGAGATTGCCACTATTCAGGGTGAGACGGAAACCTGCCCCACGAGAAGAGGCAACGATCATGCGACTGACATTGCGAACGTTGATTGCATATCTGGACGACGAATTGCAGGCGGATCAAGCCAAAGAAATCGGGCACAAACTGACCGAAAGCGGCTACGCGACGGCGCTCGTCGAGCGCATCAAAGAAGTGATGCGTCGCCGTCGGCTGTCGGCTCCGGAGCTGTTCGGCAAAGGGGCGGGACTCGATCCGAATCTGGTCGCCGAGTACCTCGACAGCGAACTGACACCGGCCGAAGTCGTCGATGTTGAGAAGATTTGTTTGGACTCGGACATGCACTTGGCGGAGGTCGCGGCTTGCCATCAGATCCTGACGCTGGTGCTGGGCGATCCGGTTGAGGTGCGCTCCGAGACTCGGTCGCGGATGTACGGCTTGGGTCCGGTCGCCACGAGCGACGCCGTCCGCGCTAATGATTTCGCAGGTGTTTCGCGCGATCACGAGTCGCGGCAGATTCCGATGATCGCGTCCGCGTTGAGTCCGTCTCATAACGGCTCGGCCGATCGCGATCTGCCGGACTATCTGAAACCGCAGACGTCGTGGCGACAAACGGGAGTCGTGGTGCTCGTGGTGCTCATTGGCATCGGTTGGTTCAGTTCGCTGCTGAGCGATCGGACACTGAGAAGCGGATCGCGTCCCGGCGGCGATGTGTCACGTTCGGAGAAGCCGGCCTCCGTGACGGGAGGCCCGGCGGACGACAGCACCGGAAAGAAAATCGAAGTGGCCACAGCGCAGACCGGCGATCAGCAAATTGCTCAGGTCGAGCCTTCGGTTCCGAGCAAACCGCAAAACGTTCGAGTGGCTTTGCCCAAAGAACTTCCAGAGAGCGAACCAGGACCAAATGTTCCACCAGCACTGAATGCGAAACCGGGACGCACGAAGCCGGCCAACACGGTCCTGACTCCACCGCAACCGGCCGAGCCTGTGACCCCGCCGGAACCAGAGACTGTGCCCGTGAAGTTGATGCCGTCGCAAAAACTGTCGCGCGTCTCCAAGGAAGGCATCGTGCTCCGCTTTGAACCGGAAGCGGGAGACTTCCTGGTATTGCCGCGCGTCGTGCAGTTAAAGATCGGCGATCAGCTCGCGTGCCCGGAGCCGTTTCGCGCGGATTTCATGATCGGCGACGACCTCTGTTCATTCGCGCTGATTGGCGGCACGTCCGTGAGATACGTCGGCCCGGATGAGCAGTCGTCCGTTGGCTTCGACATCCAGCAAGGAGCAATTCTGTTAGAGGCCCATGGCCTGCGTCCCGCCTCCGACGATGCGAAACCTCAAAAGCCGTCGCTGCCGATCACGCTGATGTTCTACGGACGGCAAGCACGGTTGGAACTGGCAAGCGACAATGCGGTCTGTGGCATCGAAGTGCATCGATCCGAAGCAACTCATTTCGAGGTCGAACCCGCAGCTCCCGGCTTCACTGCGTCTCTGCATGTCGCTCAAGGCACGGTGCGTTTCTCGACTGCGGACGGCAAGACGACCACCGTCGAAGGACCAGGCTTTCTGCCAATCACCGGTGGCGTGACCGTCAACGAAAAGAAGAGTGAGATCGGACGCGCGAGCCAGCTCATCCAGCCTGACTGGTTGGAAGCGGACCCGAAGCGTGCTGCCACGAAACTCAAGCGGACCTACAACACCGCTTTTGAAAAAGAATTCGACGGCGAACAACTCCTGCAACTGAGTTTGCCGGCTGTGGTCAACAATCCTCGACCAGCGATTTCGGAGTTGGCGGTGAAGTGCCTCGCGCTCACTGACAGTTACGGACCGCTGGTGAAGGCACTCTCGCAAGCGGATCACCGGGAAGCTCGATTGGCGGCGATCGCAGGACTGCGACAGTGGCTGCCGCTCAACCCACGCCACCGCACGTTGGTGAAAGCGGAACTCGCGAAGTACTTCCTGCCCAGCGACGCCGAGGCCGTCTATCGCCTGCTGTGGGGTTTCGATCACGAAGACGCGAAGACCCCGGCAACCTCACGCTCGCTCGTCGGCTGGCTCGACAGCGAGCAATTGGCGATTCGCGAACTCGCATTCTTTCACGTCCAAAAGCTGACCGGCCTGAAGCACGAGTACTCCCCAATCAACCCCCCCGGCCAACGCCGAGCCGCCGTCGATCGCTGGTACAGCCATCTGGAGAAAAAAGGTGGAGCGCTGGTGCAGGAGTGAGCCCAACGTAGCCCTCACGCTCCGCGTGAAGAGCCGAGCGCGCATATGACGTCGAGTTACGCCTCGCGATCACCCAAGGCGCAATGTCTGTGACGCGATTGGCTCATCAACGCCGGTCGACAACACTGCTGGCTGCTTTTCAGAACGACTGCGCTCGCGCCATCTCAAATCTGCCCATCGAGCGCCATCTGGTGGAAGCAGTGCGTCGTCTTCTCTTGGTTCTCCAGTAGCCAGTCGATCGACGGCTCGTTGTGCATCGCTTTGTGAATCGCCTTGGCGATGGCCGCGCGGTGCGTCTGAAACAGAATCGCGTGGTCGATCTTCTCGTGAACGACGCTCGGATCGAGCCAGACCGAGACGATGATCCCCAGGTCATTCGCCTTGTCTTTCGGGATGTCACCGGCGCGCACGGAATCCAGCACTCCGTTGGCGATCGCGGCCTGCACGGTCCCCATCAGGATGTTCGTGTACTTCTCGTTGTTGACCGTGACCTTACTGACCATCACGGTCACCGGCCGCACCTGCACATCGCAGTTCAAGATCGCGAAGACTTTCGAGTGTCCCTTGGATTGGTCGCCGATCAAATTGGCAATCGCATTTCCGACGGGTCCGTCCAGTTCTCCGATGACAACTTCCGGTTCGGCGGCCGACCAGGCGGAGGCGGCTTCGACCAAGGCTTCTCCGGTGCGCATCACAATTCGCTGACTCATGGCGGTCCTTTCGATGTCGGTGGCGGATGATGACTCTTTGTTCGACAAAGAGTAGGTACCGCGCCACAATCGCGGCAAGCATCGGGATGTTGCACCTCAACCGAACTGATCGAAGGCGGCTCCGTTTCAGGATGACCGTTTCGTTTGTCCAAGTTCCGTCGAAGTTTTCGTTCTCAATTCCTTGTCGGCATCGGGAGTCTGTTATGTCGATTCGCGTGACCTGCGATTCGTGCTCAAAGGTGTTTGGCGTCAGTGACCAGAAGGCGGGCAAGCGTGTCCGCTGTCCGGGCTGCGAAGAGATCATCACGGTTCCGATGGACGATGACGAACCGGACCTGCGTCCTCGCAAGGCAAGCAATTCGAAGAGTCGGAAGAAGAGCAAGAAGTCTTCGTCACCGCCGTGGCTGGCGATTGGGCTTGGCGGAGGTGGGCTGGTCATCGTCGTGATCCTCGCCATCGTGCTGCTGTCGGGTCGGAAGGATCCCGCTCAGGTCGCGCAGCCAGCTCCACCAGCGAATGGAGCAGCGGGAACTACGACTCCGCCGACAGCGGCTGTGCCTCCGGCGAGCACATCGGCTGCGCCGAAGGCTCCTGTAGCCGTCGCTTGGAGTGTCACCGTCGATCCACCGCCACAGCCGATCGAGTGGCCGGCGAACTGGAAAGGAAAGATCGACGTTTACGGCGGGCCGGACGACGCTCTGTTTCCGACGACACCGAGTCCGCTCTTTGCCGATCTCGAAGCGGGCACCGAAGTGCGATCGTGTCAGGTTTGGGATTTGGTCACGGGTCAAAAGCTCGACGGCATGAAAACCAAAACCGGGCCGATGACCGAGCGGCGGCTGAGTCCCGACGGAAAAATGTTCCTGGGTCGCGCAGTCGATAAAGAGAACCACACCAAGATCGATGTCTGGTCGATCGAATCTGGCCAGCTTGTGCGGCAGATCACCGCGGATGCCGCCGGCATGAAACTCCAATTCGCCGACTTCCTGCCGGGCGATCGGATCGTGGCCTACACGTCTGGCAACCTGACTGCCGACAAGAAACAGCTCACGCATCGTTTTCGAGTTTTCGATCTGAAATCTGGTGAGCAGGTTGCTCAATCCGGCGACGATGCGCTGTTCGAGCACGCCCAAGCCGCGTTTAG
>CAMAWN010000016.1 GCA_945861865.1 Candidatus Kuenenia stuttgartensis | reverse complement strand
GCTCCGGTGATCGACTTGATCGGCGCGGGAGTCGCCGGCATCTCGACAAAGAACGGCGGCTCTTGGATGTAGGTGCTCTGCAAATCCCATTCGTAGAGGTCGCCGGTGCTGGTCGGGATCGACTGCCATTCGACGGGGCCTTTGGTCGCATTGCCGTACTCGTTGAGAAACGTCTCCGGCGACATCGACGCGTTGATCGTCTGCGCCACCTCGGCCTGCGACGGCCAGATGTCCTTCAAATAGACATCGCTGCCGTCCTGGCCTTGGCCGAGCGGCTGCGTCGTGAGGTCGATGTCGGTCGTTCCAGCGATCGCGTAGGCCACGACCAGCGGCGGACTGGCGAGATAGTTCGCTTTCACCTGCGCGTTGACTCGGCCTTCAAAGTTGCGATTGCCGGAGAGCACGGCCGAGACGACGAGATCGCCGTCGCTGACTGCCTGTGAGACGGCGTCGGGCAGCGCGCCGCTGTTCCCGATGCAGGTCGTGCAGCCATAGCCGACCGTGTTGAAGCCGAGTGCATTCAGCGACACGTCCAGGCCGGACTTCTGCAAGTAATCGGTGACGACGCGTGAACCCGGTGCCAGCGAGGTCTTCACCCACGGCTGACTGGTCAGCCCCTTCGCGATCGCGTTCCGAGCGAGCAAACCGGCACCGATCATCACGCTGGGATTGCTGGTGTTGGTGCAGCTGGTGATGGCCGCGATGACAACCGCTCCGTCGGTGATCGTGGCTCCGCGGCCGTCGTTGACCGCGACGGTCGGGCCGGCCGAGGTGCGGCCAAAGCCTTTGCCGAGTTGATCTCGCCACGTCTTCTGCATGTCCTTGAGCAGCACGCGATCCTGCGGACGTTTCGGACCGGCCATGGATGGCTCGACCGTCGTGAGGTCCAGACCCAGCGTGCTGCTGAATCGTGGCGTTGGCGATGCGGCGGTGCGGAACAAGCCCTGTTCTTTGTAGTACCGTTCGACGAGATCGACTTCCTGCTCGGTGCGGCCGGTGCGACGCAGATAGTTGAGCGTCTCGTCATCGACCGGGAAGAAGCCCATCGTCGCGCCGTATTCGGGGGCCATGTTGGCGATCGTCGCGCGATCGGCCAGCGACATGTGATCGAGGCCGGGGCCGTAGAACTCGACAAACTTGCCGACGACCCCGTGCTTGCGCAGCATCTGCGTCACCGTCAAAACCAAGTCGGTCGCGGTGACGCCCTCTCGCAGCGAACCCTTCAACTCAAAGCCCACCACTTCCGGGGTCAGCATGTAGATCGGCTGGCCGAGCATGACTGCTTCGGCCTCGATGCCGCCCACGCCCCAGCCCACGACGCCCAGACCGTTGATCATCGTGGTGTGCGAATCGGTGCCGACCAGCGAATCCGGAAACGCGACGCCGTTCTTGGTGAGCACTCCCTTCGCGAGGTACTCCAAGTTGACCTGATGCACGATGCCGGTCGCCGGCGGGACGACGCGGAAGTTGTTGAAGGCTTGGGCTCCCCAGCGGAGGAAGCGGTAGCGTTCGCCGTTGCGTTGGAATTCCCAGTCGATGTTCTGCTGCAACGCGTCGGCTGAGCCAAAGGAGTCCACCTGCACCGAGTGGTCGATGACCAGATCGCACGGCACCAGCGGATTGATCTTCTTGGGATCGCCCCCCATGCGGACCATCGCGGCCCGCAGCGCGGCGAGATCGACGACGGCCGGCACGCCGGTGAAGTCTTGCAGCACGACCCGCCCCGGCATGAACGGGACTTCGACCTCGGCCGGTTTGGCCGCGTTCCATTGGGCAAGCGTCGTGACGTCCTCTTCGGTCACGACGAAGCCGTCCACATTTCTCAGCAGCGACTCCAGCAAGACGCGAATCGAAAACGGCAGCGTGTTGATTTCACCAATTTTGGCATCGGCCAATTTTTGCAGACAAAAAATCTTGAAGTCACCGCTCTTCGCTTTGAGGGTGCCTTCCGCGCCAAACGGGTTCGTCGATGCCATTGAATAGAGTCCTTCGGTCGCGACAGGCCGCCGGCCAGTCGGTGGGTGGAGAGCAGACGAACGGCCTGCTGGACGTTTTGAAGGCCCGGATTGTAGTCCCCGCCCACCCACTCGCAAGAAACGGCGGCGAAAGCCGAATCAAGCCGACAGTCGGCCGATGTCCGTGTCGCTTGACCGGATCGGCAGAGTTGTTGCAATGCTCCGAACCTCTCACGTTATTTTCACTCAGGAGGCTTCTCATGTTCCGTTCATGGTTCCGCGGATGCGTGCTGGCGTTGGCATCGCTGATCGCGATGACGAACGTCGTGCCGGCGCAGGCTCAGACATCCGACAAGCTCAAGCTATCCCATGTCGCACCCGACGAGTGCCTCTTCTTCTTCACTTGGAATGGCTGGACGGAATCTGATCCGAAGAGCACCAACCGCACCGAGAAGCTGTTCGCCGAGCAATCCGTGAAGGATTTCGGCAAGCAACTCGTGGAGGAAGCCACCAAGCTGATCAACTCTGCCGCGGCAGCTCAGGGAAATGAGCAGGCAACCGTGGCGGCGGTCGCAGGCCCGGCACTCTTGAAAATTGCCCTGTCGCATCCGGTGGCGATCTATTTGAAGAGCTTCAAGCCGTCCGAAAATCCTGAAATCGAAATGGCCATCATCGTCGATGCCGAGAAGGAAGGATCGGAAGCCGTTGGCGCGCTCAAGAAATTGATGGCGCTGACTCCCAAAGACGGTCCGCAGGCCATGATCGAAGAGACCATCGGTGACGCGACATTCATCCGTCCACGTGAGTTTGGCCGCAATGAACCAGAGGTTCGGATCGGCTACCGCGAGTCTCAGTTGCTGCTCGTGATCGGCAAGGAAACCCCAAAGGAATTACTGGACAAGTTGCAAAAGCCAGGCACGCCCGCCGCGTGGGTCACGAAAATCTCGCAAGATCTCGCCGTCGAGCGGCCGTCGATGCTGATGTTCTTCGACGCTCAGAAATTGCTGAGCACTTTGCAGCCGATCATCACCGATCCGATGGCCTCGAAGGTCATCGAAGCATTGGGTATCACCAAACTGAAGTCGTTCACCGCAGTCTCCGGGTTGGACAAGACCGGCATTCAGAGCGTCTCGATGGTGACAACCGAGGGAACTCCGACCGGGTTGTTTGATCTCATCCCGGACAAGCCGATCAGCCTGAACGATTTCAAGCAGATCCCCGCCAGCGCGGTCAACGCGACAGTGACTCGATTCGATTTGGCGTACCTCTACGACAAGGTGCTCAAAGGCATCGAGCAAGTGGACCCCAACGTTCGCGCTCAGATCGAACAAACCGTCGCGGGCGTCGAACCGCAACTTGGCTTTTCTCTGAAGGGAGATCTGCTGGAAGGGCTGGGCGATACCTGGTCGTTCTACACGTCGTCTGCGGAAACGGGAGTGCCGTTTGTTCCCGGCATCGTCCTCACGGCGAGCATTCGCAAACCAGAGGGTGTCGCGAAAGCTCTCAACGTCGTCGTGATGGCGGCGAGAGCAGCGCTCGCCGGCGCTGGCCCGCAGGCACCGTTCTCCATTCAAGACTTTGCTGCCGGCAACGAGAAAGGTTATCGCATCGTTTTCAACAACTTGCCGGTCCCCGTCCAGCCGACGTGGGTGCTGACGAAAGACCAACTCATCATCGGCCTGACCCAACAATTGGTGACCGGACACCTCGCCGGTACATCGAAAGGCTCACTCGCTGACAACGAGCACGTCAAAGCGGCGTTTCAATGGAATTCAAAACCGCTCACCGTCAGCTATTCGGATCCGAAACCGGGACTGCAATCGGTCTACACGCTGGTCAACACATTTGGCCCCGTGATGCTGGCACAGTTGGCTCAGCAAGGGATCAATTTCAAACTGCCTCCGCTGCCGCCGATCGGCGACATCGAGAAACATCTGCTGCCGACCGTCACCACGATGGGCCGCACGTCAAACGGTTGGAAGACCGAAAGCCATGGCGTCATCCCCAGCGGAGTCGGAGCCAGCCCCGCCGTCATCGCCGTCAGTATCGCGCTGCTGCTACCGGCCGTGCAACAAGCTCGCGAGGCGGCGCGACGGTCGCAAGCCAAGAACAATCTCAAGCAGATTGGACTGGCCATGCACAACTACCACGATACGTACCGGGCGTTTCCGGTAGCGGCCACTGTCGACAAGGCAAACAAAAAGCTTCTGAGTTGGCGAGTTCATATCCTGCCATTCATCGATCAAGCCGCGCTGTATCAACAGTTTCATCTCGACGAACCGTGGGACAGCGACCACAACAAACAGTTCATCAAACAGATTCCGACGGTCTATGTGCAGCCAACCCACGCCGACCTCGCGACGGACGGCAAGACGGTTTATCTCGTACCGACTGGCAAAGGGACCGCGTTTGAAGGCACCGACGGGATGAAAATTCAGAATTTCACGGACGGAACCAGCAACACGATTCTGGCGGTCGAAGCGCATCGCGACGCCGCTGTCATCTGGACCAAGCCGGATGATCTGGAGATCGATTTCAAGAACCCTCTGAAGAATTTGAAGTCTGCACTGGTGGGTGGCTTTCACATTCTGATGTGTGACGGTTCCGTCCGCTTCGTCAGCGACGCGATCGACGTCAACACGCTCAAAGCGTTGTTCACTCGGGGCGGTGGTGAGGCCATCAACTTCGGGGCGATTGATGCCATCCCGCCGGCTGTCGCCATCGCGGCAGCACCGTTCGCTTCGGCCCGTCCTGTCGTGGCTCGCCAGGGTGATCCCAAGAACAACCTCAAGATGATCGGGCTGGCGTTTCACAATTATGAGAGCGCGAATAAACGGCTTCCGCAACGAGCCGTCACCGACAAGAAGGGCAAGGCCTTGTTGAGTTGGCGCGTCAAACTGTTGCCGTACTTGGATGCGAACGATTTGTACCAGCAGTTCCATCTCGACGAACCGTGGGACAGCGAACACAACAAGCCGTTGATCGACAAGATGCCCGCCGTGTTTTCGTCCGCTGGCGACGGGGAATTGGCCAAGAAAGGCAAGACTCGTTTCGTCAGTCCCGCCAATGCCGAAGGAGCTCTGGGTGTCAAAGAGGGAACGAAATTCTCGGAAATTCGCGACGGCACCAGCAACACGATTCTGGCGGTCGAAGCTCGCTCGGATTCCGCCGTGATCTGGACCAAGCCGGAGGACATTGTGATCGACTTTAAGAAGCCGTTGCTGTTCCTGAAGGACTCCCGCGACGGCGGATTTCTCACTTTGATGGGAGACGGTGCCGTCCGCGCAATTACCGACAAGATCAGCATCGAGACCTTGAAGGCTCTGGTCACTCGCGCCGGCAAGGAGTCCGTCGGCCAGTTCTGAGGCGTGAATTCGTGGGGCGGGTTTTCAACCGCCCGGCTGGAAGCCAACAGGCAGGTTGAAAACCTCGGCCCACGTTCAGAGGCTCACATGGCAAAGCCGTGGTATTTCCAAGTGATGGGGACAGAGGTTGGGCCGCTCACATCTTCCGAGTTGATGGAGAAAGTCCAGATCGGGCAAATTCAACCCGACACGCTGGTCCGATCGGGCAAGGATGGAAAATGGATTCCAGCGGATCGCTGGAAGGGACTGTTGCCATCCAAATCAGAACCCGCCGCGCCGGTACCTGCTCCGACGAACAAGGCTCCAGCATCACAGGCATCCAAGACGGGATCCGTTGTTGCGGCGGGTACGGCAGCGACGATCCCGATGAATGAGGAAGACGACCCCCTCTATCACATGAAAGGCGAGGTCGCTCCCGCCGGCGTGCCAGTTCCCTTCACACATCCCGACGAATACGACTTTTTTCAGTTCGTCGGATTTCGCCACGCGATAACGCACCCACTTTTCGACGCGTTAGTGATTTACTCGCACCTGCACCAACTGACGGTAACCCAAATCACTCGCCGAGCGGTCGCACAGTTCATCGGCAAACCGGAACTCGGCCAAGACAAGCCGCCACCTAGCCCTGAAACCGAGACGCCTGGGCTGGAGAAAACTGAGCCAGAGGAAGAAGAAATCAAACCGGCCGACTGACGTCTCGTTGTGGTGCCGAGTCTGATCGCAATGAGTTCTGTCACCAAAGTTGTGAATCTTCGATCCGAACGACATCGCGAAGTCATCGCGGCCCTGTTTCCGAAAAGTTGATCGTGTTGAGAAGCACAAGTCGCCGGACTCGAACGTTGCCAGGAACACGCTGGCCGCTTGCTTGATGGAACCGCACATGCCGATCCGCATCGAATCCGCACAGGCCACCGACTATTTGAACGTCGCCGCACTTGACCGAATCGCTTGGCCGATCGTTCCCGGTGTTTTCATCCCCGACGGCGAGCACATCTGGCGTGTTTGGAGCGACACCGCCACGCTGCTCGTCGCACGACGAATGTCAGAGTCGCCGCTGCGAGAATCCCACGACATCGCCGGAGCGCTCGTCCAATTCCCGACCAAACGTGGCGAGCTCTTTCTGCACAAGATCATGGTCCACCCCGACTGCCGAGGAACCGGCATCGGCACACAACTGATGAAGGCGGCGCTCGCCCAAGCTGACGTACCCGTGCTGCTGACCGTCGATCCGAACAACGCACCGGCCGTGAAGCTCTATCAAAGCCTGGACTTCACCATCCGCGAACACATTCGCGGCTTCTACCGCCCGCACGAAGATCGGTATCTCATGGCCTTTGTGCCGACTTTGTAGCGTGGCAATGCCATCGTTGGGTGGGTCGCGAAAACGGGAAGAAATTGGTCGTTGGTTATCGGTCGTTGATCAATGATCAATCACCAATCTTGAACAACTCAAGCCGACGAAGTTTACGAACTCGTTCACTACCGTCGCGCGGCCTGTCGAATCCTCTTCGTCGGACCTTTCGGAGTGGCTTCCGCTTCGTCGATGCGAACTTCTTGCGACGTGCCATCGGCGGCCTCGACCCGCATGCGAGTCTGAGCGTCTTCGGTCTCGATAACTTCCGAAGTCCGACGGGACATTGCCGCCACCATGCGTCCGGGGCCGTAGCGCCACGCGGCCAACCAACCAGAAGCACTCAGGCTCGGCGGGTCTGCAGAGACATGGACGACGTGCCGCAGGTGCAGCCAGACCGACATCAGATTGCACCACTGCAATGTGGTGAGTGCGAGTCGGCCGAGTAAATCTGATGATGCCGTGTCTCCCATTCGCACTGTCCACAACTCGACGCCCATCAGTGACAGCGCGGCGATCGCAGACAGCGAGTGCAGCACGCGACTGGCCAGATCATTCCGAAATTCCGCACCCAAGGTCGCCCACCACGTCAGGCCAGCGACCAGTAGCGGCAACAACCACAACGCGGTCATGCCCATCGAGTTCGACGTGACGCCTGTGAACGTCCACGCCACGATCTGAGCGACCGACCGATGAGCGTCCGACAGACTCAGCACACCAACGACAAAGAATCCAGCCGCCGACCAACCCCACACATGGAAGTGACCACCGTAATCGACTCGGCTGCGCGAGCGAACCCACCACACCACACAGCTCAATTGAGCGGCGAGCCACCATGCCACGGCTCCGCTACTGCGGAGCAAGCGTTCGGCGAACGGCGAGATCATGTCTCCCAGAACCGACCCGGACGTCGAGGCGTCGTCAGCAAACAACCACGCGGCCAGCAATCCCACGAAACCGAATGCGACGACAGCACCAGCCGCCCAACACTTCCAGAGCTTTTGGGGAACAACCTGCGGCAGAAACAGCCATAGATCCGGTGGCACCGTCTCGTGGGTTGATGAGCCATTCACGCCTTCAGGCGAACGAGCAATCGCTGAGTCATCCAGTTCCGTTTCCAGAACCAAACGCCGACGGCGTCGATCATCCAACATTTTCGACCCACCCAAGCCCATCGTTCACCTTCGAGTCGCCAAATGCAGCGTCGTCGCGGATCGAGTGCTCCCGGCCGGCGATCGCCGCAAGAGATTCCGAGCAAGCACGTCCCACTAATCATCGGACGCCGCCGTGCTGCGCTCGCGACGATTCTGCCGCGTCACGCGATCGCTCGTCGATCCGCAGACATCGCCGCGCTCTCGGCAAAATCTGCCGATCGTGCCGACCCAAAATCGTCTTCCCGCATCGGCAAGCTCGTTGCTATCGTCCGTTCCCCTCGTTCAACCGTCGAAAGGAATCGCAGGAGATACGATGGAGCCACTCTCGCTGATCGCCGAATCGTCACCCACCGTCAGAGCGACTGCCTGGTGGTTGGATTGGAACAACCTGTTGAAGCACGGCGAACTTTACGCCCCCACGGTCATCGGTGCCCTCGTCGTCCTGTTTGCCGCTTGGATCGCCGCCGGCTGGATCAGCCGGCTGGTGTATCGCAGTTTGAAATTAGCAAAGCTCGACGAAACGCTGGCGAGGTTCACCACCAAGTTCGCATGGTGGGGAATTCTGGTGCTTGCGCTGGCCGGTTGTCTGGATAAGTTTGGCGTGCAGACGACCAGCTATGCGGCAGCACTGGGTGCCGTTGGCTTCTCCATTGGCTTGGCCTTTCAGGGTGCGTTAGGCAATTTCGCGGCCGGCATCATGCTGTTGGTCTTTCGGCCATACAAAGTCGGTGACGTGATCGTGGTCGGCGGCCAAACCGGAAAGGTCGATGAGATTGACCTGTTCTCGACGACACTCGACACGCCAGACAACCGCCGGATCATGATTCCTAATGGTTCGATCTTCGGCAATACGATCGAGAACACGTCGTACCACCAGACTCGCCGAGTCGAGGTCACGGTGGGTGCTGGCTACGCGGCCGACATCGACCAGACCTATGAAGTTCTGATGCGAGCCGTCTGCGCGGTCCCCGGCATTTTGTCCGAGCCGATTCCTGAAGTCGCACTGCTCGAATTGGCGGACTCGTCCGTGAACTGGTCCGTGCGTGCCTGGGCGACTGCTGCCGACTTCGGCTTGGTCAAACAGCGTACGCTGCGTGCCGTGAAGCTCGGGCTGGATCAAGCGGGCATCGAGATTCCGTTCCCGCAAATGGATGTGAATCTGCGCGGACCGGCGACGGTCCGCATTTCGCAAACCGCCAACACTTCGGGCCACAAAGCCGCGTGAAACTCTGCGACTCGCCCCGCAACTCGATTCAACTCCTGTTGCCTCGATCGCCGATTCTTCGATACCGTCCTGCTCCTGCCTGCGGATCGTTCTGATCCTCGATCGTTCCTCTCCTCTGATCATCGCCTTTCGCCGACCTGGTGAGAGTCGCCCATCCCCTCGCACAACCTTCCTTTCGGAGACTGCGCATGTTCATGCTCAGGCCGTTTCGATTGTTTTTTAAGGCGCTCGTCGTGGACGCGACGCCGCAACAAATGGCGTTTGGTTTCGCCCTGGGCGTACTGGTGGGCGTCGTGCCGAAAGGCAATCTGCTGGCGATTGGCCTGATGATGCTGATGTGCTCACTGCGAGTGAATCTCGGCGTTGGCTTGGCCACGGTCTTCGTGACCTCGTGGGCCGGCATGTTGCTCGACCCGATCACGCATCGCATCGGCGAGTTCTTGTTGAAGAGCGAGCCTCTCCGGCCACTCTGGGAAACGATGAACGAAGCGGCGTTGTTGCCGTGGACCGACTTCAACAACACTGTCGTGCTCGGCAGTTTCTCGTTGGGACTCGCTGCGTTCATGCCGCTGTATTTTCTCAGCCGGCCGATCTTCGGATTGCTGACACCCCGATTGGTGACGTGGGCACAACAATTTCGATTGGTCTCACTGCTCTGGGGTGGCGAACTCACGGGCAAGGTGTGTTGAGATTTGAGATTTGAAATCGCACATCGTTCAAGGATGAACTCATGCGTTGGACCTACTTGCTGCCGCGAGCGATTTTGATCGGACTCGTGTGGGCATTTTTTCATTACGGCTTCGATCCCGTGTTGCGTCGCGGCATGATCTACTCTGGCCAACGAGCGGCTCGCGCGAAGGTCGAAATTGCTGGTCTCGGTACGACTTTTTTCGCACCGACGATCAAGGCGGCGAATGTGCAAGTCGCCGACCGCAAGCACCCAGGAACAAACCTCGTCGAGTTCACCGATCTGTACGCGAAGCTCGAATTACAACCGCTGCTCAAGAAGTCGTACATCGTCGAAGAAGCGAGCGTCATCGGCTTGCAGTGGGGCACCAAGCGAGCCGACTCCGGACAGCTGCCCGGTGAGGAGCCGGATTTATCGGACGACTCAGACAGCAAGATGCTGGAGAACATCAAGCACGAGTTGCTTGTACGCGGCAAGGATTGGCTAGCGGGACTCGTGGACCGCGCGAAGCTCGACTTCGATCCGAATCAGTTCGAGACCGTCCGGCTGGGCCAAGAGCTCGAAGATCGCTGGCCGAGCGAGTTCGGCCGATACGAAGACGAACTCAAGGCCCTCAAACAGCAGATCGACGAGCTGCGCAAATCAGTGAAGGTCAAAGGCGGCAACGAACTCGAAAAGATCGAACGCTACGGCCAAGCCGCGAAAGACGTTGAACAGCTCTTGAAGGAACTCGAACAGGTTAAACAACAACTCGCACGAACGATGCGACAGGCTCAGGATGACTTGAAGTCTCTCAACGAGGCCAAATCAAAAGACATTGCCAAGATCAAAGAGAAGGCTGACCTGCTGAACCTCGATCCCAACGAAGTCACCGAACTGCTGCTCGGCCCGGAACTGACCAATCGGTTGGAGACCGCGATCGGTTGGGTGAAGTTCCTTCGCGAGCGAATTCAGCTCGCGACCGATGAACCGAAGCCGGAACGGTTTCGCGGCGAAACGATCCTGTTCGCTCGTAAAGTTGAACTGCCGCTGTTGCTGATCCGACTGCTCAACGTCGATGGTCAAGGGAACTTCAGTGGCGAACGACTGGCGTTCAAAGGCTCGATCTCCGGCATCACCAGTAATCCGAAGATTCACGGCAAGCCAATCATCGTCCGCATCGACGCCGTGGGTCAGCCTTCCCAAGCTGACCCGAATTCTCCGTCGGCTCCCAATCAAATCCAACTCGCATCGGGTCAGGTTGGAAAGCTTGACCTGCTGACCGTGCAACTCAAGGCCGTGCTCGATTACACGAAGGACGTGCCGGAGCACCAACTTCTGCTGTCGTACAAAGAGCCGCGTCCCGACGAACGGGACATCGGCAAGCCTGAGTCAATTCAACTGGCGGTGGCCAGTCGCGCCTCGGAGTGCATCGCGAACCTCAAACTTGTCGGCGACGACCTCTCCGGGCAAATCGACTATCGGCAAGCTCTTGAATCGATTACCGCGAAGCTCGGCACGAAGCGATTCAAAGGTGACGACCGAGTTCTCGGCGTGATCCAAGAAGTCGTCGCCGGCATTCACAAAGTGGACGCGCAGATGCAGCTTTCGGGAACCGCGCTCAAGCCGCAGTTCAAGCTACGATCGAACCTCGGCCACGATCTCTCGTCCGGAATCAACACAGCGTTCGCTCGGCAATTGGAGGCCGGTCGCCGCGAACTGCTCGTTCGGTTCGAGCAAGAAGCCGCGAAGCGGTCCGAAAAGCTGACCGTGTTGTACGACGAGCAAATCCAGAAGCTCACCGGCCAACTGAGCTTCAACAAAGGTGAAGTCCAAGAGATCGCCCAGTCGTTTGGAATCAAACTGCCGGGCAAGCTCGACATCAAAGGACTGGGCGGATTGCCGATCGACCCGAACAAGCCGCTCGATTTGAAGGGACTCGGCAAAGCGCTGCCACTGCCCAAACCGGACGTGAAGCTGCCGAAATTCGGACTGCAACCCGGCACCGAACCAACTCCCGGCGTCCGCCAAGCCAAGGACCTCGAGAACACGCTCGAAGACCTCGGCGGACTCTTCGGCAAGAAGAAAAAGCCAGCGCCCAAAACTGTTCAACCCGCCGCCGGACAACAGCCCACGACCAAGTAACCGAACGTCAACGAGGGCCTGCGTTTTACAACCGCTCAATCCCATGTCTTCTGAAGCGTCCGCCCTCGCTGACGCTTCGAGTTCGTTTCCTCACAAGGATGTGACCATGGCCAATCACCAACTTGACCGTCGCGAATTCCTGAACTGGATGATCCCTGCCGGTTTCGGCCTCTGCTCGTGTTTCGGCTGCCGCACAACACCGATCACGCAGCGCCGCCAGTTGTTGCTCATCCCGGAATCGCAAGAAGTCCAGATGGGCGTCGCCGCCTACGACGAAGTCAAAACGAAGAACAAGATCTCAACGAACGCCAAGTACAACGAAGTCGTCACACGCGTCGGTCAACGATTGGCCGACGCCGCGAAACAGCAGGACCTCGGCACGAACTTCGATTGGGAATTCACCGTCATTGCCGATCAAACGCAGAACGCCTTCTGCCTTCCAGGCGGCAAGGTCGCGTTCTACGAAGGCATCCTGCCGGTCTGTCAGAACGAGGCCGGCGTCGCGGTCGTCATGTCGCACGAAATCTCACACGCACTCGCTCGTCACGGTGGCGAACGCATGACCCAGCAGATGGGAGTCGATGGAACCGGAAAAATTCTGCAAGCCGTCGTCAAAAAGAAAGCCGCCGACAAAGAGCAAGCCTTCATGGCCGTGTACAACACCGGAACCAAATACGGTTTCGTCCTGCCCTACAGCCGTGCCCACGAGTCCGAAGCCGACGAAATGGGCATCCACATCATGTCTCAAGCTGGCTACGACCCGAACGAGGCTCCCAAGTTTTGGGAACGCTTCGGTGCCGCCAAGAGCGGCGATGCTCCGCCGGAGTTCGCCTCGACCCATCCCTCGGACGCCAGCCGCGCGGCAGCGCTGCGAGCACTGCTGCCGCTGGCCGTCCAGGAATACCAAGCTGCTCCGACAAAGCACGGCGTCGGTGTGCCGCTGGCGTAGCGATTTGAGCAACTCGTTTTACACTCCGCACAGCGTCGGTGCGTCGTCACTGATCGCTCAAGGACTTGAAACGGAGCCTTGCCATGCCCGCGAAGAAATCCAAAGCGAATGCCAAGGAACATCTGCACTTCCACAAAGATGGCACTCTGTGGGCCAAGGGGCAGATGACGGGCGACGTCATGACCGGCTATTGGGAGTGGTTCCGCAAAGACGGCACGAAGCTGCGATCAGGCACCTTTGAGAATGGCGAGCAAGTCGGCGAATGGACGACCTACGACAAGCAGGGTGAGGTCTACAAAGTCACGACGATGAAGCAGAAGAAACCGAAGTGACGGTCGCTTCGTGCCACGGTCCAGCCTCGATCGTTTTCGACGCGGATAAAGGCTTCGCATGGTCGAACTCGCACGAGCCTTGATCGCTTCGGGATGGCTCGTGCCGAGCCACGCATGGCCGTCGGCACTGACTTCTTTGAAGCCCGGCGATGATCTGCTGCCGATGCTGGCGGAAGCCGCACAGCGTGTTGCGTCACTGCCGGAACACACCAAGCCGCATCGGAACGCGACCGCCTTGATTCGGCTCTTGAATTGGTCACAGCAGAACGGAGAAGCGCTGACTTTCGGCTGGCCGTCGAGTGACGATCGGCCGTTGGAACACTGGCTCGGTCCACGACTGCTGTGGTGGCCGCGAGGTGTGCCAGAGGGACGAAGAGTTGCGTGGATCAGTTCGCGATTGGGCCGAGCCATCGACGAGCGGCCGGACTGGTTCGCGGTGCTCCGCTCAGCAACGGCGAAACTCGATCCTCAACGAGACCTGTTGCTGACAGCTTCCGGTACGACCGTCGATCGGTTTCTTGAACGAGCGGCAATTCTGTTCGGCGTTCGACGCCTGCAAGTGCATCTCGACGAACGCCGCACGCTGGTCGATTGGCTGACTCGCTTGCGACGTCAGCTTTGGCGAAACAGCCTCGTACAGGATTCCGAAGAGCCTGACGTCACGCGATCGGACGTGTTCGTGTCGCCACCCGGAGAATGGGCACTCCTGCCCGTTCCGCATTCAACGAGCGGGGACGGGCAATCCGCCGAAGTCGGACCATCCTCCGACTTGCCGCTGAGTGACCGAGTGCTGATCGCGGCGGCGGATCAAGTGTTCGCATTGCAGGTGCGTCCGAACGGAAACCTACATCAGCTCCTGCGAGCGAGACTGTTGAACGCCGCCTGGCCGACGGCGTCGGTGTGGCTGGCGCTGGGCGATGCGCTTGTTCCAAGCGAAGTCGCCACCGAATTACAGTCGCTTGGTGCCGTTGGATGGTGGTTGTTCGTGGAGCACGTTTCCAACGTGCTCGCACCGCCGCAAGTGGCGGGCACGTTGGAAACGTGCCCCACGATGACCGACATACCTTGGCCGAACGGTGATTACTTCGTGCATTGGACTCGGCGGCAAGACGGCCCATGGCCCGATCAATCCGAAGCGGACTTCATCGACGATTTGTTGTTGCGGCAAGAGGCCGGCAGCCATTCGGCATTCGCCGCGTTGTCGCGAATCGTGCAACAGCGACGACTGATCGCCTCCGCCGCAGGGATTCGCGGCGAAGCAACGGTGGTGAGTTTTTCGGCCAAGCCGCTCCGCGAACTGACGAAGCAGCGCACGTTTCGTGCGCATCGCGGTCGATGGGACTGCGAAACCTACGGCCTCTGCCTGCGCCGCGAGTGGTTGCAAGCACGCGGAGCCAAGCCGGTGATCTACGGCGACGATCACCATTGGTCGACGCTGACGAAATCCGACCGGCCGTTCTTTCAATTAAATACGACTCGCTCGCGTCGCGGGGCCAAGATGATCGACTGGTCTCAGGAAGCCGAATGGCGCGTGTTGAACGATCTCGATTTGTCTGAAGCTGGCCGCGAGGACGCGATGCTGTTCGTGCCGACTGAGGACGAAGCGCGGCAAATCGCTGCCGTGAGTCCGTGGCCGGTGCTCGTGCTGGCTACTTTCCAAAATCCTTTGGCAACTCCAGCGACCAGACTTCACTGCTGAGCGGTTGTGCGTGCCCACCAGCGAGCCAGATTTTGTCTTGGAAGACGTAGGCCGAGTGCTCGTGACGTTCTTTCCAAGCCACGTCGGACTTGAGCTGCTTCCAATTCTTGCCGTCTTTGGAATACCAGACGTCGCCCCAATTCTTCGACGGGTTGTTCGACCAACCACCGAGTACCCAGATGTGATCTCGATAAACGACCGACGAGAACCACAGTCGCGGCGACCAGCCGGCGTGTTCGGTGAGCTGCGTCCAATTCTCGCCGTCTTCCGAGCACCACACGTCGTTGACTCCGTGATATTTCGGGACGTAGTTGCCGCCGCCGAAGACGTACATCTTGCCGTTGAGCACCGCCGCTTGATGATACGCTCGCGGCGACCAGCCGGCGTTGGCTGTGTGCTGCTTCCATTCCTTGCCGTCGGCCGATGACCAGACGTCGTTCTTCAAGCTGCTGTCGTCGCCGAAGTAATAGTTCTCGGTTCCGCCGAGCATCCACATGCGGCCTTTAAAATCGACAACCGCCGCCGCGATGCGCGGTGTCCAACCGGCTTTCGCGGTGGATTGTTCCCACTTCGCGCCGTCGGTGGACCACCACACTTCGCTGCTGGCCGAGTGGCCCGGCAAGCGACCGTTGTACCAGCCACCCATGAACCACATCTTGTCTTGAAACGTCAGCGACATCGGCAAGTCGCTGTGCTTCCACGGAGCGTTGTCCGTGATCTTCTTCCACGTCTTGCCATCGGGCGAACTCCACACGTCGCGCGGCGGAGCGTGAAACGAATCGAACCAGCCACCGAAGATCCACAGTTGATCTTTGAAGACGACCTCACCTTGAGAATCTCTCGGCTGCCAGCCGGCGTTGTCGGTGACTTTCGTCCAGTTGAGCACTTTGTCGTCGGCGTTTGCGACAGATACCAAACTCAGAATGAGTACGAGCGTGAATCTCATAGTGCCTCCAAGGAAAAACGGCGTCACGGCTTGAGCTGCCAGTGTTCATCGAAGAAGTCGGCATCGACGACCTTGCCGGGAAACCGGCTATTCGGCGGAGTGCGGACATCGACGATCGCCCAATCGGGCAGCTTCGGAACTTGGCGGGCGTTGTTGAGATAATCGTACTCGCGGTAGGTGAAGCTGCTGTTGAGCACAACGTACCGATTCGGGTTGAGCGGATTCGGGTAGATCGCGAGGGGAGCGTGATGCTCGGCCGGGAACTTGCGATTGCCGACGACGACTTCCGTCTCGCCCCAGCGGATTGGCAACTTGTCGGCGATCTTCTTCAGGACAGCGTTACTGGTCGGATCACCCCAGAGGACGAGGTTGCTGTTGGCGATATCAGCATCGGTGATCGCGGTGTCGTCCTTCACGCGAGCTTGGCCGCGGAACTGTTGCCGCCAGTGCACGATGGCATGGCTGAGTTCCGACTGCGTCCATTTCTCGATTGCTTCGTGCGAGGACTTGCCGGTCGGACGCACGAAGACAAACGAATCGAGAAACGCATCATCGATCGGGCCTTGCAAGCCGTGTCGCTTGCGAAGGTCGTCGGTTGGACGGCTACCAAGTTTCCAAGTTGTGCCGTGCTTGCGAAGCGAGACTTGCCACGAGCGATCCGAGCCAGCCTTCCGTGTCTCTACTGATTGCTGCTGTCCTCCCTCCGTCACCAGCACTTTGACGGGCAAGTCGGTGTTGAACTGCACATGGCCGGACGGGATCGTCAGCGTGAGCGCCTCGACGTTCGCAAGGTCCAAGACGATCTCCGCGTTGAGCGGATTCGCTTGGATCGATGCTCGCACCGACGCCTTCTCCCAATGCTCGCCGAGTGCATCGACCGTGACCCAATTCATGCGGTTGTAGCGGAGCGTGTACGTTGTGAAGCGGACATCGAGCGGCAGCGGATTGCGGCCGAGTGACATGATGCTGTCGATGCGACGGTCGATCTCCAGCTTCGTGATCGGGTGATAACTGTGTGCCGTGTCCGGCCCGATCAGATGCGTGAGTTCGATCCCTTCCGCCTTGAGCGCGGTTGCCATCATGTCGGCCGTCTGCTTCTGGCGATCTTTGTCTCCGCTGTAGGCCACGATCGGCAACTGCGCGAGATTCGCGGCCCAATCCGTGCAGTCGTACATGTGCCATAGCTTCTGCTCGTACCACGTCGGCTCGAGCGTCTCGCTTTGAAAGACTTTCAGGAAGTTGGGGGTTTCCGAGAATCCGGCTCCCGGAGCCGCCGCGGCCCAGCGATCGGCGTAATGCACAGCGAATTGCCAGCACGCCGCACCGCCCATCGAGAAACCGCGCACCGCGATGCGATCGTCATCGATGCGGTAACGACGCTTCACCGATTCAATCGCTTCGAGCGAGTCGATCTCGCCGGCCAGTTTGTTCGCGTTGCAGTAGCGGCCGTACGGATGCAGCACGATCGTGTCGGTCGGCGTGAACTGCCCTTTATTCTTGCGACGGTCCTCCAGAAAGTTGACCTCGCTGAGCACTTCGCCTCGGCCGTGAAACCACAGATCCAATCGCCAGCGATGCGGCCCCGTTGGCGTGAACGATTCAGGCACAACCAGTCCATACGGCTGCACGCTGCCGTCGATCTTTGAAACGTACCCGCGCGGCACGAGCCCCGTCGCCGTCGTCCACGGAGCCTCGCCCCGCTTCAACTGCTCCGCGCGAGCCAGTCCGTCGTTGAGCAGCGATTTCGCCGTGTTGATTTCCTGCGGCTTGAAGAACTCGCGATACGTCAGCGCGTCGTTCACCGCCTTGTGATAAATCAAGACATCGGGCAACAACTCCTGCGTGCGAGCGTCCTTCTTCTGAGCAAGATCGTCGATGGAGGCTTTGAGTTTCTTGAGTCCATCTTCCAGGTCGTCGCGTTCCTCCTCTGGCACTTCAATACCGGCCGGAGGAATGGGACGAACTTTCTCAGCTTGATTGTCCGCCGGGCCATCGGCAACGGCAGGAACAAAGCTCGCGAAACACCAAACGGCAACGAACACAGGAATCCAAATCAGACGCATGAGGCGGCTCCACAGGGTGAGTGGCTCGATGGGCGGCAAAGAGTATCAACCCCGTCGCAACGAAAACACGCAGGCGTCATCTTGTGAGCATTCGGCTGCGGCGGACAGGCAATCAATCCGCCGTCGCTTCCTTCAAACGGGCCTCGTAGATTTTGGCGGCATCGTCGTAGGCGGCTTTGGCGGTGGCTCGTTCGGGTTCGCGGATTTGGTTTTTCTTGGCGTTCCAGCAGACTTCGACGGCCTGTTTGCACCAGTCGATGCTCTTCTTGCTGGCTCGAACCGGTTGGCCGCCGACTTCGACCCAGATCGGGTTCGTGTGGACGCTTGGCAGGATGCGCACGGCGACCCAGCTGGATTGCTTGATCGGGATGTCGAAGCTCAGGGGCTGAGTCTTGCCGTCGGCGGTGATGTTCTTCGTGGCGGCGACTTGGCCGTTGACGATGATCTCGACGGGGACTTCGCGAGTCTGGCCGACTCGGCAGCGTTCGATGTGCCAGTACGGCTTCGCATCGAGGCGACGCTTGCGGATCGACTCGGTGTTGTCGTTCATTTTTTCTTCGAGCAGTGCGTTGACGTCGAAGCTGACCTTCACGTTGGCGGGCTTCGCGAGTTCGATGGTGCTCAGCTTCTTCGATGAGCCTGGCTCGCCGACAGAGACTGTTGAGATCATTGAATCCGTCACAGCCGCGGCGGCGGGAGCTGTCACTTTGAAATCGAGCACATGACTCAAGCCGTCGCCGCAATAGCTGCGACCGTCGCGGACTCCGAGAATCCAGTTGTCGAAGTCGAGCGGTTGGTCTTTGTTGAGCTTCACGTAGATGCGGCCGAGGCCGACTTTGTCGCCGTAGATGCAGGGGAAGTCCGTTTCGCCGGAGATCCTCGCTCGGAAGCCGGCGTTGAGCGTGTGGTACCAGATGTTGAGTTCCCAGATCGACGGCGTATCGACCGCGCTGATGAAGTGGCAGACGTCGTGAGCGATCGTGACGACGTACTCGTTTGCGCCGATGCCGTCGAACTTCGGCATTCCGTAGTCGGGCAGCTTGTCAGCGGCTTTGCCTTTCCATTCGGTGTTCGACTTGTCGCGCGGTTGTGCGAATTCGCGCGAACCGTCGGGCATGACGTCCGGCAGTTCGAGGCCCCAACCGCTGTGGCTGTAGCCGACGACAGCCCCTTGATCCTTGCCCCACTTCAGCACCGGCAGCGTCCAGCTGGGCCAGTCTTCGAGCACCTTCGTGTTCGGGTAGTCGTCCTCGGTCAGCCGCAGCAGGCAGAGGTGCCCGGCGTGCGACGACGGGAAGCCGCTGACCTCGATGTCGTACCGCATCAGGTAATTCGGCCGCGAGAGGGCGGACGTCTTCCCCTCGAAGTATTGCTTCTGCGAGTACCAGCACGGACCCCAGCTCAGCACGCAGCCGACGTTGAGGTCTTCGCCCAGAATGTGCCGCATCATGTCGGCGGGCGTGACGCCCTCGGTCGGGCTGTCGTAGTGCGCACACCCCGCCGCGTGAATGTGATGATCGCCGGAGAACCAGCCGCGCTTCGCCGGATGCGTCCAGCGATTGAGTTGCACGTCATACCTCTGACTCAAGTATCCGCCATCAACGACTGGGCGAACCTTGCTTGGGTCCGTCGCATAGGTGTGGCGTCCAACCACCATCGAATTCGTCTGCACGAGGTACTCTGGCCCGCGGCTGACTTCGACGGTGTACTCACCCGGCGCGAGATTCACGGACTCGCCGTCCGCGCGGTAAATCTGATTGTGGAAGAAGAAGTCGGGTGAGAGCCGCCGCGCCGGATTCGGGAACACGTTGCCGCGTTTGTCGCGAATGACGAACGCCGCCGAGGTCGGCTCGCCATCGAAATCTTTCACGCCGAGCACCACCTCCACCGACGGATCCGCGTGGAACAGAATCGGCACCGTGTTGCGAAATCCGAGATCCTGCGTCCCCTGCCCGACATTGAATCCGAGCTTCGCCTCGCGCCGCCCGACCTCGCGCGAGTAAAGCTGAATGATGCGATACTCCAGCGCCAGCCCCGACAACTGCGGCTTCAGCGGCTGCTTGTCGAACATGGCGATGTCCAGAAACCGATGCGGCACATCTTCCGGCTTGACGAGTTTGTCTTTCTCGTCGGTCAACGACTTCTGCCGAGCATTCACCGACCCTCGCATGTAAAGCGGCGCCGCATTCGGACTCTCCGGCTTGAGCGGCGGCGTGATCCCCGCATCGTTCTGCACCTTGATCAAGAACGTCGCCCAGCCCCCTTGAATGAGCCGCTTCGCCACCGGCCCCTCCACGACCGACACGCGACTCTCCGGATTGATCGTCACCCCCACGATGCAATGCGCATCGAGCACGCGTTGGATGGTCCGATTCGCGACCTTGGCATCGGTCTCCTTCAACGCCCCCAGCAACGCCTTCGTATCCTCCGCCGGCAACGGAGCACCGACAAACTCCAACGCTTCGAGCAACCGCTCCGTCGCCGCCACCAGCGGCTGATGCTCAACCTCCGTAACCAGCGGCAAGTCAGCCGCGAAACACGTTGATGTCGCGAAGACGACGAACAGAGACGAGACGATCGTTCGCATGGGGAGACTCCTATTTTTCAGTTGTTTTGGCGAAGCTGACAGAGCTTCAAATCAATCTTTGTTTTGGCGATTGCGTCGTTTCGAGCCGACAACGAGCCCAATGACTCCTCCTATGATTCCACCAAGTAGGCCACCTGGTAGGCCACCAAACAGCAACGCGATCTTGGCACCTTCAATTGCTCCGTCAAGCCCTGGACTTGCATGAGCGAAATGCATGATGTTGATGCCCTGAAGTCCAGTCAGCGCGCCAAACAGCGTGGCAAGACTCAGCGCGGTGGCAACTCCAATCCCCATTCCGATCAGCCCCGTTCGGCGCATTGTCGATTCTCCATCCATCGCGATGCGACAATTGCATCCCTTGCAGGTCGCGGCGGCAAGCAAGACGATCTGTTCGTCGTTCCGCCTTCCGGCGGTTTTTGTTTTTGACGCCGAGCCGCACCGCGATGGCGGCAGGCTCTCGATAGAACGCCACCGACCTTGCGTCGGTGGTTCCCGCGCTTCTGCACTACGCGAAACTCACCGCAGGATTCGTAGTGCAGAAGCGCGGGGACCACCCTGGCAAGCAGGGTGGCGGGAAATGCCAAATTCATGGACACGGCTGCTGATTTGCTCGATCCCGTGCTGACGCCCGCCTCGCCGCCGGAGCGATTGCGGCGGCTGAGCGTGGCGGAGTGGGAGCGGTTTCAGCGTGACGGTTTTCTTGTGTTTCGACAGCTCATTCCGACGGCGGTGCGCGAGCAGATGCTGGCCGTGACGCTGGACGGCGTCGAACGGGAGATCGGGCCGATCGAATACGAAGCCGAGCTGCACTATCCCGGCGCGCCGGCCTCGCTGGCGGCCGAGGGAGGCCGCACGATTCGACGGCTCAAGCAGGCGCACTTGCGGCATTCCGTCTTCACGCAATGGCTGAGCGACCGCGTGCTGACCGACCGGCTCGCCGACCTGTTCGGCCCGCGCTTGGTCATGCCGCTGGCACATCACAACTGCATCATGACCAAGCAGCCGAGATTCAGCAGCGACACCGGCTGGCATCAGGACATTCGGTATTGGGCCTATCAACGTCCCGACCTGATCAGCGTCTGGATTTCGCTCGTCCCCGAACGAGTCGAGAACGGCTGCCTGCGAGTCATCCCCGGTTCGCACCGCATGAGCCTCGACCGCTCGCGATTCGACGAGTCGCTCTTCTTTCGCGACGACTTGCCGGAGAACCAAGCGGTCATCGCCAACGCGGTCCCCGTGGAACTCGATCCCGGCGACGTGCTGTTCTTCCACGCCAAGACGCTGCACTCCGCAAGCCGCAATCACACGGAGCAGACGAAGTACTCGGCGGTGTTCACCTTTCGCGCGGCAGACAATCTACCGTTGCCGGGAACACGCTCGGCCGAGTCGCCGGAACTACTGTTGCCGTAGCCAACGTTACTCGACGTGATATTGCTGCGTGAGTTGTCTCAGCGTTTCGATGGCATCGCTGTCGAGGGCTCCGTCCCACGCGATCTCGACTGACGCCGATGCTCCGCCGACCAGCTCTTTGGCATCGACCGTGATGCATCCGCGATGGTCATAGCTGTAGACCACCTCCACCGGCGAACCGCTCGGCAAGGCCGCCGGCAATTGGCTGATGCGGACGTCGCCAATGTAGGTGCAAGCCTCCACGTCGCTGACTTCGCCTTGCAGCAAGCGGACGACGATACTTTGCGGCGCGTCGGTGTTCGTCACGAACTGCTTCGTCGTCCCGCAGGGGAGCCGTGAGTTGCGGGGGATCATGACGTGGTTGCGTTTGCGGTCCGGGTTCTTCGGATCGGTGATCTCGACGCCGAGCGAATGCGAATTGACGTCGTTCGTCGTGATGGCTCGCAGGCGTTTGAGGAGTGCCGGCGAGAGCTGGCCATGGGCGTCGGTCGCCTTCGCTTCGAGAATCGCGGCGTGGATGGCGGCCCCCTGAGCCACCGCCAACTGCGGATTCAGCACTTTCGAGGGGCGTTTGCCGGTGAGCTTTTCCAGCATCGCGACGACGGCGGGAATCGACGTGCTGCCCCCCACAAGCAAGACTTCGCTGAGTTCGTCCCGCGAGACGTTGTTGTTCTCCAGGACGAACTCGGTCGTGTCCCGCGTCCGTTGCAGCAAATCGAGCGTCATCTGCTCAAACTCTGGCCGGGGCAGTTCGACCGGCAATGTTTGGCCGCGATAGGTGACGTCGATTTTCGTCTTGGTCCAGTGGCTCAACTCCCGTTTGGCCGATTCGCATTCGCGCATCAACGCGAACTTGGCTTGAACGTCCCCACGCGGATCGATGCCGTATTTGGCGACGAACTTATCGCAGGCGAAATCGAGCACACGCTCCGTCCAGTCCAAGCCGCCGAGCATCGTGTCGCCATCGGTCGCCAGCACGGTGAATTCCGTCGGCGTGTACTTCACGATGGTGACGTCAAACGTGCCGCCGCCGAGGTCGTACACCAGAATCGTTTTCGTCTGGTCGGGCGCGTCGAGGCGGCCCAGTTCCCCTTTGGTCCAAGCGTAGGCCAACGTCGCGGCCGTCGGCTCGTTGATGATGTCCACAACGTTGAGGCCGGCGATCTTGCCGGCGTATTTCGTGGCGGCCCGCTTGGGTTCGTTGAAGTAGTACGGGACGGTGATGACCGCGTTGCTAACCGGGCCAATCTTTTTCTCGGCATCGGTCTTGAGCTTCGTCAGAATCAGCGACGAAATCAGTTCGGGCGTCATGCGGCGTTGTTGGTAGTGCAACGTGAAGCGCGGGTTGCCCATCTCGCGCTTGATCGCGATGACCACACGGTTCGGATCTTGCTGAGCCAACACATCCGGCTGCGGCCCAACGAGAATCTTGCCGTCCTCACCGAGCACCACGATCGACGCCGTGATCGGACTGTCGTGCGAGTTGTGGATGACTTCGGGGTTCCCGTCTTCCCCCAGTCGCGACAGCGCCGAGTACGACGTCCCCAAATCAATCCCGACAGTTTGGCCTTCGACAAATTTGGCGGACGGATCACTCATGATGGGTTACTGCTCGTCTTGGACGGGGTTCGTCAACTGTCCAATCTTCTCGATCTCGATGGTCACGGTGTCGCCGTGCTGGAGGAACACCGGCGGCTTGCGGGCTCCGCCGACTCCATGCGGCGTGCCGGTCAGAATCACCGTGCCCGGCAGCAGCAACATGCTGCCGCTGAGAAACTCGATGAGCGTCGGCACGTCGAAGATCATGTCGTTCGTGTTCCAGTCCTGCATCGCCTGGCCGTTCAGGATCGTCTTGATGCCCAGCGTATTCGGATCGGGAATCTCGTCAGCGGTGACGAGACACGGCCCCAGCGGACAGAAAGTCGCGAACGTTTTTCCGCGGCACCACTGTCCGCCGCCACGCTTGATCTGCCAGTCGCGAGCGCTCACGTCGTTGGCGCAGGTGTAGCCGAGCACATATTTCAACGCATCCGCCTTCGAGACGTTCTTGCACGGTTTGCTGATGACGACTGCCAGTTCGCATTCGTAATCGACCGCATCGCTCCGCAGATGCCGCGGCAGCAGAATCGGGTCGCCGGGATGATTGACCGCCCCGCAATTCTTCATGAACAGGACCGGCCATTCGGGGATCGCTTGATTTCCTTCCTCGGCGTGACGGCGGTAATTCAAGCCGATGCACAGCACATCGACCGGCGCGATTGGCGTCAGCAACTTGGCGACGTCGGCCTTCTCGTCGGTGTCGCGATGCTGCGCAAAAATGTCGCCGTCGATGCGTGTCGCCGAACCGTCGGCGGCTTGTCGTCCGTAGTGAGTGTTTCCAGTCGAATCGCGATAGCGAATGATCTTCATGAAGCAAGCTCCTCAGGAGTGGAGCAGGTTTTCAACCTGCCAGTCAAAACGGGCCGGCTGAAAACCAGCCCCACGAGCGGCAAGCATTACGACAACTCGCTGCCAGCGTTGCAAGCGAGCACGACACGCGAGAACGTTCCGCCATGAACACGCTCACCGATTTCGTTGTGTCGCCCGCGGCACTCCCCTGCCCTGCTTTGCCATACCCCGAGGAGGGCAATGTTTGGGACGCCCTGTGGACTCCGCCAGAAATCGATCCGTCCGCGTGGGTCGCACCCGGCGCGACCGTCTTCGGCCGAGTACGACTGAAGGCTCGCAGTTCGGTCTGGTACGGATGCGTATTGCGCGGCGACGGCGACCTGATCGAAGTCGGCGAGGACACGAACGTCCAAGACGGCTCGATTCTGCACGTCGATCACGGTTTTCCCTGCGTGCTGGGGAATCGAGTCACGCTCGGTCATCGAGCGTTGGTTCATGCGTCGGTGGTCGGCGACGAAGCGATGATCGCAATTGGCGCGACGATCCTCAGCCGTTGCGTGATCGGCGAGCAATCGCTGATCGCGGCGGGAGCTGTCGTGATGGAAGGGACAATCGTTCCCCCACGCACGCTGTGGGCCGGCTGCCCGGCTCGGAAGATCAAAGACCTGACCGATGAGCAACTCGCGAGAATCGCTCACGCTTGGAAGCACTACGTCAACAACGGCCAACTGGCCCTCGTGAGATTCGGGCGGCAGCACATTGACGAGTTGTTGAAGACTGCTCACTCATCCGATCGCGCGACCAGCGGCGTTCCCAATTCGCCGGGCACCGCGCTATAATCCCGCCTCTCAGGATCGGGTTAATGGCCCGGTGAAATCAGTCCCGTTTCGATTTGGTGACACTTCAGGAGTTTTCGACCGACATGCCCACGCCGCGCGTTCTCATGCTGATCGTTTTGATTTTTGCCGCCGCCTCGGCTCGACTGCTGCCGCACTTGCACAATTTGGCTCCGATGACGGCGGTGACGCTGTTCGCGGCAGCCTACTTGCCGAGCCGTCGTTGGAGCGTGCTCTTGCCGTTGGCCGCCATGTTTCTGAGCGACGTCGTGCTGTACGCGACCAAGGACGTGGCGTATCGCGATCAAGCCTTGAGCAACATGCTCTTCGTTTATCCCGCGTTCGCGGTCGTGGCGGGTCTTGGACAATGGCTGCGGGGCCGAGTGACGGTTGGCCGAGCGATTGGAACAGCCTTGGCCTGTTCGGTGGTGTTCTTCCTGATCACGAACTTCGGAGCATGGCTCACGCTCAGTCGGATGACTCCGCCGTTTTACTCGCAATCATTCAGCGGATTGATCGACTGCTACATCGCGGGCGTGCCGTTCTTTCGCGGGACGTTTGCCGGCGACTTGCTCTACACCGCCGCTTTGTTTGGCGGAATTGCGTGGCTTGAGCGGCGAGTTCCACAAGCGAGCCAGACACTCGTGCAACCGACTCGGTAGTGTTGCGGCGAATGTCGCAGATCGACGGCTCGCGAAAATCACGACGGCAATAGGATTCGCCGGCCGCGAGAGACTCGATAGCCGTACTCAATCGCGAACCAGTTGGCGTAGCGTTCGCGATCCTCGGTGCGTGTGTTGCGAGTGTCCAGCACATGACCGACTTCATGGATCAAGACATTATTCAGGTAGAAGTCCTTCAGCGACTCCCGCGTCCAAGTCAATGTCCACTCGCCACCCGCATCTGACCAAACGCCGCCAAACATGCGGGCTTCGATCTGCTGCTGAGGTGTCGGTGGGCGGACATAGGTTTCCACCAGCGATTCCTCGATCGGGTACAGGTAGATGCTGGCTCCCCACTGCATTCCGTAGCAGGGAAACAACTGCCGCTTGCGAGTCATCCGGCTGAGCTGCACGACCTCGACTTTTTCCACGATGGAACTCGGCAGCAAAGACAACCGTTCGCGAATCTCCTGGACCGTGACCGGATGCAGAAACGTCGGCCCCGGTGGTTGAACCACGAATTGCGGATGTTGCTGTCGTCGCGGTTCATCGGATCGCGGCTGGTGCCAATCTTCTTGGGCGAAGAACGCGGATTGCTCACCGCTGTCACCTCCACCTCGTTTGCGAAAGGCGGCCACGGGGCGAGACACGGTGTTGCGCCGACCGTTGTGCAGTCCGACAACCGAGCGATTTGTCGAGTTGTTCCCTGAGCGTTTCATGGCGTTCCCTGCGCGTGCTGCGATGGGGCTTTCGGAGGGTTTCATGTGGGCGGACTTGGAGGCGAATCCCGCCGCGAATTGTCGGCCATCGTCCGGTTCGGTTCAGCCCTTCGCTACCTGTACAAAATAAGAGACAGGCCAGACGAGAGTTGCAGCGATTTCCGGTGCCTGAACAGTTTGCCGGCGGCCAATTCGAGTTGAATTCTCGTTGTCCGCCGGGAGCCTCGAAAGACTCCGCCATCAAGCGCTTGGAGCAAGCCGGAGGGTTTAAGAGGGACTCGCGACGCGATTCCGAATCTTCCCGCACTGTTCACTACTCGGCCACAAGTTTTCCGACTGGCCCTGACGATTGTGCCGATTGCGCAACGGAAAATCGGCGATCCGGGAGGTTGGCGGAAGTGACGTTGTCGCGGCTATTTGGCTTTGACGCCCGCCGTCTTGTACGGCTCACCCGCTTTGGCAACTAAAAATAATTCGGCGGTCGCGGCAGTCGCCTCGAATTGAATCACGGGAACACGCGCGCCGCCATTACCGAGCAGGTCGCGTTCGCCGTTCACGGCGTTGTCCGTCTTGCGGTCAGTCCAGTTGTTCTCGATCGGTTTGTCCGCGCTCATCAGCGAGTTGAATTTGTTCGCGTCGTAGCCTTTCGCGATGAGCAACTCGGCTTTCGCGGTGCCAGCGAACAGACAATTGCGCCACACGAGATCGCCGGAACTCGCTCCGGGCATTGCTTCAAACAGCAAACCGGCTTCGCTTTGATTTCGGAACGAGCAGTGATCGATCAGCACATTCTTCGCCACCACTCCTTCGGCAAAGCGAATGCCACTCGTCGAACCGGATGCGCCACAATTTCGGACAGTCAAATACTCGACAGGGCCATCAATGAACACGCCCGATGACATGGACCCAAAAAAACGGCAGCGTTGCACAGTAACACGTTGAGTCGGTGTCCCGGTGCTCGACTTGCTGACATGCACACCGGCCGACGTCGGAGATGCTTTCTGAAACGTGATCGCATCCAGCACGATGCCGTCCGCTCCTTCGCCACCCACCGCGCCGCTCAATTCGATGCCGGACATTCCCACATCCGAGATGACACAGTTCCGAATGCGACAACGCGCCGCCGAGCCAGTGATGACAATGCCTTTTTCCTTTTGTGGAAAGCCCTCCAGTTCGATGAAGATATTCTCGATCGTCACGTCGCGGCGGTTCTTAATCGTGATCGCAGGCTCTGAGCGGCTAGGTGGTGTCAGCTTAAAGTTTTTGCCGGGAGTGTCTGATGTCAGATGGACCTCGCCGGGAAATGACTCGTCAAAGACGATCGCTTCCTCGAACGTTTGTCCGGGCTTCACCTGGATGAGGAACCTCAGCGGCTTTCCATTGGCGGCCTTCTCGTGCTCCGCACGGCTCTCGACCGCCGAGTGAATCGCTCGTCCAATCGATTTGAAATCGCCGCCGGCTCCGACCAGCAGCGTCACCTCGTAAGCGTCTGACTTTTTCACACCGGCCGCGCTGTTCCCAACCGATTTTCCCGCGTTCCCCTTCTTGGGGGACTTCGCGACTGTCTTGTCGGATTCAACCGACCCGCGAGTGCTCCACCAAGCAATGCCA
Organism: Candidatus Kuenenia stuttgartensis; assembly: GCA_945861865.1. Classification (GTDB taxonomy): domain Bacteria; phylum Planctomycetota; class Planctomycetia; order Planctomycetales; family Planctomycetaceae; genus SXKJ01. The sequence goes on along the minus strand of CAMAWN010000016.1, from coordinate 24,479 downwards.
CCGATGACCAACGCGACCAACGCGACGTATCGAGCAACGGGCTTCTTGAACAGGTCGCCGACTGAGTGCGCGGACTTCTTGGGAGATGGTGCTGCCGTTTCCGTGTGGCTGTACTCAAAGGTCAATTCGGGGACATCGGATTGTGGCCGCGGCGATTCAAGGACCACCGTTTCCGCAAGCGGAGGCCTAGGCGGAGTCGGCACGATCGGAACATCCAATGGAGCTAGCTCGGCTTCCTCTGTGGGTGTCACTTCGCTTTGAGCACCGAAGAGCGAGAAAAGGTTGTCGTCCTCGGTGGTTTCTGTGGGGGCCTCCACGGGAGTGATGATGGTCGCTTCGTTCGCGGCTTCATTGTCAAACAGAAAGTCGGTCGCGGCCTCTGTCGTTTCCGAAGTTGTTTCTTCAAAAAAGTTGATTGGCACGGGTTCTGGTTCAGCAGGAGTCGCCACGAGAACGGCAACCATCACGGGTTGCGCGACTGGCGTTGCGACCACTGGGACTGCGATCGGCACGATTGGCTTCGCGAAGGGAGGAAGCGGGACTGCAACCGGCTGAGCAATCGGAACGGCAACCGGTAGTGCTGCGACCGGTACGGCCATTGGCGGCGCGACAGGTAGAGCCGCCGCAGCGATCGGTGCAATCACCGAGTTCGTGACCACTGGCTGAGCCTTTGAAGCTGGAGCGGCTGGCACCGTTCCTGGTCGCGAAATCTTGGTAGCCGAGGAGCCATCGGCATTCTGCCGCACCAACGAGGAACCCCTGTCGTGCGAAGTCTGTTTCAGAATCGCAGGGTCACTTTGCAAGTCGCGCGTCGGTGAAACCAATCGTCCGCTCGATGAGCCCCCGCGCGAGAGCGGAACATGACATTGCTTCCAGTCGGCTCCGACATTGTCGGCCAACCACTGACGACAGGCCTCGGCAACGGCGGCGGTCGACTGATAGCGGTCCTCCGGTTTCTTCTCGACCATTTTGTTGAGCAACGCCGACAACGAAGCGGGGCAGTCGATCCGAGAATCGGTCAGCGGCGGAAACGGCTTCGTCTGGTGCCACATCAGTCGCTGAGTCAGCGTTCCTTCCGTGTAGGGCGGATTGCCGGTCAGCAAAAATTGCAGCGAGCAACCCAGGCTGTAAATGTCGGCTCGCGCATCAACCGTGTGACTGTCCAGTGCCTGCTCCGGCGCGAGATAGTCGGCTGTGCCGAGCACCTTTTCGTCGTGGGCAACCGTCAGCGGATTCTCGTCGCGGTCATCAAAGAACCGAGCCAAGCCCATGTCTAAGAGCTTGATGGTGCCGGTCGTGTCGATCAACAAGTTTGCCGGCTTGATGTCACGATGCACGAGACCCGCTCGGTGCGCGTGTTCGAGTCCCTCGGACGCCTGCCGAATGTACTCCACCGCATCCGCATAATCGGCCGGCCCGTTGCGAATGATCAACTCCTGCAAGCTCTGGCCTTGGACATACTCCATCACCAGGAAATGAATTTGTGAGTCGCGGTCCTGAGCGCAATCGACGTCGTACGCACGCACGATGTTCGGGTGATCGACCGATGCCACCGCCTGAGCCTCGCGATGAAATCTCGCGAGATACGACGAATCGTTGACTCGCTTGCTAGGCAGCACTTTGATCGCGCAGCGCCGTTTCATCAGCACATGCTCGGCCAGATACACCGAACTCATCCCGCCTTTGCCCAGCAAACCCAGTAGCTTGTACTTGCCGAGTGAAAAGCCCTTGTGCTTTCCGGCCAGCAGCTTTTCGGCCTGCCATTGCGTGATGACTTCGCCGCCGACCAGCGCATCCGCAATGGACTGCGCCTGCTGGACGTCAATCCCGCGAGCCTCATACTCCTGCAACAGTTTTTGAAGCTGATCCTTGTCGATCAAGCCGCTCTGCCGAACGACCTGCAAAAACGATTCGACGGTCAGCTTGAGGGCCATGCGAAATCAACCCAAACGTGCGGCGCGATGAGAAGTGAAAATGATCGCTCCGAAAAGCGAACGAGTATTAAACCAGTCACCTCCCCGCCTTTCCAGCACGACGCCACGTTCTCCGCATCGAGATCTTCAAGGCCGCCCCCATTTATCGACGCAAACGGACTGCTGGCTGACGGTCGCGGTACGGATCGTTGCCACTACAATTCGGACTCACACTTGAGGAGCCACATTTTGTCCGACGTCCTGCAAAATAGCCGTTTTCTGAAAGCCGTCCGTCGCGAACCGACCGACACAACCCCTATTTGGATCATGCGACAAGCGGGACGTTACTTGCCGGAATACATGGCTGTCCGCCGTCGCGTGACGTTCATGGAACTCTGCAAACGCCCTGATCTGGCCGCCGAGGTCACGCTCACTGCTCAGCGAGTGCTCGGCGTCGATGCCGCGATTCTCTTCGCCGACTTGCTGCCGATCCTCGAACCGATCGGCTTGCAATTGGAATACACCGAGGGCGCAGGTCCGGTCATCCACAATCCCGTCCGTGACGCCGCCGGAATCGACTCGCTGCGACACCTCGACGATGTGAATTCCTTGGGCTACGTCTTCGACGCCGTCCGTCTCATTCGCCGCGACTTGCCGGCCGATATTCCGCTGCTCGGCTTCGCCGGAGCGCCGTTCACGCTTGCGTCGTATGCCATCGAAGGGGGTGGCTCGAAAAATTACGCGCACGTCAAGCGGCTGATGTATTCCGACAGCGGAGCGTGGACGGCATTGATGAATTGCCTGACGCACAGCCTCGTGAAATACATTCTCGCGCAGGTTGAGGCCGGTTGTCAGGCGATCCAACTCTTCGACAGTTGGGCCGGCTGCCTCTCGCCGAGCGACTATCGCGAATACGTCCTGCCGCACACGAAGGCGGTCATCGACGGTGTGAAACATGCCACGCCGGTCATCAACTTCGCAACCGGCAACCCAGCGCTGCTGCCGCTGCTCCGCGAGGGAGGCGGTGACGTGATCGGACTCGATTGGCGAGTTGATCTGCGCGATGGCTGGCGAACTGTCGGCCACGATGTCGCCGTGCAAGGCAACCTTGATCCGGTCACGCTACTGACCGACATCCCCACGATCCGCCGCCGAGCGTTGCAGGTTCTCGCAGCCGCCGAACATCGCCCCGGCCACATCTTCAACCTCGGCCACGGCATCACCCCCGATGTCCCGCCGGAGCACGCGAAGGCGCTCGTCGAGATCGTGCATGAACTTGGATCGAAGTAGCGCTCGCAACATAGCCGTGTCGCGGAGCGACAGGGCTACGTTGCGCCACACATCCGCAGCAACTCCACCGGCATCCGCTGGAGTTTTCCGCTGCGATCCACACAGGCCAGCGTGCTGTGTCCGGTGCAGAGCAGCGTGCTGTCCCGGAAGAGTTCGTACCCGTGTTCGAGCTTCGCCTCAGTCGCAGCCGTAATTGTCGTCCGCAGCGTCAGCAAGTCGTCATACCGAGCCGGCGCGCGATAGCGGCAATCCAGCTTGGCGACGACGAGGAACAAGCCTCCCTCTTCCATCGCTCGGTAGTCGCCCCCTTGAGCGCGGAACAATTCCGTCCGTCCGACTTCAAAGTAGCAGAAATAATTCGCGTGATGCAGAAACCCCATCGCATCGGTTTCCGAGTATCGCACTCGGATTTGAATTTCGTGCTGTCGCATAGCTGGGTCTGACGCTTTGGAGTGAACCACAAAAGCACGAAGCCGAACTTCGTGTCTTTGTGGTCAATTCTGGCCACCAAAGCAAATCCAGTGCTTGGCGACCGCTGATTGGGCCGAGACTTTTTCCGCCAATTCGTCCATCCGCTGTTGGTCATCCTCGGCGAGTTTTCGTTCAGATCGACCAACGCCTGAGCCGCATCACGAGTCAGCTTTCCGTTGGCGGATCAATTGCGTGACCGGAGTTCCGTATGGTACTGAATGGCTGATCGATCGAACTGTTCGAGGAACTGCGGCCCGTCAACTCCGAGAACTGTTTCCGAATCGCGACACTCACACTTGAGGGCACGATGCTCATCCTGAAACGTGAACGCGATTTGATCGCCCAGCAGCCTGCCGAGCCGACTCCTTGAATCGCTATAACCCAACTGTCGTGGGTTGCCCAACGTCGCGCAATCGCCCTGGGTGGGATCGAGCCGACTTTTCTCTATTGCCGCTGAATGTAATCTCTGGCCAACTGACGCGCGAATTTGAAGGCGTGACGCACCGTGTTAGCCCGCAATTCGATTTGCTCCTCGGTGTAATATCGAGAGCCTTCGCTGTGCGGCAATCCGGCCAGAGAGATCGCCAAGGGAAGTAAGTCGATCAGTTCTCGGTAGCGTCGTTGTTGATCGGCGGCAGCGGCGGCGGGATTCGGTTCGGACACGGAGACGCTCCTTCAATCGGTGGGACTGCAATACCCCGTCGGCTACCGGCGGTTTTTGAACTTGTTGAGGATGTCGGCCGCCAACTGCCGATTCGGGACTTCCGCCGCGATGACGGCGGTAGTGCCTTCGGTCCTGGCCGGCGGCGGAGCCTCAGGCGGCGGTTTCGCTCCGGTTTCTTCCGGTGGCGGCAACGAAATTGCGGGAACATTCAAGACCTTCGTCTTGGTTTCCGGCTCCGATTCTTCCACGTCAGCGACCGGTGCCGGCTGAGCGGCATATTGCGCCATCATCGCCTGTTGAGCCATTTGTTGTTGATACGCCATTTGCTGCTGGTAAGCCGGATCCATGTATCCTGGTTGCGGCATAAAGGGCTGTTGCATGCCGTATGGATTTGGCATGTATTGTGGCGCATAGTTGGCAAACGGAGCCTGGACATACGTTGGCTGTGGCGGATACGTGCCGGGCATCGCTCCCGGCATTCCGTAGGGAGACATCATCGCCGCATTTGGCATGGGCATTCCCTGCGGCATCATTGGTGGCGGCATGACCGGAATCGTCTGAGCCAAAGGAGCAACGGTCGAGCCGACCGGCAAGGCATCGACAGGCTTCGTCTCGATCGGCAACGCAGCGGGCGCGGATGGAGGGAACAGACTGATGTTGTCGGCACTCATCACTGTTGTGTCATTGCCGGCGGCGTTGTGGACGTGTTCGAGTCCGTTGTCCACCAACGTCTGCTTCAACGGAACTGATTCCGGCGTTTCAGCGAGATCGCTTAGCAAAAAACTAGCGTCGGGCGCCGATCCTACGGAAGCCTCGCCCCGAGCGTGCTGGACAGTAGCGACCGCGCCTTCAATGACGATGTCAAATTCCAGCTTGCCGATCAGAATACGGTCACCAGGTTGCAGGATCGCTTGGCCTTGAACACGCTGTCCGTTGATGAATGTGCCATTCGTACTGCCCAAGTCGCGCAGACGGACGCTGAATTCATCCAGCGTGAAAACACAGTGATGTCGGCTGACCGATTCACTGGAGGGACGCAACTGGCAATCCTGCTCGCGCCCGACCAAAAACTTTTTCGTCTGAAGCGGGATGAATGAGCCGTGTTGCTTGCCACCAACCACTTTCAGTTCCGCACTCAACATGACGCGTTCCCCGACTGTGACGACACAATTTTATCGAGCCGACTCCGAAATCCAATGAAGACTGTTGTGAGAAAAATGCCACATGAAAATAAAAATCATTTCACGCCACAACAGAACCAATTCGCCGAATGTCCATTGCCGTCACGATGGAGGCAGCTAAGAAAGGGACACTCGCCGGAAGTGTTGACCGGGGAAGCTAGTCTCGCCGTAAACGACTGTCAATCGGTCAAAATTTGATCGATCGGCACTTTCCATTTTAGCGCGATCGAACTGCCTGTTGCGGCACGTTCATTCGCCAACTTCGTAGCCTCGGCTCGAACTGGTCCTGGGAGTTCGCCGGTAACAAACTCATCTCCCAAACACCGAGCCAACCGCTGTGCAACTCGATCCAACATCACGATCGTGTCAGGAAACATCGGATTTAATTCGCAAAGACCAAACAATTCAGGTGTGTGTTCCGAGGCTCGGAGCAGCAAGCTGCCGTGCTGGAGCACCGCTCCTCGCCGCCGCCGTTGAGCACTTCCCAAGACCTTGTGCCCACTCACCACCAAATCCGGTGCGGCTTCCCGCAGAAAGCACAGAAACGGTTCCTCCTTCCGGTGAGAGTTGCTGCCACGAGGCGTGACTTGGACACCACATTCGGTCAGCCATGCGGCGAAGCTGGCATGAATTTCCGCGTAAAGCTGATGCGGTTGCTGAGCGAGCCGATGCGACGGCGGCAGGCTGCATGAGTAAGTCTGCTCGTGATGATGCAAGATCGCGCCGCCTCCGGAGAGCCGTCGCACGCTCGGCAAGTTCGCGAGTCTCGGATCGCAACGCAGTTCGGCTTCCTTTTGAAAATAGCCCAGAGAGACCGTCGGCTCGGACCAGCGATAGAGACGCAAGAAAATCGTCCCGCAGCGGAGAGACTCTTCCAGCAGCGCCTCATCGACTGCCATATTCCAGACACCGGATTGCGGTTCGTCGAGAATCACATGGACAAGATTGTTCATCGCTTACCGCTTCCATCGCAGGACAAGCTGCCGGCCGGCTTTGACTTCGTCGGGGCGAGAGATTGGCGTCTCGTGCGGAGCGTTGTGCAGAAACTCAGGCGACTCGCTCAGAATTGTGCGGATCGTGTCCGCGAAGGCGTCGAGCGTTTGCTGCGATTCGGTTTCGGTGGGCTCGATCATCAAGGCTTCGGGCACGATCTGAGGAAAGTAAACGGTCGGAGCGTAGTAGCCGTAGTCGAGCAACCGTTTGGCAATGTCCAGCGCGGTAATCCCTTTTTCAGATTTCGATTTCTCGGCGGAGGCGACGAACTCGTGCATGCAGCGCTCACCGTGAGGCACCGGCAGGACGTCGGCCAGTTTCGCTCGCAGATAGTTAGCATTGAGCACGGCTTGCTCGGACACGGCTTTGAGGCCGGCGGCTCCCAATGTGCGAAGATAAAGATAGCCACGCAGCAAAATACCGACGTTGCCGAACTGGCTGCGAACTCGGCCGATGGATTTCGGCGGGGTTGTCAATTGAAAACGATCTGCGCCGCCCGACTGCGTCCGAGTCACGATCGGGCCGGGCAAATAGTCCGCCAGAAAATCACGAACGGCGATTGGTCCCGCGCCCGGACCGCCGGAGCCGTGCGGTCCGGTGAATGTTTTGTGGACGTTGTAGTGCATCATGTCGCCGCCGAAATCGCCCGGTCGAGTGATGCCCAAGATCGCGTTCATGTTTGCGCCGTCGATGTAGACCAATCCGCCGACATCGTGCAGCAAGTGAGCGATCTTCGCGATATCTCGTTCGAAGAGTCCGAGTGTGTTCGGATTCGTGATCATGAACACTGCAGTCTTGTCGTCGAGGTTGGCCTTGAGTTCGTCAAGATCGACGAAGCCGTCGGCTCGCCCTTTGAGCTGCACGCACTCGAAACCAGCGATCGCCGCGCTGGCGGGATTCGTGCCGTGGGCACTTTGCGGGAAGAGCACTTTCGTTCGCTGTTCGCCTCGGTCGTGAAAGTACGCGGCTGCGGTGAGCAGCGCGGTCATCTCACCGTGAGCACCGGCTGCCGGTTGCAGTGAGACGGCCGGCAAGCCTGCGATCTCGCCGAGCATTTCTTGCAGCTCGAACAGGATCGCCAACATACCTTGCTGACTGGCTTCGTCCTGATACGGGTGCAGATCAATCAACCCCGGCAGCGACGCGAGCCGCTCATGTCGCTTCGGGTTGTACTTCATCGTGCAACTGCCGAGCGGGTAGAAGTGCGTGTCGACCGACATGTTCAACGTCGACAAGTTCGTGAAGTGCCGAATGACATCCGGCTCCGTCAACTCCGGCAGATCGGGCGATTGCTCGGCGAGTTGGTCGGCCGGCAACAACTCCGTGAGCGATCTCGCAGGCACATCGCAGGCCGGATATCTCGCGGCGCGGCGTCCGGTCTGCGAGAGTTCAAACAGGAGGTTCGTGGCTTGTCGGTTTCGCATCGATTCGACGATCTACTTTCGGAGGGCGTTCGCCAGGTTGTCGATTTGGCTCTTCGTTCGAGACTCTGTCACGGCGACCAAAAACCACTCGTTCGCAGACACACCGAATTCGGTGGCGAGCGTTGGGAAGCGATTCAGAGCGGGGCCGATGTCGAAGCCAGCGGAACGCGCACGCTGTGCGGCGTTGCCTCGCCCGCGAACGACGAACTCTTTGAAGAACGGGCGATCAAAAACCAGTTCGAGGCCGGAGACCGTCAGCAATTGCTCGGCGGCGTAGTGGGCTTTTTGGCAACTCAACTCGGCGACTTCTCGCAGCCCGCGCGGGCCGAGCAGTGAAAGATAAACAGTCGCTCGCAGCGCCAGCAGTCCCTGGTTCGTGCAAACGTTGGACGTGGCCTTTTCGCGGCGAATGTGTTGCTCGCGAGTGCCGAGCGTCAGCACGAAGCAGCGTTTGCCGTGGCGATCGACCGTCTCGCCGACGAGCCGGCCCGGCATCTGCCGCACGAATTCTTGCCGGCAAGCGAGGATGCCGAGATACGGCCCTCCGTACTGCAGCGGAATGCCGAGCGATTGTCCTTCGGCGACTGCAATGTCGGTCCCGTCCTCGGCCGGGCGACGCAACACGCCGAGACTGATCGGGTCGAAAATCGAAATCGACAATGCCCCATGTTGCTTCGCGGCGGCGAAGATTTCGCGGGGACTTTCGAGGCAGCCGAAGAAGTTCGGATGCTGCACGACGACGGCGGCGGTGCGGTCATCAATCAGTCGCGCGACGTCGTGCGGATCGGCGGTCCCTTGCGGCGTCGGCACGACGACGATCTCGCAGCCGAGATGCCGGACGTAGGTCGTCAGTGTGTCGCGGTATTCTGGATGCACGGAGCCGAGCACCACGACCTTGCCGCGCCGCTGCGTGACTCGCATCGCCATCAGTACTGCCTCGACCATCGCCGACGCACCTTCGTAGAGGCTTGCGTTCGAGACATCCATGCCGGTCAGTTCGCAGATCAGCGTTTGATATTCGAAGAACGCCTGCAAACTGCCCTGGCTGGCCTCGGCTTGGTACGGGGTGTAGGCCGTGTAGAACTCGCTGCGTCCGGCGATCGCATCGACGGCGGCGGGGACGAAGTGATCGTAGATGCCGCCGCCAAGAAAGCTGACTCGCCCCGACGCGCCGACGTTCTGACTGGCGAGGTTTCGCAAGTGCGATTCGAGTTCAATCTCGCTCAGAGGCGGCGGTAATCGCAGCGGCCGATCCAGCCGCAGCTCACGCGGAACCTGATCGAACAATTCACCGACGGACTTCACGCCGACGGTCTTGAGCATCTCTGGCTGGGATTCAACGGTGTTGAAGAGGTACGGCACTCAGGGCTCCCGAAAAATTCTCGACGACCGAAATGCCGTGAGCACGATTTCATCGCTAGCTTGAGGCAGCATCAGCCGAACTGACTTGCGAGGTAATACCAACCACAGACAAACAACTGCATGAACAAGGGCACCAAGAAATGCACGGATTCCTGGAAGGCAGGGATAAACTGCAAACAGGCGGCCGCCAGAACCATGACTCCGATCACACCTTTCACAACAGGCCCAAACTCGCCAGAGATGAAGAAGAACAACGCGACGAAACTGAGAACCAACGGGAACAAAAAGATAACGGGCATGTCTCGCCTCAACAGAGTGACCGCTAATGTCCGACCGCGCATTGCTGCTTGTAGGCAGCGGCGTCCATGAGTGATGAGGCTTCCGCCGGATTGCTCAGCCGCACTTTGATCAGCCAGCCGTTGCCGAAGGCATCTTTCGAGAGCAGGTCGAGATCGTTCGGCAAGTTGGAGTTCACTTCGATGACCTCGCCGCTGACCGGCGCGTACAGGTCGCTCACCGCTTTGACGCTTTCGATCTCGCCGAAGACCTCGCCGGCGTTCAGCTTCTTGCCGACGTTTGGCAGGCCCATGTAGACGAGGTCCGTCAGTTCCTTCACGGCGAAGTCGCTGATGCCGATCGTGCCCACGTCGCCGTTGAGGCTGAGCCACTCGTGAGTCTGGGCGTATTTCAAATTCGAGGGAGCCATGCTGTTCCTCCTGGATTGCGTTCGCTCGAACCGACGGAATTGATCGTTGGTTATTGGTTATTTTGCTCGGCGGATAACCAATAACCAATTGTTTTCGAAATCATGGCGTTTCGTCGCGCTACGGATTTCCTCTCGCGTTCTGATCAATTTTCTCCAGCCGGCGTTGATGCCGGCCACCTTCAAACTGCGTCTTCACCCAGACATCGACCATGCGGGTGATGAGCTGCTCGCCCAGCAAGTCGGCCGAGAGACACATGACGTTAGCGTCGTTGTGCCGGCGGCTCATCTCTGCGCCGAAGTCGTCGTGGACGAGAGCCGCTCGCACGCCAGCGAAGCGGTTGGCGGCGATGCACATGCCGATGCCGCTGCCGCAGATCAGGATGCCACGATCGGCCTCGTGATTGGCGACCACATTGGCCACTTTCGCGGCGTAGTCCGGGTAATCGACGCTCTCCGGCGAGTTCGGGCCGAGATCGACCCCCTCTTGGCCGAGGTCGGCAAGCTGCCGCAGGATGCGTTCCTTGACGGTGAGTCCTCGATGGTCACTGGCCACTGCGATTTTCATGATTGTGTTCCGAGAAAAAGAGTTCGTCAGATCGGGAAAAGGAGTTCGTCAGAGGATGTCGTCGAGGATGCGGCTGAGATGCTGCTCGATGCTCGCCGCACAGGCCGCGTATTCGTTCATGCCGCCGCCGATCGGGTCGGAGACATCCTTGCCGTCGCGAGCGAGCACCTGCACGCGATCGGCAAGTTCCGGGTGGCTATTAAGAATCGCCGAGCGGTGGCTGTTGGTCATCGTGTAGCAGCGATCGATCTGCTCGATCAGCCGATCGGTGAGCGGCTGGCTGGTGTGCGATCGCAGGTCGAGTCCACGGCGCTTCATCCTCTCGACCGATTCGTGGCTGGCCGGGCTGCCGTAGTCAGCGGCGAGTCCCGCCGACGCCACCAGAAACCCGCGCTTCGTCAAATCTTCCGGCGAGCATTTGAGCCGCTCGGCCAACAGATGCCGGCACAACGACTCGGCCATCGGGCTGCGACAGGTATTGCCGGTGCAGCAAAAGAGGATCAATTCGCACGCGGCCACTTGCAGTCGGTTTTCCGGAGTCGCTCCGATTCGCTCGGTCGTCCAGCCACCTTGCGAGTTGATCTGCACGATCGACGTCCGCGCTTCAGCGTTCGATTCGTCTGCGGCACTGTCCTTCACGACGAGCGCGGCGTCCGTCCACGGAGCGGCCGTGAAATCCAGATTCTTTGCCGAGGCTTCGATCTCACGGATCACCAGTGGCCCGCGCGAGAGCTTGGCGACTTCGCTGAGCACAGGATGACTCGAAACTCGCACCGCCATCTGGCCATTCGCAATGAGGGCCGCTCGACTGCTTTCCGGCAGAGCGGCCACAAATCCATTCTCCGCCGATGCCGGAGCACGCAGCACGAGCGGCCCCGGCCAGCAACGTCGAGCGATTCGCAGTCCAGCTTTCGGCAGATGCGGCAAGAAATCGGACACCTCGTCAGCAGCTCGCAGCAGCAGCGTGGTTGACTCGCCAGCCGCATGGAACCAGCGGCCAGCCGTTTCCACGAGTGCGGCCCCCGCCAAAACGTAACCTGCTTCGGAGGGGAGCGCGACTAAATCGCCCGACGACAATCGCTGCACGGCGCGATGAATGACATCACGTCGATCCGTGACCTCGCGCAGCTCGACGACCTCCGGCATTGTCGGGAAACTCCAATAGGCGAAAGAACGGGCGAAATAAATATAGTTGAGTCCCTTGGCAAAGGATAATCAGCTGCTCGCCGGGAGCTATTTCGCAACTTTGTCGCGTCGCTACGATGCGGGTCGGGGGAATGCAATGAGCCTGACTTGGATTTCGCGGCCAGTTTGGATCGGCCTGTGTTGCTGCGGTTTGCTCTGCTTGCTGGCGTGCCAACAGGCCGCCACCGGCCCAACAGTGACGACCGTCGATTCCGTCCCGAGTGCCGTCGAGTCCACAGTTCCCGCACCTCCGCTGCATGACGCCAGCAACGACTTTTTTGACAACGGCGTCATTCCGCAGCTCAAGATCGAGTTGAAAGAGTCGCAGGCGAAGAAGCTGCGTGAGGACGCTCGCCGCTACGCAAAGTGCAAACTGATCGAGACGCTTGCCGACGGCGAGACGACCTACACCGACGTCGCCATCAAGCTCAAAGGAGCTGCCGGCAGTTTTCGTGAGTTCGACGATCGGCCCGCCTTCACGCTCAACATGCACAAGCACGAGAAGGACCAAACTTTTCACGCGATGGAGAAATTCCATCTCAACAATTCGGTGCAGGACGAGTCGTACTTGTGCGAATGGATTTGCTCGGAACTGTGCCGCGATGCGCAGGTGCCGGCGACGCGAGTCACTCACGCTCGCGTCTGGCTGAACGATCGCGACCTCGGCCTGTACGTTTTGAAGGAGGGTTTTGACAGGCCGTTCCTCAAGCGGCAGTTCGGAGACGTGACCGGCAACTTCTACGACGGCGGCTTCGTGCAGGACATCGACGTCGATCTCGAAAAAGACTCCGGCCAAGGCCCCGACGATCACAGCGACTTGCGAGCCTTGCAGGCGGCGTGCCTCGAACCCGATCCCGAAAAACGCTGGCCCGTGATTGATGAGCGACTGGACGTGGACGCTTTCATCCGCTTCATGGCCCTCGAACTAATGACGTGCCACTGGGACGGCTACACGCCCAACAAAAACAACTACCGAATTTACTTCGAGTCTCCGAACAACAAAGCTAGGTTCCTTCCACACGGCATGGATCAGATGTTCGGTGACCCCGGCTTCCCGATTTTGGAATACTTTGAACCAATGGTTGCCAGTGCGGTGATGCACAATCCCGAATGGCGAAAACGCTACCGCGAGCGAGTCGGCGAATTGCTGCCGCTCTTCGAGCCAAAACGACTGCACGACAAGCTCGACACAGTGCTCGCTCGCTTGCAACCGGTCGTCGCTGCGATGGGCGAAGAGTTCGCGAACGCTCACGCTGATCGAATCCGCGAACTCAAAGAACGCATCGCCGCGCGCGAGCCGAACATCCGCGAACAACTGCAAAACGGCGATCCGACGCCGCTGGAATTCGAGGGAGACAAACCGATCGAACTTGCCGATTGGTTCCCCGCTCAAGAGACGGACGACACGAAAGTCGAAGAGACCGAGAGCGACGGCCAGAAATACTACGCGATCCAAGTCGGCGACTCCGGCCAATGCGTCGCCTCGTGGCGTCGCAAAGTGTTGCTCGCCAAAGGCCACTACCGCATCGAATCACGAATGCGCACCGAAGCCGTCGAGCCTCGCGAAGACGAGCCAGGGACCGGAGCCGGCCTTCGCATCTCCGGCGGCAAACGGGACAACAAACTCGCCGGCGACTCCGACTGGCAAATGGTCCGCCACGAGTTCGAGGTGCTCGAGGACATCCGCGAGGTGATCCTCGTCGCTGAACTCCGAGCCACTCGCGGCCGGTTGTGGATCGAACCGGTCGCGCGGTTGGTGCGGCTCGCACCGGAATAGTCAGCCGTCACTTGGCCAACGACTCGCGAAGTTCGTTCAGCTTCTGCAAAGCCGCAATTGGCGTGAGCTGCTCGATGTCGAGCGACTTCAATTGTTCGATCACCGGATGATCCGCTTCGATGAACAGCGAAAGCTGGCGGTCGCGCAACCCGGTTTTACGTTCGGGGATTTTGACTTTGCCTGATTCGTCAACGTGGTCGGCTTCGAGTTGGGCGAGGATGACTTGGGCACGTTCGACGACGTCGCGCGGCAGGCCGGCGATTTTAGCGACGTGGATGCCGTAGCTTTTATCGGCCGGGCCTTCCACAATTTTGTGCAGGAAGACGATGTCGTCGCCGTGCTCGCGGATCGCGACGTTCCAGTTGCTGGTTTCGGGAAGCGTCTTGGTCAGTTCGGTCAGCTCGTGGTAGTGCGTGGCGAACAGCGTGCGGCAGCGGATTTGATCGTGCAGAAATTCGGTGACCGCCCAGGCCAGCGAGATGCCGTCGTAGGTGCTCGTGCCGCGGCCGATCTCGTCGAGGATCACGAGGCTGCGGTCGCTCGCGGAGTTCAGAATCCGCGCGGTCTCGGTCATCTCGACCATGAACGTGCTCTGGCCTTTGCTGAGCTCATCACTCGCGCCGACGCGAGCGAAGATGCGATCGGCGATACCGATGCGAGCCTCGCTGGCCGGGATGAAGCTGCCCATCTGAGTCATGATCGTCAGCAAGGCTGCTTGTCGGATGTAGGTGCTCTTGCCGGCCATGTTCGGACCAGTGATGAGCTGCACACGACCGGCCGCACTACGTCCCAGTCGCACGTCATTCGGCACGAACGAACCCGATGGCATCAGCTTGTCGAGCACCGGATGCCGGCCTTCGCGGATGTCGAGGATCGGGTCCTCGGTCAGTTCCGGACGGCAATAGCCTTGCTTGACGGCGAGCGTCGCCAGCGCGGCGAGGACATCCACTTCGGCGAGCACGTCGGCAGTTTGCTTCAATCGCACGGTGGCGGCGGAGACTCGTCCGCGGAGGGCGGCGAAGAGTTCTTGTTCCCGCGAGATCGCCCGCTCTTCGGCTCGCAGAACTTTGTCTTCGTATTCTTTGAGTTCCGGTGTGATGAAGCGTTCTTGGTTTTTGAGCGTTTGCTTGCGGATGTATTCCGGCGGAATCTTCGCGGCTTGAGCGGCGGTGACTTCTAGGTAGTAGCCGAAGACTTTGTTGAATCCGACCTTCAAGTTCGGCAGGCCGAGCCGTTCGGATTCTTTCGCCTGATAGCGGGCGATCCACTCTTTGCCGCCGCGAGCGAGGTCACGCAGTTCATCGAGCGTTGTGTTGAAGCCAGGGCGAATCATGCCGCCGTCGGTGGTGAGCAGCGGCGGTTCATCGACCAGCGTCGCGTCGATGTCGGTGCGAATTTCGGCGTTGAGATCGAGATCAGCTTCAAGCAATTGCAGCAGTTCGCTCTGCCGCCCTGCGAGTTTGGCCTTCAATCGCGGCAACAGAGCGAGCGAGCGGGTCAAGCTGCCGAGATCGCGCGGACTGGCTCGTCCGGTGGCGACCTTTGCGGTCAGGCGTTGCAGGTCGTAAGTCTCGGCGAGGATCTCGCGGAGGTCGCGGCAGAACATCGTATCGCGAGTCAGTTCCTCGACGGAATCCAGACGGCGATTGATCGCTCCGATGTTGGTCAGCGGATTCGACAGCCACTCGGCCAGCAGCCGCGCGCCCATCGGCGAGACGGTTTCGTCGAGGACCGACAGCAGGCTGTTGTCTCGCTTGCCTTCGCGGATCGTGCGGGTCAATTCGAGACTCGCTCGCGTCGCTTCGTCGATGATCAGTGACGTGCCTCGGCGATACGGTTCCAAGCGGCTGATGTGAGCCAGCGAGGACTTCTGCATCTCTTGGACGTATTCGAGCAACGCTCCCGCTGCCGTCACGCCGGCCGAATTGCCGTCGATGTCGAAGCCTTCGAGCGTCGTCGTGCCGAAGTGTTTCAGTAGCGCGGAGCGACACGCCTCCTCAGCCCAACACCACGGAGCACGCGGTGTCGCGAGCAATCCGCTGCGTGCGAACAACGGTCGCAACCGCTCGTCGTTGGCGAGGTGTTCGGGATGCAGGCACTCGCTTGGCCGAATGCGGGCGAGTTCGTCCGCCAACTGCGCGGGTTCCAAATCGGTCGTGACAAATCGGCCGGTCGAAACCTCCAACCACGCGAGACCGACTGAGCCGGATCGGCTCGGCCAAACGCTGGCGAGGAAGTTCGATTCGCGTGGGTCGAGCAACGCCTCGTCGGTCAACGTGCCGGGCGTGACGACTTGCGTGACCTCACGCTTGATCATGCCTTTGGCGAGTTTCGGGTCTTCCATCTGCTCGCAGACGGCGACGCGATGTCCGGCGACGATCAGCTTTCGCAAATAGCCTTCGAGGGCGTGATACGGGAACCCGGCCATTGGAATCGGGTTCGTCGAGCCTTTGTCGCGACTGGTCAGCGTCAACCCCAGCACTTTGGACGAGACGACGGCGTCCTCGAAGAATAGCTCGTAAAAATCACCCATCCGAAACAGCAGGATCGAACCGGGATTCTGTCGCTTCACTTCCAAATATCGCTCCATCGCCGGCGTGAGATTACGCGGCGCGTGAGGCAGGTTTTCAACCTGCCCTTGTTGGACGGGCAGGTTGGAAACCTGCCCCACGTTACGCTTCTCCTGCGACTGGCTCATGTCGTCCTCAAACTGAGTGTCTGGCAATGCGGACGACAGAATAACGCCATCAGCCGATGTTGCGACTCTGCGGCCGGACTTCTACGTTGCCATCCAGCGACGAATGACTCACGGCCTCGGCGACGGTGGTGCCAATGACGAACTCCGAACCAACGATCTCCTCTGGGAAAGAGGATCGCCGAATCCCCGTGTGGCTGAAAGTGCTCTACACCGTGTTCGTCTGCGTGCTCGTGCCGGTCTATTGGCGAGACTACGGGCCGACGAATTTTTTGTATTTCTGCGACGTGGCGGTGTTCTTCACGCTCGCGGCAGTGTGGACCGAGTCGTCGCTGCTGGTGTCGATGCCAGCGGTGGGAATTCTGGCTCCGCAGTTGTTGTGGATGGTGGACTTCCTGGGTGAGTGCGTGGGGCTGTCACTAGCTGGTATGACGGCGTACATGTTCAACGAGCGGATTCCGTTCTTCACACGTGGCCTGTCGTTCTTTCACTTCTGGCTGCCGATCTTGATCGTGTGGCTGGTCTGGCGACTGCGCTACGACAGCCGAGCCTTCCGAGGTTGGGCGGCTTTGGCGTGGGGCTTGATGCTGATCTGCTACTTCTGCATGCCCGCTCCGCCGGCTCCCAAAGAGCACCCCAATCTGCCGGTCAACATCAACTACGTTTATGGGCTGGGGAGCGATCGGCCTCAAGATTGGATGCCGCCGCTGGCCTATCTCGGCATGATGCTTGTGGTGCTGCCGCTGGCGATCTTTCTGCCAACGCATCTCACCTTGAAGAAGTTGTTCGGCCATCGTCGTGCCGCGGACTCGGAATGAATTGCGCCGCTGACGAACGTCGCAAACGATTTCATGGAACGGCGCGGCGTTTGTGCCAGTCGGCTTGCTGCTGGTCGCCGGCCTTCGCGAATCGCTCGGCCAATGCCTGATGGATCCTCCACAGTCGCGGGTTGATGCGTGTGGCGGTCAGCAGCGCCTCCTGCACGGCATTCGAGTGTCCCAGCCTTTGTTCGCATTCGGCCAAGAGTAGCCAATCGACATGGTGACGACGCGAGCGGGTCAACTGCTGAAGTGTGGCGACGGCATCCGGCCATCGGCCCGCTTGGAAGTGCGAATCTGCCACCAGAAACAGGGCATTGGAGCGATCTTGTCCATTCAGGCCCGCCAGTGACAGTGCGCTCTCTGCCAGCGATCGTCCGCCGGGGGTTTCTGATTCGAAGTGCAATCGAGCCAAAGCCGCGTCCAGCGCGGGATCTCGCAGGCCGGTCGAGCGGACGTTCGTCAGCAACTCCAGCGCGCGCTGCTGGTATTTGTCGGCCAGCACTGGTTGCGGTTCTCGATTCGCCGCCTCCAAATAGCCGAGTCCGAACGCTCGCTGTTGATCGAGTTCGCTGGGCCACGACTCGGTTAGAAACGGACGCAGCACGCCTGGACGACTGGCGGGTGACGGACTCGTATCCGACGACTTCGGGACCGCCTTGTGGATTCCAATTCGGTGGTGCGTGAAAGCGAGATGTGGAATCTCGGTGTCCGAATTGGGCATGTGGCAGAGCACACAATCGTTGTCCGGGCTGATCTTCCGCCGCTGCGATTCCTCCTCGTGGCAGTGTTCAGGATGATGGCAGCTCAAGCAGATGGTCTGATGAGGTTCCGATTTCCGTTCGCCTCCGACATCGTGCGGGGAGTGACACGTCAGGCAGGTCAGCTTGTCCGATTTTTGGTAGCAACGGCTGAGATGCAACTGCTCGACATGCCCGACGACGGTCATCGGCTTGTCGGGAACGTCGAGCCAGAAGTCCGTGCGAAAATCCTGCAACGGCAGACCGGGGCGGAAGTCGGCGATCTGTCGGCCTCGCGTGGGGATGGTGGCGGTGCTGCGCAGATGGCATTGCTGACAAACCGCCTCGGCGAGTTCCCGCGACAAGTGGCTCGGATTGACGATCGAATGGTCGATCTCTGGTTGAGCATTCGCAGTCGCAGTTTCTCGCTCGCGGTGCTTTTCGAGATGCAATGCACCGGGGCCGTGACAACGTTCACACCCGATGGCCGCCTCGGTGATGTGCATGCGATGCAGGCTTTTGTCGAGGGCCTCCGCGCGGCCGGCGTGGCACGTCAGACAACCCTCACCGGTGGCTCGTTCAAAGCCTGAGTGTTCGGCCACATCGTAGCCCGGCGACATGCCCCAAGCCTTGCGCGACGTGTACCACGTCACGGGCGACTCCACCAAAAAGCCATCCGCTTCGATCAAGTACGTCAGCGAGTGATGCCCCGAACCGACGACGAACTTCACGGGGAACTCGGCCAGCAGCACCTCGGAAGGGTCATCGACGAGCAGCAATTCGCGATGCCATAACTGCCCATCGTGTCGTCGGACTTCGTAGCGACGCTTTGAAATCGCATGCTCGAACTCGCCGTCGGGCGGCTCGCGAGTCAGATCGACGTCCGCCATCGAGCGGCCCATGCCCGTGTGTCGAAATGCCGCGTCATGGTCCGCGTGACACGTTCGACACGCATCGCTGCCGACGTAGGCGACATCCAGTTTCGTGTTGAGAAATGGGCTCTCAGAAATCGTCGGCAGCGGAAATAACTCTGACACCGTCGGTCTGGGTTGGTTGGCCAGCGGTTGCGGCGAGCGGCGTGCCCAGACCGCCAACGACAAGATGGCAACGACCGCCAAACTGCCGGTCAACCACCATCGCCATTCTTGAACGGCATTCACCGAATCGCGACGCGACGGTTCGTTCATCGAACGCTCTCCGCGAAGCCTGTTCAGCGTGTCGCGATGGCTTGCGCCAACGGACGCAGAATGGGTTCGACAACCAATTCCTCGATGAGTTCGTCGCAGCGGCTGCGGAGCTTGTCGAGCGTTTGCTCGAAGGAGATGCCCGGTTCGAGACTGCCGTACTGACGCAGGGTGAAATAGACGCTGATGTTCTCTTCGGGGTATTCGCCGCGGCGGACGTGATAGGCGTTGGTCCGCGTCTCGATCAACAGCCGAGCTTGCATCCGGCACGTTTCGTCGAGCGTCAGCGTGATCGCCGGTTCGTAGTTGAGGACGCGTGCGCCGGGGATTCGCACCAAGCCGTCGATGGCCGGGCAGCCACCGAGCGCTTCGGCGACCAGTTCGTCATGGTTGCCGCGATAGGCCATGTCGAAGCCCATCATGAAGTCGAGCGCTTCGCAATCCAGTGGGCTGACCGAAAGCATGTACGGCAGGAGTTCCAGCGTCAGTCGATGCTGTTCGACGGCGGTGTCGATGTCCGGCGGGTTGAGGAATCCACTGCAAACTCGTTTCGGTTCGACAGAGACCCAGCGTTGGTGGCCGAGGTCTTTGTCTTCTTCCAGCACGCAGTCGCCGGTCTCGCGGGTGTAGAAGTTCCGCATCATCGGGTACGACTTTTGGACTCGCTCGAAGAACCCCAAAATCGTCTCGCGAGCGGCCGGCAGTGGCATCTCGGTGCTGAGATTCATATTGCAATAAAAGTCATCGACGTAGGAGTCGAAGGCCAACATGATTCGGTCCTTTGACGAAAATGCCACCGACGAGAAAAGCGTGAGGTCCAGTTCGCACCGAGCGGCGTCTGCAAGGCCCTCACGCTTGTGGTGTTCGTCGGAGGCTGGCAATCAACCTCCGGCGTCGTTAATCGTCGGCGGCATTCTAGGGGTGCTCTGGGATGAGGTCAAAGAATGCTTTTCGAGGAGGCGGTCATGCCACTTCAGGCCTGTGTATTTTCGACACCGTTGGGTTGGTTCGGTCTCGTCGGCCAACAGCGTTGCGTGTGGCGGTTGGTGATGGGACATCCGACGGCTGCCGAGGCTTGGGCCAGTCTGCACCGCCACTTTGCCGACGAGACGCTGGCCGAGTCCGACTGGTATCCGGCACTGCGGAAGAAGTTGGAAGTGTTTGCCGCGGGAAAGCGGGTTTCGTTCGACAACATCAAAGTGCGGACCGAGCATCGCACTGAGTTTCAACGGAAAGTGATCCTCGCCACGCGAGCGGTCGGCTTTGGTGAGACTGTCAGCTACGGCGAACTCGCCGCGCGAGCCGGTTCGCTGAATGCGGCGCGAGCCGTGGGGACGGTGATGGCCAACAACGAAGTTCCGATCATCATTCCCTGCCATCGAGTGCTGGCAAGCGGCGGGAGAATCGACGGCTTCTCAGCTCCACAGGGGATCGACCTCAAGCGGCGACTGCTGGAGTTGGAAGCACAAGCGTAGCCCGATCCCTTGTGGGTCGGGCTCACTCACGATCGCCCTCCTTGCCACAAAGAACGGCGAGAAATCATTCGCGTTGTCGAGCTTCTCTGCCGATTCTGTCGACGCGCGAGACCTTTCCGGTTGCTCCGCCAAAAAGAGATTCCTTTGTCGCTTGCGAGGGACAAGACCGATATCCGGGATGAATGGATCGGTTCGTTTCGGCATGAGTTGTCGGCGTTGATGTCATCACGCAAGTCGCTGAGGAGTGTGGAGCATGTTGGACGCTCTCAAGTTTTGCCTGATCCGCAAAGTCGCGGGGCTGTTCACAGTCGCCACCTTGGTGGTCGGAGGGGCGTCGCTGGCGAAGGCCCAAGTCGTTCCCGGCACCGGCGAGAAGATGACCGAAATCGGTGACGACTTCGAAGATGCGGATTGGTCGTACGTCCCCAATCTGCCCAAGAGCAGCAACAACATCGACAAGCAAGTGCGATACCCGTCTGGAACATCAAGCAACAATCGCTGGTTCGAGAGTCTGTTACGCGGACAGCCCGACGTCGTCGAACGGGTCGAGACTCCAGAAGGCGGCCTGCCGAACAGCAAAAGTGCCATGAAGCTGCGATCGGTGCAGACCGGAATCCCCGATGCACCCAGCTACAAGATGCAGCAAGACGACTTCATCATGAACGGCAACAACCGCTTTGGCGGAACGATTCCGGCCAGGTGGACGCCCAACGCCGTCGCTCGCGTCTACCTGCCGGCGTTCGATCAATGGGAAAAGCGGACCGGCTCGTCGTTCGGCTTCCGAATCGAAACGCTCACGCATGTTTTGAAGCCTCCTTCCGGAAAGTTCTTCAAAAAGATCGGGAAAACGAAGCAACTCGACCAAGCTTGGCCAGGCATGTTTTTGCAACTCAACAGCAAGACCGATGGTCAGAATAAAGAAGACACGGCCGTGTTCGTGATTCGTGCCGATCAGTACGGCCAAGATTTCGTGGCCGGCCCGGTCATCAAAGAAACCGGTTGGTGGACGCTGGGCATGACTCTCTCGCCGGATGGACGGGTGCATTATTACGCGACCAAAGGGACGGGGCCGCTCAAGCCGTCCGACCACATCGCCACGTCCATGCCGTACGGCGAGCCGAACCTGCAAATGAACACGCTCTTCTTCAATGTGATGAGCGCCGACAACGGCCGTACTTGGTCGACGGAATGGATCGTCGATGACGTCGAGGTCTTTTCCCTGCGTCGGTAGTGCCGTCAGAAGGTGATTCCCAGCCGCACGAGCGCTGTGCTCGGCAGATCCGTATCTCCCAGTTTCGACGTGTATTCCAAGGTTCGGCTGAAGACGTATCCGGCCTCGACCAGCCAACTTCGTCCGCTCGTCCATTTCCGCTCGTAGCCGGCCATGAGGCGATAGTCGCTCAGCGTGGCGACATCGTTGAGTCCAGAGGCTCGGCGAATCGCCCAAGTGCCGCCGCCAAACTCGCCGACCAAGTAGCCCCACCGAGCCGAGTCGTCGTCGTGCGAGAATCGCCAGGCGATTCGCGGACGCGGAGCCGCGAGTTCGAGTTTCCAATCCGCGTTGGGATTCCAGATCAGACCAGCGCTCGGGATCGCTTTCACGTCATCGCGGTCTAAATACAAGATGCCGCCGGTGAACGTCAGCGTGTCCGAGTACTTCCAGAACGCCAACGCACGTCCCGGCATCCGGATGGCATCGGAACCGGTGTTGCTCCCATCGCTGTAGAAACTTGGCGCGAGGGCGGCTTGCACGAACCAGTGTTCACCAATGGGCAGCATCACGACGGTCTCGAACGAGACGTCGTACAACTGCCCTGGCAGATCCGTGGCGGTCGAGCCGTTCAGGACGTGCGCGGCAAATCTCGGAACGAACCACAACGCTTGAAAGCTGGGAAACTCGATGGAACCGCGAGCCTCAATGCTCGTCACACCCAGACCACCTGAGTTGGGAGCGATCCAAGTTGCTGTGCCGACGGTCTTCTTCCATTCGATCCACGGAGTCTCGTCATCGGTGAAGAGTTCGTCAGACTCCACGTCCCGTTCCTCCGGCATGACCTCGGCCGAGTCCTCATTGAGCCGACGCCAATGATCCTCTCGCGGCAACAGGTCTTCCGAGTCCTTGCTCAGCGGATACTGATTCTGATACGCCGCCCGCCGGATTGGATTCGGCTCGGCAGTCTCATCGAATTCGTCATCGTGCCAGACGAATCGCACCGGCGAACGCGGCTCAGCGGCGGAACTGGCCGGTGGGTCGAACGGATCGTGCCAGCGAGGCACCTCGTCCTGTCCCCACAACGTGGGGCCGATCAACACGCTCGCCAAGCCCAGCGCGGGTAGCGCACGGCGTAACGGAAACCGCCAGCGGCGATGCGATCTCAGTCGTTCGATCCAACCGAATAGCACAGATGAGTTCCTCACGAATCAGCGCACTCCGTGATCCCAACTTGAGGATCGTCAGGCCGTCCACGTCTATCGAGCAAAACCGGAAGGGTTTGCCGTGTCTGTGCAAAAGGAGCCGTCGTCCCACGCGGCATCACCGGCATTTTGCCCAGACTTTCGACGGCGAGTCGGTCCTCACAACCGCTTTCGTGGCCCTTTTCAGCAAGGCCCGTCGATAGCGAGGAGGAAAAACCATCGCGACCCGCCGATTTGTTCCGGCGATGGCTCGCGCGTCAGGAGGACGCGATCTTGCGACGGCACGGACTGCTCTGGGCGATTCTTCTGCTGGCGACGTGCCATTCGTCTCTCGCCGTCGCGCTGGCGCGGGAAGTGACAGTCGAAACTCGCTTCGACGATGCCGCCGCATATCCGCCGCTACGACTGATTGACGAACGATCGGAAGTCCTCCCCTTCGAGCACGACGGCTTCGATCAGTTGTCAGATGGCGATGCGGCGATCTTTGAGGACGAACCTCAGCACCGATTCGGCGAGTACTTCGAGTTCCAGGTTCTGCCGAAAGGACTCCTCTATCGGTCCTACATCGCCGGCGAGAAAGAACCCCGTTTCAACGCCATCTGGCTGAATGAATCCCGCCGAGGGCTCGTTTGGGAAACTCAACTCGGCGGCCGAGTCGGCTTGCTGGGCTACACCAACTTCGACGAGGCAAATCCACGAGCTTGGCAACTTGACCTGGAAGGCGGTGCCCAGGCTCGCGTTGATCCGCAGCAGCAGTCGGATCTCGAAGCCGTCGACTATCGCTTTGGATTCCTCTCCACTTGGCGGTTTGGCAGAAATGCCTACAAAGCCGGCTACTACCACCTTAGTTCGCACATCGGTGACGAGTACCTGCTGCGAAACCCTGGCTTCCAACGCCTCAATTATGTGCGTGACTCCGCCATCGTCGGCATGACTCACTCTCTCACCGACGACATGCAGATCTACGGCGAAGTTGCCTACGCAGCCGGCCATGAAGACGGCGCGGAACCCCTGGAACTGCAATATGGCTATCAATACACGCCGCTCCGGGCTTATGGACTGAAAGGCGCGCCGTATTTCGGGATCAATGGACACACGCGACAAGACTTTCATTGGATCACCAGCGTCAACACCGTCGCCGGCTGGCAGTGGCGAGGCGAAGAATCGAACCATCTCTTCCGCCTGGGTCTGCAGTACTACTCCGGTCCCGCCCTGCAATGGCAATTCGCCGGTCGCAATGAAACGCTCTGCGGAGCTGGCATGTGGTTCGATTACTGACCACTCCGAACTTCAACAAGCGGTTGAAACAGCCTGCCATGACAATTGCTCTGACCTACGTCCTGATGAAACTACTGCGTCGTACCATGAGCCACTTTCCGACACGATTCACAGAATTTGTGGATCAGACGATTTTCCTCCTTCATCGTTCGACACCTGTTGCGTATCCTGTCCGCACCCGGGGGCGATTGGATTCGACTGGGTCACCATAGATGATGGTGGCGTGCCGTGGTTGATCAGCAGGCCACGTTAAAAGCCGATCACATAATAATTGCCAATCGGCAATTCTCCTTGGCAGCCTAGTGCTGCTGCGGACCTAGGAATCCCCGTCTGAGGAGTCCGA
>CAMAWN010000015.1 GCA_945861865.1 Candidatus Kuenenia stuttgartensis | reverse complement strand
GGAGTGACTCGGCGACTTTGCGGCTTCGCCCCCTAACGGGTGCCAGACGCGGATTGACTCGCCGCCCGGCAGAAGTGACCATTCGCCGCCAAGCCGATTGACTCGGAGAAGCGGGACGGTTTTCGATCCGTCCCACGAGGTGATGCCATGATTTTTTCAATCTCAATCCTCGCTGCGGCGGAGTTCGTCGAGCGGTTGGCGTCGATGCTCGGCCAGCCGGTCGAGATTGTCGAGACCGTGTTGTGGAGCGTTCTCGCCACCGCGTTGGCGCTGGCGATGCTGCACCTGATTACGATGCTGGTGACGAAGTGGGGCGACAAGTCGCTTGGTTGGAAGTCGCTGGTGTTCTCGCTGCTGATTCATCTGTCGTGCATGTTCGGTCTGGTGGCCGTGAACCCGCCGGAGTCCCTCACAACCGCGAAGGCCGACGAGTCCATCCCATTGCCGCGTGAGCGTGTCATTCAGATCCAGCCGCAGTTCGATCCCTCCGGCGCGGACGAGCCGGTCAATCTGCCGACAACTGCGAAAGGCAACACGCGAATTTGGGAAAAGCTGCCAGACGCTCCCGGTCAAGAATTGGTGCGCACGACACGCTCGCCCACGGAGTTGAAACCGTCCGAAGGACCAGAACGCCGCCCCGGACCGCTGACTGCTCCCGATATTCCCAACAACGTGGCAGATCGCTCAACGCTGCCCGATCAGCCGGAGGTGAAACCAGAACTGAAGCTCTCCGGCGAGAAAGGTCCGACGCGCGTCGAAGCGGCGGCACCGTTGCGAATTGATGATCCGACGGCGGAGGCTCGGCCGGACAGCCGCTTACCGTCGTTCGCTCCGACCAAGCGTGGCGGAGGCAGCGGCGCGGGATCACAGAGCACGTCGGTCGCTCGACAGCCAACCGGCGGTGGCTCAGAACCTCCCGCGCGGCAATTCGATTCCGATGGACCGCTGACGCTGCCTGACACCGCGTTGCCTGGACCGATCACAAATGTGTCGCCATCTCTTGGCAGTTCATCAACCGCTGGCACTGGAACGCGACGCACCGGGCCGGCTCCCTCGACGGTTCCCGGCGATGGTGACGGCTCGTTGGTCGGCAAGTCTGGCAGCGGTACGGGAGCCGGAACCGGCAGTGGCTCGCCCGGCTTCTCACCGTTCTCACGCACGAAGACTCGCAATGTCCGAGGCCAAGCCAACGGCGGTGCGGAGTCGTTCCATCCCGAACGCAAAGCTCAAGACCCGAACGCCGTGCCGGGTGACTCGGTCGCCGTGCGTGATGGAGTCCGCACCGAATTGCCGAACGAAGGTCTCGTGCCTCGACTCGTGCAACCGAACTTCGAGGCTTCGAAAATCGGCAAGCGGACGACTGTTCCGCCAATTTACGAAGGCCGCAATCTTGTCAAACGTCGCGAGACCGCTCGCCGATACGGAGGCACCGATGCCTCTGAGAAAGCGGTCGAGATGAGTCTGCGCTGGCTCGCTGCGCATCAAGACCCCGAAGGATTTTGGGATGCCGACGGCTTCGACGCGAACTGCCCCGATGGCGAACGCTGCTCCGGACACGCGGGCCTCGTGAAGATCGACGAAGAGGGAGTCGATCGCCTCAACGCCGGCAAGCAAGCCGATGCGGGTGTGACAGCTCTGTCGCTGCTGGCATTTCTAGGAGCAGGCTACACGCACGAAGAGGGTCAATACGCCGACCAGATCGACCGCACGCTCAGTTGGCTGATTCGCCAACAACGAGCTGACGGATACCTCGGCGGCAAAGCGACGCACTTCGAGCAGATGTACTGCCACGCAATGACGACCTACGCGATTGCCGAGGCGTATGGCATGCAGAGCGACCTCTCGTCCGATCGACGCCTGCGCGAACCGCTGATGCGCGCGGTCAGCTACATCGTCGAGAATCAGAATCCGGACGGCGGCTGGCGATACGTCAAAGGCCAATCCAGCGACATGAGCATCTTCGGCTGGCAACTGATGGCTCTGAAGAGCGCTGAGATCGCGGGACTGACGATTCCCGACAGCACGAAAGCCAAGATGGTGCAGTTCCTGAAGGAACGCAGCCAAGGCCCGAACAAAGGCTTGGCCGGATATCGCTTGATCGGCGGCCAACCGACTCCGCCGACCGACTCGATGACCGCCGAGGCGCTGTTCTGCAAACAGATGCTCGGCATCTCGCGCACGAACCCGACCAGCACGGAAGGTGTCAACTTCATCATGCAGCGTCTGCCGCGCGGCTCGACGCACAATCTTTACTTCTGGTACTACGGCACGCTGGCGATGTACCAGTACGGCGGCGATCCGTGGCGTCGGTGGAATGAAGCTCTGCGCGAAACGCTAATCGCCGAGCAACGGACTCGCGGCCATATGGCTGGTAGCTGGGATCCGAAAGCTCCGTGGGGCGAATACGGAGGCCGCATCTTTTCGACCGCCGTCAGCACGCTCTGCCTGGAGGTCTACTATCGCTTCCTGCCGCTGTACCAAATGGGCGGCCAGTACGACGACGAGAAGTGATCGACCATGCGCGGGCTGTTCATCACGGGAACTGACACCGGCGTCGGCAAGACTCACATCGCCTGCGAGATCGTGCGCGAACTCCGAGCGGCCGGACATCGAGTCGGTGCCTTCAAGCCCGCGTGCAGCGGCGCGATGATCTGTGCGAACGGCCAGCCAAGTTGGGATGATCTCGATCGGTTGCGAACGGCTCTCGGCCGAGACGTCTCCGACGACCAGCTCTGTTCACAGCGGTTCCTCGCGCCATTGGCCCCGCCGGTCGCAGCTCGACAAGAAGGGCGCACGGTCGATCTCGATGCGATTCAACGCGGCCTCGACGCTTGGCAAGCCGAGTGCGAGATCGTCATTGTCGAAGGAGCTGGTGGACTGCTTTGTCCGATGACCGACAAACAGACGATGGCCGACTTGTCCGCTCGATTCGGATTTCCGCTGTTGATCGTGGCTCGGTTGGGACTCGGCACGATCAACCACACACTGCTGACGGTCGAAGTCGCTCGGCGGCGAGGCTTGCCGCTGGCGGGAATTGTCTTCAATGAACCGCTGTCGGCGTCGCCCGATGTTTCGTCAGCAACGAACGCTGCTGAAGTCGCCACTCGCTGCGACGTGCCGGTCTTGGCCATTCGCCGGCACGGCTCGACTGGCTGGCTGAGTCGCTTCGGCCAAGTGACCCAGCTAAATTGGTGGACCCTCGCGGGGGTTCCGTAGGACGGTTTTTCAAACCGTCCCTGCTTTTCTTCGCCGGTCGAAGCGGTCGGCTCACTGTTTGGTGGCTGAGGTTCGTATGGCTTTCGAGATGATCTGCGGTCAGTGCCGTGGCAATTTGTTGGTCGAGCACTTTGGTGTCGTGGTCGCGTGTCCGCATTGCGGAGCCCATTTGCACATTCCGGCCCCGGCCGATTCCACGCCCACCGCGCCAACGCCCGCACCGATCCCCCCGCAAGTGACTCAACCGACCCCAGAGCCAGTGACGCCGCCGCTGCCTGAACCCGTTGCCGTGGTCGAGCCTCCCTCCCCTGTCCCGATGAGTGACGACAGCGTTTCTGAATCGGGACCATCCACGGAGGAGATGAGCGTTTTCACAGGCGCGGAATCTGAACCGCCTCCCTCGGTCGAGATCTCCGTCGTGTCGCCCGTCGCCATCAGCGATTCAGTGACCGAGCCGAACGAGACAAGCGAGGACGTCGCCGAAGAATCACCTGTGGCCACGACGGGCAACGGTGCTTTCTCGCTCTCGGCACTGATGTCTGCTTCCGAGACGGCTGTGTCTGAGCCACAAACAGAGGCCGCCGAACCAACCGTCTTGCCAACCGAGTCGGCCGCACCAATCTCAGAGATCCCCGAACCGATGGTCGCAGCCGATCCGGTTCACGAACTGGTTGCCGATCCGGTAACGCCAACCGAAGTGGCTCCAACTGAATTGTCTGGCTTGTTCGGTTCCGAGGCTTCATCGCCTCCGCCGGAAGAGACGATCAACTCCGAAGAACCTCTGGTCGCGGTTGCGGAGACTTCCGACGTCGAGTCAGCCGAGACACCACTCGAAATGGAATCGTTGACCGAGGAACACTCGTCGGCGATCGCTTTCGACAGCGCCGTGCTGTCCCCTCCGGCCGTCGCCAAGCCTACCGACAAGGATCACATCACGGTCTCGAAATCAGCGTTTCTGCTGCTGCTCAGCTACAGCAGCGCGATCACGCTGGGGTTCCTCTATTTGCTGTACTACGGCTCGGCGAACAAGAGCGATTACGGTTTGGAGAGCCTGCCCGATGTGGTGCCGCTGAAAAAGAAAACCGCCAGCATTTCGGTCTACAAAGAAACCGCCGAGATGCCGACCGGACACGACTTACAGGTCGGTGACAGTCAGCGGTTCGGAAACATCGAAGTCACTGTGTTGAAGGTGACTCGCGGCTCGATCCAATTTCGGCATTTTGCCGATGCGAACAAACCGCGACTGCCGTCGGCACCGGTGCTGAAACTTTGGCTGCGATTCAAAAATGTCTCGAAAGACCAAGAGATCGCACCGCTTGACGATCAACTGCTGTTCTCCCGCGCCGGCAAGGACCGTTTCACCTATCGTGGCAATCAGTTTGTCGTCCGCGCCGAGCAAAAAGCGAATCGAGACGCGAAGCGAATTATTGCCTTCGACCACATCATCGGCAGCGGTTGGGATCTGGCCAACTTACCGCTCGACAAACCGCTTCAGCCCGGCGAATCGCACGACTACTACGTCCCCACTTGCGAAAACGATCTCGACATTCTCACCGGCGAACTCGTGTGGCGCGTCCACATCCGCAAAGGCTACAGCTCGCGAGGCAACGGCGTGACCACCCTCTTCGAGGTCCGCTTCAACAGCGACGCCATCCGCGACGAATCCGCGTGATCGCCCAGTAGCAACGGCAGCACGACGACCAATAATCAGCAAACGTGTCTCATCATCATTCCTCTTTCTTGGCTGCCGCGTGAGGAATGGAGGATGGGCACTGTTGCCCGTATCCTCAGCAAGCCACACGGGAAGGAGCACCAGAACATTCCGTGGTGCGAAAACTTTGGGTGTGCTTGGTGAAATCGTGAGCCAAGACAGCAGAGCCAACGCGACCACGATGGTGTTTCTATCGTGCGGTGTCGTGAGGTCTGCATGGTTAAGCCAAGTCGATTTGCTCACAGAAATTCGACCGATCTTCGC
Source organism: Candidatus Kuenenia stuttgartensis (assembly GCA_945861865.1). Taxonomy (GTDB): domain Bacteria; phylum Planctomycetota; class Planctomycetia; order Planctomycetales; family Planctomycetaceae; genus SXKJ01. The sequence continues at coordinate 47,499 of CAMAWN010000015.1, read as the reverse complement.
GGAAATCAAGCGGTGGTTCGTTCCAACTTCCAGCGGTGTTTCGCTGGCTTCGCGAGTTCGTAGACCTCGGCCTGTTTGGCTTTGATCTGTTCCATGCGTTTATTGAGTTCGGCAGGCTTGCGTTCGGCAACGACGTCGGCCAGCCAGTCGGGAGCGTTGAACATCAAAACGCCTCGGAACCGCTGATGCACGATGGCGTTCTTCGCGTTAATCGCGTCGAAAACTTTCTGGGCTTGCGCGTGAATCGGGCCGGAGGTCGCATTGCCGAAGTTCACGCCGTCCGCCAATTGCTTCGACGAGTACTTGCCGATCTCCGTGCCGTCGATCGACAGCTTGTAGTTTCCCTCGGCGAGACCGGCGACTTTGAGGCCGTACCAGTTGAGGTCTTTCAAGTCGTTGAGATACGGCAGCAACGTCACCCAATCCTTCTGGATCGGCAGCGGCAGACTTTCGTCAAGCCGATCGAACTCGACCTCGTCGACCGCCACCGAAGTGTTCGAGACCACACACGCCTGCGTCTTCGTCGCCTTCGTCGCGGCATCGACGCTCACATCGCTAACCAGCGCGGGAGCCTTCAGCGCGGTGAGGATCGCGTGGGCCATCATCATGCCGCCGTTCGGTGAGGTGTGAAATCCGTCACCGAATGGGATGACGGTCTTGGCCTCATCCTTTTCCATCCGTTCGAGTTCGCCGCGCGTGATCGCGTACTGATCGGCGAAACGGGCACCATGCTTGGCCGCCAGTCCCGCCAGTGGTTCGTAGAACTGCTTCTGAGTTTCAAGGTACAGCTTGAAACGTTCCTGCACGCGACGATCGACCGCGTTCGGCGAGCACAACGCGACGCGCACTCCGCCGGCCTTCGCGTCGGTCAGCATCTTCTCCGTATTTTGGACGAAATTGTTTTGGCCGCCTGGATTGAAGGCTCCGTAGCCGCCATCGTTCATGCCGAAGTTGATCGTGATGGCGGTCGGCTTCTCGGCCAGGACGTGCGCTGCGAAGCGGCCCGCTCCACCACCGGCCGTGTCGCCGCTGATGCCGGCGTTGAGGAACAGGCAATTCCAACTCGGGAACCGCGTGGTCAGGTAGAGCTCGATGTCGGTCGAATACTGGTACTGCTCGGTGATGCTGTCGCCGAGGAACAGCACTCGGTCCCCCGCCTTGAAGAAGAAATCTTTGGAGTCCTCACCGCGCGCGGTCGAGATCGCCAACGACAAGAAACAGACAACGCAGGTCAGCAATCGCTTCATGGTGCGGATCTCCAAGGGTAGGATGGGCACTCCTGCCCGTCGTGTTTTCGTGCAGTCGGGCAAGAGTGCCCAACCGACTTCAAATCGCGAAATCGGTCTCGCGGCCGAGGATGCCGTCGATGACGTCTTGCGGCAGGTCGATGACTTGCTTGGCTCCGGCTTCGCGGTCGGCAGGATTGATGCCGCAGTAGACGGCCCAAGGGCCGAGATGTCGCCAGCGGCCGGCTCGTTTCGGTTCGTTCGGTAGGACCGGAGTGGTGCAGCGGTTGCAGCCGATGGTTGAGAAGCCTTGCTGATGCAGCGGGTTCAGAATGACGTTGTGCTCGGCGACGTAGGAGTCCATTTGCTCGTCGGTCATCATTGCCAGCGGGTTGATGCGGATTGTGTTGTTCTCGGTATCGACTTGCAGGACGGGGCACATCGCACGCTTGCCACCCTCGCTGCGGCGCAGGCTGCCGACGAAAGCGTGGTACTGGCCGGCGACTTCGTTCATCGGCTCGACCTTGCGCATGTGGCAGCAGTCCTTCTGGCCTTCGACGGTCAGATACAGAATGCCGTGCTTCGCGGTTTGCTCGATCATCGTCAGCTTGGGGTGCAGCGTGACGATGTTGACGCCGTACTCGTTGATGATCCGGTCGCGTGTATCGAGCGTCTCTTGAAACATGACGCCGGTATCGACGAACAGCACGGGGATGTCGAGCTTCGCGGTCGAGATCATGTGGCAGACGACGCAGCCCGCCTCTTGCATCGCGGAGATCGCCGCGAGTTTGTCGCCGAAGACTTTCTTCGACCACGCCAGCAATTCCTGCGGCGAGCGGGCTTCGAACGATTGATTCAGATCAATGAGATCGGCCTGAGTCAGCTTGGGCATTTCAAATCCTTGGCAATCACCTCGCGATGCTCAGACCGTTCCGTGCCCGAGCCGTGTCGGGCGGTTGTAGTTGGCGAAATCTCCCCCAGCAAGCATGTCCGCGCGAGCGTGTTGCGAAGGGTTACGGCAGGAACCGTTCACGCTCGGCGGGAGACGGCAAGCGGCACGTCTCCTTCTTGCCGAACCATCGATAACGGTTGGCGGCGACGAGTCGATAGCCGACATTGCGCAGAGGTCGCGGGATCAGCCACAGCAGCCAGCCGATCAACCACCAGACTCCTCCGATTTGCCACAGCACGCGGACGGCAGCCGCCGATCGGACGAATTCGCGATGCGACGAATCAACCCAGACGATCGTGTCGAATGATCGAGTTTCAGAACTCGCCCCTCGCTTCGCGGTCTCCCCTTGCAGCGGGGCGAAGCGGATCGCTCCTCGACGGTCGCGGGACAGAACGAAGTCCACAGAGCGGTTGCACAACCCGCAGACACCGTCGAAGAACAAGACATTCGTCGGACGATCCGCTTCGTTTTTTGCAGCGGCATGAACAGAGCCATCAGAGCTAGTTGTTGCCGAACTCATGAACCAGTTCCCAAGGGCGTTCGGCCGAGCGACTGAAGCTCGCGTCGGCGAGTCCCGCGAAAGCGTTCTCGGTCATTTCCAATTCTTCCCGCAGCACTCGCAGGTGCGCGGGAGCCTGAATGCCGAGCTTCACTCGGCCGCGCCCAGTCTGAATGACCTGGATCGTAATGTCGTCTCCGATGCGAATCGTTTCCAATCTCTTGCGAGTCAGGACCAACATGATTTCGTCCCCCAATGTGTCGCGGCCATGTGCGTCATGGGTGTCACAAGGCTGAATCAAACTCCTGAGTAGCAGCCGCGAATCTGCTCCGTCATCGGTGAGTTTCCGTCGCTCACCGTGAGGGAGTTAGGAAGCGAGTTGTGTGCCAATCGAGTGGGTGTCTCCAAAGGTTGTTAATCGGTGCCGTTCAATCTTGGCGAGCCGTTTGAAGTTCGGAACGAATCTGCAAAGACTGCCGCAGCGTTGCGGTGAGCCGTCGGCCTCTCAACCGCAGCCATTCTGCAACATTCACCGCGTAGAAATTACAAAGCCCGGAATGACAAAATGACGCCGCCCGGTCGAGCGAACGACCGGGCGGCGGATTTCCAAATTTCAAATTTGAGATCTCAAATTGAGTGGTCACCAACCGAGCGACATATTCGTTTCGATGGCTCGCTGCGCTTCGTGCAGGTCGGAGCCAGTGTCGAGCATGTAGAGACGGATCGCGTGGACCTTGTCTCCGTGAGCGCGCGAGAGGCAGTCGCGAGCCACGTCGCAAGGTTCGGCATTGCCGGCGATGCCGAGCAGTCGCTTCGAGATCACCCAAATGTCGCGCGGGCGCTTGGTCAGCCGGACGACGTCTTCGCCGGGGTAATGCTCCTTCGCAACCTGAGCCGCCTGCTCTTGCGAATCGGCCCAGCCGATCATGATGTGTGCGTTGGTTTCAATCTCGTACAAAGCCATGATTCTGACTCCTTTGAAAAGCTGGCGGCGAAATCGTTCGAATGGTCCTGAGAACGCCGATGGCGGCGACGATTGATGAGCTTCGCGGAGCGTCAAGTTCCTTCGCGGCCGGTGTGAGTATAGTTGGGAGAAATCGAGCCTGCCATTGTGCTATCAACGGGCGAACTCATGAGGCGGCTTTTTCCTCCGCGGCACTACGGCGGAGATAAAACGGTTCGAGCAGCCACGGATCGCTCAACTTTCCTGCCAATGCTTGCCGCTCTCCCAACTCGGCAACGAAGTCGGCTCGCGGAGATTGGAGTTCGGCACTGAGAACTTGCATCGTCGGTGGCAGAGCGGATTGAACGGTCGCGGCGGCCGGGCCGCTGATAGCGATGTTCGCCTCCGAAGTTGCGAATTCCTGGACCCGTTGGCAGAAGGCGACGCTCGACTCGATGGCGATCTCGCCAACTCGCGCCGGGCCGTTCGTGGGATCTCCAAGGGCATACCGTCCAACGAACAAGTCGCCCCGCTGAGCGTCTGAGACGACGAAGACCTCGGACACATTGGCTGGACTCGCGGCAGCAATCGCGCGAAAGGTGTCGACGGCCGCGAGTCGGCAACCAATTGCGTAGGCCAGCGTCTTGGCGAACACGACGCCGACTCGCAGGCCGGTGAAACTGCCGGGGCCGATACTGACCGCGATGACTTCCAACTGTTGCGACGAGATGCCCGCTCGACGCAACATCGCGTCCACTTCGGCGATCAACGTCTGAGCGTGTCGGCGTCCGGCCTGTTGCAGCGAGACCGATTCAACGGTCTGGCCGGCGCGGCGCAGCGCGATGGCACCAGTCATTCCCGAGGTTTCGACACCCAACGTCAGCAAGTTCACGCGGCGGTCCTGGAGGCCGCTACTTGGCCTCGACCTGTTTGTACAACTCCACGAACTGAGCTTGTTTGATCGGGAGCGAAATCGCAATGCCCGCCTTCTCGAATTTGCCACGAGCTGTTCGAGAGCGTTTCCACTCCTCGTCCGTCAATGTGCCATCGCGATCGTTGTCGAGTCCCACGAAGACCTTCAATCCAGCCGTCATTTCCACCGGAGGAGCAGTGCTGGCAGTCGCAGGAGCGGCGGCAGCACTCGGCAGACCAACATCGGACGATGCTGGTGAACGAGAGCCACTCGACGACGCGATTGCCAGTGGACTTGAACCACTCGTCGTCGAGCTTTTAGTCGTGCTCTTTTTGGTGGCGGCAATGAGTTCATCGGCGGTCAGCAGACCATCGCCATTGCGGTCCAGGCCGAAGAACTGAGCGAAGGCATTGCGATCCCATTCATACAAGCCGATCTGCCCGTCACCGTTTTTGTCTTTGTCGCGATAGTCGGTGGGGAGATCCTTGGTGACACGGACTTTCGGTTTCGCAGTTTTTTTGGAGGACTTGCTCGACGATGACGAATCTCCGCGACGGTCGCCGTCCTTGTCGTCTCTGCGGTCACGATCGCTCCGTCGAGAATCTCGATCAGAGGATTCGTCGGAACGTCGATCGGATCCTCCCGGAGGCCCGCCGCCGAACGAGGGAGTTCCGCCACCGAACGAGGGAGTTCCGCCACCGAACGAGGGAATTCCACCGCCACCGCTAGATCGGGCCTGCTCGAACTGTTCACGAATCTTTTGAGAACCCTGAATGAACTCTTGCTGGCTGATCGGCCGCGAAATATCCATGCCGGCTCGCGCGTACATGTCGCGCATGAACCCCAATTCGTCCGGGTCGATCTGGCCGTTTTGATTGCGGTCCATCCGGCGGAACGAATCCTCCGGAGACGGAAAGCCGCCGCCCCCGAAGCCACCACCACCGCGATCGCCGCCCCGAAAGCCTTGAGCCGTCACTGTGGCACAGAATCCGCCACACAACAGGCTCAACCCCAGAGCGAGTCCCGTTCCACGACGAACCCATTGAGTCGCGATTTTCATGATGAAACTCCTGCCAAGAAGCGAGCCAAGATCAAGCCTTTGGGGGTTCTATCGACGTCCGTCCGGTTTTCGAAGGGGCGGCATCGACGGCAGCCTTCGAATCCGCATGATCCAACTGATCGGTCTCTCCGGCTGAATTTGCCGATCCGGCAGCGAGTTTTCACTCAGCCCAGAGCGGCAAAAGCCGAAGATTCCCAATATGACTCAGAGTCACCCCAGAGCCCCGAAACCGCCGGAGAATCCGGCACGTTCTTGAGTTTCAAATCCTGACGTGGGTAGCATCCGCCACCCCGGCTAGATTTTGTGGCGGAAAGGGGTCTTCAGCGGTGACTGTCCTTGTATTCCCAGAGAGCCTCGCCATGAAAAATTCTTCGCATCGGTTGGCGGTCACGCTGACACTGGTTGCCATTCTGTCGATGACTTCAACCGCGATGGCCCAACGTCGCGGCAGTGGCGGAGGTTCTGGCGGCTTCGGTGGTGGAGGTGGCTTCGGCGGCGGTGGATCGACGGTCGGTCTTTTGCTGCGAGATTCCAATGCCGAAGAACTCAAGCTGACCGACGAGCAAAAAACCAAAATCCGTGAGATCAGCGACAAGCTCCGTGAGGACACTCGCGTCCGTGACTTGTTCGGGAAGATGGGGCCTGGTGCTTCGGAAGAAGATCGTTCAGCCGCGACGGCCGAAATGGCCAAGATCCAAGCCGAACAGCGCACCCAGTCCGATGCGGATTTGAAAAAGGTGCTGGCTCCAGAACAATTCACTCGCTATCGCCAGTTGGCTTTGCAATCGCGTGGGATCAACTCTCTCGGTGACAGCGACGTTGCCGGCGAGTTGAAACTCAGCGATGAACAGATCGCGAAGCTCAAAACGCTCAGCGACGAGTCCGGCAAGAAGATGCGCGAAATGTTCAGCGGCGGCGGTTTTGGCGGCGAGGACATGCGGACCAAAATGACGGAACTCCGAAAAGAGTTCGAAGACAAGCGACTCGCTGTTTTAACGGACGCTCAACGCGAGCAATGGACCAAACTGAAAGGCCCGGAGCCGACACCCGAAGGAGAGGCTCCGAAATCGGACGCGAAGCCGAGCAGCGCGACAGAGTCCGCTCCGAAGCCGGTTCGCGTCTCGCAGCCGATCGCCAATGTCGAAGCGGTCACCAGCCAAACCGACGACAAGCCGCGCAAGCCGGTCGTGTCGTTCGGAAAATCGGCCGACGAATTTGCTGCCGCGAAGTCTGCAACGCTCAACACGGCCGACAAGCCAGCGGATGAAAACGCCGAACCGCCGAAGCCCGAAAAAATTTCGTTCAATTTCCAACATGCCGCTTGGGCCGACGTGCTCAAGACGTTCGCGGAGCTGGCTGGTCTGACGCTTGACCTCAACGTCGTCCCGCCCGGTACGTTCAACTATTTCGACGAGAAGGAATACGCGCCCGAAGAGGCCCTCGACGTCATCAACGGCTACCTGTTGCAAAAGGGTTATGTGCTCGTCCGACGCGATCAGTTTCTGGTCGTGCTCAACATCGACGACACGATTCCGCCCAATCTGGTCCCGAAGGTAAAGGTGTCCGATTTGTCGAAGCGAGGGAAAAACGAGTTGATGAATATCATCCTGCGGGTCGAGAACATCACCGCCGAAGAGGCCGCCGAGGAAGCCAAAGAACTCATCGGCCCGCAGGGAAAAGTGGTCGCGCTGAAGCGATCGAGCTCCATCAGCGTCACGGACGTCGGCTCCAATTTGCAGCAGATTCACGACTTGCTGGTCAGTCTCGGCGCGGCTCCGACAGACATCACCTTCATGGCCTACACGTTGAAGCACATCGACGCTCCGGAAGCGGAAGACAAAGTCCGCGCGATGTTCGGTCTACAACGTGGCGTCGAATCAGTCGCAGAGGGTTCGCGGTCACGCTCCTACGATCCTCGCGGCGGCGGCGAAATGCGTGACCGCGACGGCCGTCCGATCGTGATGCCCGCGCCGACAAACACGAAACCGAAAGTCCAAGTCAGTTCCGACGAGCGTACAAACCGGCTGCTGGTGACCGCCAACACGGCCGAGCACAAGATCATCGAGGAGTTGCTCAAGACCATCGACATGGAAGAGCTACCCGGCGCGGTTCGTCGCCCGCGCAGTCGCGAGCCGTACTTGCACGTCTACACGGCCAAGACTGCTGACGTGCAGGAAGTCGCCAAGACGCTCAATGTTTTGTATCCCGGTTGCGTCGTGAATGAAGACGGTCGTGCCCGTCGATTGCACATCTTTGCAACGCCAACTCAGCACGAGCAGATCGAACGCACGATTAAACAACTCGACGGCGAGGGAATCTCCGGCGGAGCAACGGTTGCCGTTGTGCCGACCGGCCGCATCGATTCGCTGACCGCCGTTGCGACGTTGCAGGCGTTGTACGCTGCCGAGAAAGACGCCGCTCCCAGCATGACGCCGCATCCAACCGGTTACGGCCTGATCGTGCGTGGCACCAACGACCAAGTCAATCAGATCAAATTGCTGCTCACACAAATGGACCCGAACTCGCTGAAGGGCGATCCGCAAAAGGGAACGCTGCGCACGATTCCACTCGGCGGCCGGGATCCCGAAGAGTTCTCGCAGATGCTCAAGCAGTTCTGGGGCGCGAAGAACTCGAATCCGATCATCGTCATTCCATCGAACAACCGGCCTGTTCGCGACCAGCGCGTCCCGTCAGCGGTTCCGAGTTCCGATGACGCCGCTCCGCCGCGAGAGACGACTCGGCCCTCGCGAACAACCAGTCAAACGCCGGTCGACGCCGCGACTGACAAGCCAGTCAGTGCGAAACGAAAAGCTCCGAAAGCCGATTCGAAGCCGAGCACTCAGCCACGAGCGCAAGCCGCCGGAGCCAAGGTGTTCACCGCCAGCTTTCGAGACGGATCGTCCGCTGAGGCCGATCAAGCCGTGAGCCCCCGTAAATCCGCGAAGCCCAACAAAACTAAAAAGAAAAATGCCAACCAGAAGCCGAACCCGAACAAAACCAAGAAGCCGCAGTCCGCTCCCGAAGCGTCAACCGCTCCGAAATCGGACGAGCCAGCAAAAGAAACACCGGCAACGGAAGGGCAGGGGGAACCAATTCGCATCCTTTCCAGCGGCAGCAATTTGGTCATCTCTTCCAATGACGAAGCCGCGCTCGATGAGATGGAACGGCTGATCGAACTGATGCAGGAAGCCACGCCGTCGAAGCCACGCTGGACGATCTTTTATCTCCGCTCGGCCGACGCCAGTGAAACGGCCACGATGCTCGAACGGCTCTTCCCGACCAGTTCGGTGTCGTCCGGTTCCGGCAGTTCCAGCGGAATGCTTGGCGAGTTGACCGGCGGCATGAGTTCAATGGGCCGCAGCCTGATGAACGCGACTGGACTGTCGAGCGCGATGGCTGGCTCGCTGACGCTGCGAATCATCCCGGACGTGCGTTCGAACGCATTGTACGTCGCCGGTCCGGCCGATCAGGTCCGCGAGGTCGAAGCGATGCTGCGAGTGCTCGACGCTTCCGAGTTGCCCGAACAGCTTCGCGACCGCACGCCGCATCGCATTCTGGTGCAGCACGCGGAAGTCGAAGATGTCGCGGCCATCGTCAAAGAAATCTACAAAGACGACATGACTCCCGAAGGCCAACAGCCAGGCCAGCAGCCGAACCCGTTCGCCATGCTGATGGGAGGCGGCGGCAGCAGTCGAGGCGGCAGCAGTCGCGGCGGTCAGCAACAGGCTCGCAGCATCAAGCTGACGCTCAGCACTGATGCTCGCACCAATACGTTGATCATCTCCTCGAGTGAGTCGCTCTTCCGCCAAATCGAATCGCTCGTTCAGGCGATCGACGACGACGCTCGCGCCGCGAATCGCACTGTGCGAGTCGTGGACATCAAAGGGAGCAACTCAGCGGCGGTGCAGACGGCGTTGAGCGCGATGTACTCGAAAATCAAAGTCGGCTCGGCCAGCCGGACGTCGTCTTCATCGTCTCGCAGCGGTTCGTCGAGCAGTGGCTCGAGTTCGACTCCGTCTCCGTTTGGTTCGGGTGGCTTTCCGCCAGGAATGCCCCCCTTCGGAGGCAGTCCCTTTGGAGGCGGAAGTCCGTTCGGCGGGAGCAGTCCGTTCGGTAGCAGTGGTAGCCGCTTTGGCGGCAGTGGCCGATGACGTGGGGCAGGTTTTCAACCAGCCCGTCCACATGGCAGGTTGAAATCTTGCCCCACGGAGTTACGACCGGAATTCCTCCACGACAAATTGGTTGGATGCCGACCAATCTCGCCGTCCCGATGGCTGATCGAGTGGTGACTTTCGGTAACATGCCTGCGACGTGGAACGGCTTTCGGCGGAGCGAAATCGCACGCCTCAAACGAGGTCTCCTCAGATGGACATCGGCGACGTACTTTTGGATCGCGGGCTGCTCAGCCTGCCGGAACTGGAAATGCTCCGCGCGACGGCCAACGGCAAGCGCGTGGACCAAGTGGCCGTTGAGCAGGGGTTGCTGACCGAGGAGCAGGCGTTGCGGGCGCTCGGCGACGAATTGGGAATGCGATTTGTCGAACTCAACGACTTCCCGATCGACCGCGAGTTGCTGGCGAAGTTTCCGACGACGGCAATCTTCCGGCACTCGTTGCTGCCACTGCGACGAAACAACGGCCGAGTCGAAATCGCGATTGCGGACCCGTTCGATCTCGAAGCGCTCGACGAGTTGAGTTCGCTCAGCGGCTTCCGCTTGGAGCCCGTGCTCACGCGACGCGACGATCTCGTGCGGCTGATCAAAGAGCATCTGGGCGTCGGCGGCGACACGATCAACGAATTGGTCGCGCAGCGCGGCGACGATGTCGATGCCGATTACCTCGCCGAGGTGGCTCGCGCCGACAGCGAACTGGCTCAGATGGCTCAGGCGGCCTCGGTCATCCGGCTGGTCAACGAATTGCTGCTCGAAGCGCTCGCCCAACAGGCCAGCGACGTGCATATCGAGCCGAGCGATAAAGGGTTGGCGGTGCGGTATCGCGTGGACGGCTTGCTGCGCTTGCAGGCGGTCCCGCAAGAGATTCATCAGTTCTATCGGGCGATTGTCACGCGGTTGAAAATCATGGCTCGGCTGAACATCGCCGAGAAACGACTGCCGCAAGACGGCCGCATCGAACTCCGCGTGGCGGGCCGCGAGATCGACGTCCGCATGTCGATCATCCCAATGATCCACGGCGAAGGGGTCGTGCTCCGAATCCTCGACAAGGGGCGGATGACCTTCAACCTGTCGAGCATGGGAATGCCCAACGAAATCAAGGCGCCGTTCTACAAGCTGATCAATCTGCCGCACGGGATCGTGCTGGTCACGGGGCCGACCGGTTCGGGCAAATCGACGACGCTCTACAGCGCGCTCAACGAGATCAAAGATCCGACGCTGAAGATCATCACGGTCGAAGACCCGGTTGAGTACCAGATGGCTGGGATCAACCAGATCCAAGTTCACGCGAAGATCGGCCTGACCTTCGCCGCCGGTTTGCGAAGCATTCTGCGTCACGACCCCGACGTGATCCTGATCGGCGAAATCCGAGACTACGAAACCGCCGAGAGCGCGATTCAGTCGTCGCTGACCGGACACCTCGTGTTCAGCACGCTGCACACCAACGATGCGGCGAGCGCGTTCACTCGATTGATCGACATGGGGGTCGAGCCGTACCTCTGTGCGAGCACCGTCGAAGGGGTGCTGGCTCAACGACTCGTGCGCCGGTTGTGTGCCAAGTGCAAAGTTGCATTTCATCCCACTGACAGCGACCTCCCGGACGACTTCCCTCGTCCACTGCCGGAAAAACTTTTCAAACCGGCTGGCTGCCGCGACTGCCGCGACACTGGCTACTCCGGCCGCGTGGGTATCTTCGAGCTGATGACGACGGACGACGCGATTCGCCAGCTCTGCATCGAACGAGCCAGCTCGACTCAGATTCGCCACGTCGCGCTGAAGCACGGGCTCATCACGCTTCGCCAGTGCGGCTACGGCCGAGTCATCGAAGGCGTCACCAGCGTGGACGAAATCGCCCGCATCACCAAAGGTGATCTCAACTAAATCGGCATCTGGCCGGTCGCGGTTAGCCTTGCTATGTTCCGTCTGAGGCGTCTTGCTGTTGGAGCAGACGCTCGATGTTGAACGTCCTGGCCCAAGATCCGTGAGTTGTTAATGGCTTCTGATCCAAGTGACTCTCTTTCCAATCTTCTCGACGACCGCATCCTCATCCTCGATGGCGCGATGGGGACGATGGTGCAGCGTTTCAAGCTGGAAGAGGCGGACTTTCGGGGCGAGCAGTTTCGCGGACACTCAAAAGACCTCAAAGGCTTCAACGACCTCCTCGTGCTGACGAAGCCGGACGTGATCGAGTCGATTCATCGGCAGTACTTCGAGGCTGGGGCGGACATCGTCGAGACCGACACGTTCAACGCTCAAGCGGTGTCGATGGCGGATTATGGGCTCGAAAGCTTCGCCTATGAATTGAATGCCACGGCGGCGCGGTTGGCTCGATCTGTGGCGGATGAAATCCAAGAAAGAGATCCGTCGAAGCCGCGGTTTGTGGCTGGCTCCATCGGCCCGATGAATCGTTCGCTGTCAAATCGCTGGAACGATCGCGACACGGACAAACCCGAAGTGACCTTTGATGAAGTCGTCGCCGCTTACACCGATCAGATTCGAGGACTCGTCGATGGCGGAGTGGACTTGCTGCTCCCGGAAACTTCGTTCGACACGATCAACATGAAAGCGTGTCTGCTGGCGATCGCGCGGCACTTCGAGCAAACCGGCAAACGATTGCCCGTGATGGTTTCGGCGACGGTCTTTGAAGCGAACGGCGGCACGACCTTGTTTGGTCAGTCCATCGAGGCGTTCTGGCAGGCGGTGTCGCACTTCCCGATGCTGAGCATTGGGTTCAACTGCGCCGTCGGTCCCGAAAAGATGCGGCCCTGGATCCAGGAACTCTCCGCGCTCGCGCCGAAGTATGTGTCGTGTTATCCGAACGCCGGGCTGCCGAATGCGCTGGGCGAATTCGACATGACCCCCGACACGATGGGTCGTCTGGTGGGCGAGTTCGCCGAGAACGGTTGGGTCAACATCATCGGTGGTTGTTGTGGCAGTACGCCGACTCACATCGCTGCAATCGCGGATGCGGTGAAGTCGATGAAACCTCGGCGTGTTCCGAGCGTCCCGCACTACACAACGTTCTCAGGCCTGACGCCGCAATACATCCGGCCCGAAAGCACGTTTTTCATGGTCGGTGAACGGACCAATGTTACCGGATCGAGGAAGTTTGCGAGGCTCATCAAGGAATCCAAGCTTGACGAAGCGATCGCGGTGGCGCGTCAGCAAGTCGAGAGCGGCGCGAACATGATCGACGTCAACATGGACGAAGGTCTGCTCGACAGCGAAGCCGAGATGACTCGTTTTCTGGACTTGGTCAACGCGAACACCGAAGTCGGCTCCGTGCCGGTCATGGTCGATAGCTCGAAGTGGTCGGTCATCGAAGCGGGGTTGAAGTGTCTGCAAGGGAAGGGGGTCGTCAACTCAATCAGCTTGAAGGAGGGCGAGGAGAAATTCCTCGAACAAGCTCGCTTGGTCCGGCAGTACGGAGCCGCCGTCATCGTGATGGCCTTCGACGAAGGCGGCCAAGCCGTGACCGCCGACCACAAAGTTTCGATCTGTCAGCGAGCATTCAAGCTGCTGACCGAGAAGGTCGGCTTCCCGCCCGAAGACGTCATCTTCGATCCGAACATTCTGACCATCGGCACGGGCATGGAAGAACACGCGAACTACGCGGTCGAGTTCTTCGAGGCCGTGCGGCGGATCAAGCAGGTCTGTCCCGGAGCGAAGACTTCCGGCGGCGTGAGCAACGTCAGCTTCTCGTTCCGAGGCAACGACGCCGTGCGAGAAGCGGTCAACGCGGTATTTCTCTATCACGCCATCAAAGCCGGCCTCGACATGGGGATCGTCAATGCCGGCCAACTTGAGGTGTATGAGGAGATCGACAAAGAACTGCTCACGCACGTTGAAGACGTCGTTCTCAACCGCCGTCCGGATGCGACCGAGCGGCTCATCACGTTTTCCGAGAAGTTCAAATCCGTCGGCAAAGGGGAGTCGGCCGCCGCCGTCGAAGAGTGGCGAAACGGCACCGTCGAAGAGCGACTCAAGCACGCGATGCTCAAGGGAGTCACCGACCACATCGACGAAGACACCGAAGAGGCGCGGCAAAAATACGGCCGTCCGCTGAACGTCATCCAAGGCCCGCTGATGGCCGGCATGAGCGTCGTCGGCGAACTGTTCGGTGTCGGCAAGATGTTTCTGCCGCAGGTCGTGAAGTCCGCCCGCGTGATGAAGAAAGCCGTCGCGTACCTGGAACCGTTCATGGAAGCGGAGAAGTTGGCAGAGGGTGGAGTGGGGAGTGGGGAGTGGGGAGCGAAAATGCAGTCGTCCCCACTCCCCTCGACTCGCGGCACAGTCATCCTCGCGACGGTCAAAGGGGACGTTCACGACATCGGCAAGAACATCGTCGGTGTCGTGCTGCGGTGCAACAACTTCGAGGTCATCGACCTCGGTGTGATGGTGCCGTGTGAGATCATTTTGCAGAACGCTCGCGAGCGAAACGCGCAGATCATCGGGCTGAGCGGTCTGATCACGCCGTCGCTCGACGAGATGGTTCACGTCGCGCGAGAGATGAAACGGCAGGGCTTCGAGATTCCGCTGTTGATCGGCGGAGCGACGACCTCGTCGAAACACACGGCCGTGAAGATCTCGCCGGAATACGATCAGATCGTCGTGCATGTGCTCGACGCATCGCGATCGGTGCCCGTCGTTGAGAACCTGCTCGATGCCGACCGCAAGTCGGACTTCAGCCGCAAGAACCTGGCGACTCAAGACCGCGACCGAGCTAATTTCGCCGACCGTCAACAACGAAACCTCGTGCCGTATGCCGACGCACTGGCTCGGCGATTCGCGACCGATTGGGCGACGGTCGAGATTCCGACGCCGGAGTTCCTGGGCTCGCGCACACTCGACGATTTTCCGTTGGCGGAACTCGTTCCGTTCATCGACTGGTCGCCGTTCTTTTCGACCTGGGAATTGCGAGGCAAGTTCCCTGCGATCTTCGAGGATGACGTTGTCGGTTCTGAAGCGAAGAAGTTGTACGACGACGCTCGGCAGCTGCTCGATCAAATCATCGCGAACCGCTGGCTGACCGCTCGCGGCGTGTACGGCTTCTGGCCAGCGAGTTCCGTCGGCGACGACGTGGTTGTGAGATCGAAAATTTCCGATTTGAAATTTCCGATGCTCCGCCAGCAGTGGGAGCGGCAGGGCCAGAAAGATTTCCGCTCACTGGCCGACTACATCGCGCCGACGGATTCGGGACGGCAGGATTACATCGGCGCGTTCGCGGTCACGACTGGGTTCGGTTGTGATGAACTCTGTGCGAAGTTCGACAAGGCTCACGACGATTATCAGTCGATCATGGCCAAAGCTCTCGCCGACCGCTTGGCCGAAGCGTTCGCCGAGTGCCTGCACCAGCGAGTCCGCACCGAATGGGGCTACGGCCGCAGCGAACAACTGTCGGCCGAGGATCTGATCGACGAAAAGTATCGCGGCATCCGTCCGGCGTTCGGCTACCCTTCCTGCCCCGATCACACGCTCAAGGGTCCGCTGTTCGATCTGCTGCAGGCCGAGACGCAGACCGGAATCCGGCTGACCGAAAGTTTCGCAATGTGGCCCGCGGCAGCCGTCAGCGGACTGTACTTCGCGCATCCGCAAGCTCGGTACTTCGCGGTCGATCGCATCACGAAAGATCAAGTCGAAAACTACGCCGCCCGCAAGGGCGTCGCCGTCGCCGAGGTCGAACGCTGGCTGTCACCGAATCTCGGTTATTGAATTCCGTATCGCACCAGATACCAGTGTTCTTTCAATTGTGAGGAACTGGCGACTTTCGGCGACGGACCGCCGAATCCTGACGTGTAAGTCTCGGGCTGCGATCCAGTGGGATGATATTCGAGATTGCAGTCGTATGCTCCGCGAAGCGAAAACCGAATAACCCCATCCGGGCGTCGGTTCTTGCTGAAGTTGAACGGTGCTGTCATTCATGACAAACCACCACAAAAAAGGACTCTCACCGGCGCTACGGTGATTCGCGAGCTTGAAACAATCTCGCTGGGCCGCCTTTGACTGGGACGCGGAACTCGGAATGCGAGCCGGGGGCGAGCGTGTAGATTTCGCCGTTGCGGCGGTAGGTCAGGGGGTACGAGATGTCGAAGTCGTGCGTCTTGCCGGGTTCGAGTTTGTATTTCGCGTTGCTCCAGTCGGAGTACGGGCCTTTGGTTTCGTAGACGAAGTCCACTTCGGTGAGGTTCGTCACTTTCACACCTGGTGGAGTGAAGGTGGCGAAGAGATGCGGGGTTGCCCAGCCAGCGCTCGAGAGTCGCAGCTTGGCGAGGCCGAAGTCGAGGTCGGGGACGGTGGCAGTGGTCACCGGGGCCAGGTTCGTCCAGGCTTTCCAGCTTTCCAGCAGTCGAGCATTGATCTGGTCGTTGTTGATCGTGGCGTTCTCGGCCTGATAGCCCTCGGCGAAATGGCATTTCAGAGTGAACTCTGGATCGCCGTTCCAGCCGAGGCGAATCGCTCGCGTCTGCGAGTCGGGTTTGGTCAGCTCGGCGAAGCCTCTTTGTTTCAAGTCGATCTCGAACACGACGACCGGTTGTGCTCGGCGCGGGTCGCCCGATACGACGGCACCTCTGGGAATGACCGACGTCGTGATCAGCAATTTCGGCACATGAAATTGAACTCGCGTTGGCCCGTCTTTTTCGCCGACGTCTTCGACGTGGATACCGGCACCAAGCGACAACTCGGACCAGAGTTCGGAATCGGAATGTCGTTTCAGTTCGGGGATGGCTTCGGTCAAGAAGGCTCGGTCGGCCAGCTTGGCGAACGTGTCACCAGGAATGTCGAGCAAGTGGATGCGGGCCAAATCGGCTTTGACGAGCAACTCCGTCAGCGGATTAAGGACGTCTGGCGCGAGTCCCGCTTGTAGAGACTTAATGCTTGGCAGATCGGCCGGCAACGTCGACTTGATTTCCACGATCTCTGGTTGCTTGGGAATCTTGCGCGGGTCAAGGGCCGCGGCGCTCAAACCCAGGACGACCGTGACGCCGTTGTCGTCAGTGCTGATCTCTTGCGGAAAGATGCGTGTGCGGGGCTTGTAAACCGGGATCGGCCAGAAGCGATCCGCAAACGTCCCCGCCTCGCTGAACTCGGCGATTTTCTTTTCGACCGATTCGATCAACTTGGGAACCGTGCTCTGCACTTCCTGCTGGATGCGTTGTTTCTGACCGTACAACCCACTGACCAATCCGCGGGAGACTTTTTCACGCGACATGCCGAAGCCGCTGACCGACACGCCGGCCGGTGTGGTCACATACCAGTTGTCGTTGGGGATGTCGAATCGCGACGCGATCGGCTTCAACCGGATGCGTCGGTTCTCGATATACGGCTTCACGTCGATATCCAACCAGACGGGCCGTCGATGACCGATGACGACCTGAATTGGTCCCGCCGAGGCGGAATGATCTTCGCCCGTGACCCAGGTGCGGCCGATGTTCAACACCGCGTTCGTGAGTCCGACTTGCAGATTCAAGCGGTCCTGACCAACCCCTTTGACACGCACTTGATTCAACTGGCTGTTGTACGAGATGCCGGTAAATTGGACGCGGAATCCGTAGCCCTCGACGTTCGTAGATTCAACGATGTCGTTGATGCGTCCTTTGAGCAGATCGACTGGAATCTGTTTCGGGGCCGAGTACGCCAACGCTTCCAGCATTTGATTGCCAAGCCGAGCGTACATCGCGCCAGGGATTTCGAGTGCGGGAACAAACTGTTCCTCGAAGACCAACTTCGGTGCGAGCGTTTCCTTCGGAGCCGCTAGTTTTTCGGGATCGACGTTTTTCGGATCGAGCATCCAGGCGATGAGCCGATCATCGGCATAGGCGTCCTCCCAAGAATCGTGATCTCCGCCAACAATTTCGGAGTACCGCGGTGTCGCGCCGGCCGTCTTCAGTGCGTCGATCATTTCGCGCGAACGATTCACGACGACCGCGTGGTCCTCGTCTCCGTGCCACGCCCAGATCGGCAAGTCTTTGAGCTTCTCCGCCCATTCCGGCTGACCGCCGCCAGCGAGCGGCACGATCGCACTCCAGCGCGACGGATCGGCCGCCGCGATCGACCATGTTCCGAAGCCACCCATCGACCAGCCGGTCAGGATCCGCCGCTTCGAGTCGATGCGATAGTCCTTCTCGACTTGTTCCAGAATTCGCAATGCGAGGTTCGCGTCGGGAGTTCCAGCCAACCAGCCTTGCAGTACTCGGCCGCGAGTGTCCTCGCACTGCGGAAAAACAACGATTGCTGGGAAGCTCGCCTCACGAGCCTTCACCATCGAGCCCAAGCCGATGTTGAGATGCACTCGACCATCGTTGCCACGCTCGCCGGCTCCGTGGAGGAAAAGAATTTCCGGCAGCGGTTTGCTCGGCGAATAGCTCGGCGGCACGAACACGACGTATTTGTGTTCGCCCGCTTCGTCCGTGAAGACCTTCTCGACGAAGCCTCGCTGGCCATCATCGGCCGCGAAAGCTTGTCCGACCATGACGAAAAACGCCGCCACAATCGCCACCATCCGAACTCCGTCCACCCAACACCGACACATGATGCACTCTCCTAGCTGCCGAACCATCTCGTCAGGCTGGAAGCCTGACCTACGGGCGGAGTCTAACCGCCACCGATGGCTGGCAGGAAATGAACCTCGTCGTCGGGGCCGACCTTTGACGACAACCCGCGAGCAGAAACTCTGGTTCCGATGCCGACGCTCAAACCCGGCTTCAAGCGATCTCCCTCGACCAACCGCGATTGGATGCCGGGAAACTGCCGGTCGAGTTCCGCGACGATTTCGGTCACAGTTTGGCCAGAGACGTCGATGATGTCTCGGCCGCCGGTAACGGAACGCAGCAGCGGAGGGATAAAGACTCGCGGCATTTTCACTTCAGTCCCAGATGTTTTTTCAAAAACATCGCCTCGACGGCGCGTTGGTAGTCGGCGTTTTCTTTTTTCGCAAAGCCGTGTCCTTCGTTGTCGGCGAAGACGGTCCAGACGGGACGACCGCTAGCTCGGACTTTCGCGGCGATTTGTTCGGCTTCGAAGAAGGGGACTCGTGGGTCGTTGCGGCCGTGGATGACCAGCAGTTCAGATTTGATCTTGTTGGTGTTGTGGAGCGGCGCGATCCGTTCAAAGACGGCACGCATCTCGGGCTTGCGCTCGTCGCCGTATTCGGCGCGGCGCAGGTCGACTCGGTACGGAGCGGTCTTTTCCATGAACGTGAGGAAGTTGCAGATGCCGACGATGTCGATGCCCGCTTTGATCCGGTCTCCGAAATTCGTCAGCGTCGCCAGCACCATGTAGCCGCCGTAGCTGCCGCCGATCACGGCGACTCGCGACGGATCGAGGTCCGACTGCTGAGCAATCCAATCGAGCAGTCCGCCGATATCCTTCACGCTGTCCTCGCGCTTCTCCGCGTTGTCGAGTTGCAAGTACGTCTTGCCGTACCCCGCCGACCCGCGCACGTTCGGGTGCAGTACCGCGATGCCGAGTTCGTTGACGTAGAACTGCGTCGCGGCCGAGAAAACTGGCCGATACTGACTCTCCGGCCCGCCATGAATGCTGATGAGCACCGGCAGTTTTTCGCCGGTCGCCGCCGCGCGAGGCTTGTAGAGGTACGCCGGAATCTGACGCTCGTCGAACGACTTGAATTGAATCCGCGTCGGCGCGACGAACGGGGCCGGATCGAGTCCGCCGACTTCGCTGAATGTCCAGCGGGTGAGTTCGCCATCCGAGAACCGCAGTGAGTACGCCTCTGCCGGTGCTTCGGGCCGTGCCAGCGTGAAGCCCAGTGCGGTGCCGCTCGGTGAAAACTCCAAGCCGCTGGCCACACTCAGCGGCAGTCGGAATTCGCTGCGGCGCTGGCCGGTTGCCGGGTTCCACAAGAACAGGCGGCTCATGCCGTCGTCATTGATGAGGAACGCGATCGTGCCCGTCTCTCGATGCACGGTCAACTCATCGACATCCCAATTGAGTCCGTCGGAAACCCACGACCATTGGTGCGTCGCCAAGTCCACTCGCGCCAGCCGCAAGAATTCCGAACCGGCGTCGGTCGTGAGATAAACCGCTCGGCCACCCGGCGCGAACGCCAGTTGGCCGATCGCCGCTTTGCCCTCGGTTGGCAGCGGCAAATCGGTGCGCACTTTTTTCTCGACGTCGAACAGCGCGGCGTACGACTCGTTGATCGAGACGTACCTGCGGAGCACCAACCATTTGCCGTCGGCTGACCAGTCGTCTGCTTCCCACGTCTGCCCGTTGACCTCCATCAGCAGTTCGAACGAGTCCGGCGTACGAGGATCGACGCGGTACAGATCCATGTCCTTGCCGTTGCGGCGATTGTTCGACACGACCACCGCCGAGCCGTCCCGTCGCCACGCCTGCACCAGATGACGCGACTTCCCATCGCTGAGCAGTTTCTTCTGAAATCTTTGCCGATCGAGCAGCCACATCTGAGCGTTCTCGTTGCCGCCACTGTCCACCGACAGCAGCAATGCTCCGTCGCTCACGCCGGGAATGAATCGCCCAGTGACCGGCTCGTCGAAGAACGTGAGCTGCTCGCGCCGCCCGCCCGGTTGTGCGACGAGATGCAACTGCGCCGAGTTTCCAAACCGAGTCGAAATCAACAGGCCATTGCCGTTCGGTGCCCAACCGCGAAACGCCGCCGCCCGCGTGTTCTGATACTGCGACAGCTTTGCCACGACTTCGGCCGAGACGACTGGAACATCCTGCGTCTGAATCGCCGCTGGCTTGCGCGGATCAGCGTCAGCGGCGAAGGCCAACGAACACGTCAGGACGAAAATCAACCAGACCATCAAAACTCGTCGACTCATGATTGTCTCCAGCAAAGGTGCCGCACGGTTTATCGAGGTCGGCTCACACGAACAACCAACGCAGAAACGCCAGCAGGCCGAGCCCCGCTCCGAGCAGCACCCACCACGGCTTGTTCGTCGCAGTCGGCGGCGAGTTTTCCAGCGACAGATAGTTCTCGCACGACGGGCAACGCGGCGAGTCCTCGTAAACTTCGCCGCCGCAGTGCGGACAGGTGATGGTGGACTCGCCCTCGAGGTCGGATTCGTTATCGCCCCAATCTTCGTCTTCATCGTCCCACGTTTGCCGAGTCATTCGCCGCATCCTGTCGGAACTGTGAACAAGCCGAACTTGGAAACGATCGCGTCGGCGGTACGCTACCGCATCAGTTGGAAAGCGACCACGGGCCGAGGTTCGACGAATGCCGCGAGCGGAATCTTTGGAGACATTCCTGCCGCGTTTGAACCGTAGCAAGCTGCTGTCGCGCGAACAGATGGCGGACTTTTGCGACGACTCGCACGCTCGCAGCACGCCGCGCGAGCTGGCCTGTGCAGCAACGATCGCTGGCGCGCTGGCAAGCGACGCAGTTGCAGGAAGGGCACGAGCAATTGCACGTCGGCAAGTACCGGCTGCTCAACCTGATTGGCCGAGGAGGCGTCCGATCTACTTTGACTTCACTCCGCCGATCCCAAACTGATCGCCATTGCGGATTGGCTCGTTGCCGCGCCAGTCGATTTCGAGCAGTTTCTCGCTGGCGACGGCGGCCCCGGTTTCATCGGTCAGGCCGGTGACGATCTTCCGAGTCGCCACATGGAACACGTCGCCGGTCGAGGGATACGCCAGCTTGCCGTCGATGCTGAAGGTGATCCAACCCGGTTCATCGCGAACCTTCAGGCTAGCGACTTGTTTCGGAGGCATGACCGTCGCATCGAAGACGTGCATCTGCTGATTGGTTGCGTCGCAGACCCAGATTTCCTTCTCGCTGGGAGTCATCCCGATGCCGTGGCTCGGACAGCCGTGACGTTTGACCGGGCCTTTCTGGAAACCGGCGACCTCGACGCGATGCAACTTTTTGCCGGTCGTCAGGTCGCCGACCTCGAAGCCGAGCAATTCGTTGACGTTCACGAAGCAGAGCGTCTCGCGGCCGTTGACGGTGAAGGGGCGAATGCTCGCGGCGAACGGGCCGCAGGCGCGAGCGGCCTCGTGCTTGCTCGTGTCGGCGATCGTCAGGAGTGGTGACTTCAGACCAGCGAGATATGCAGCTTTGCCGCTCGGCCCGTAGACGGTGTTGTGAGCGCCGCTCTTCGGCTCGATCTTGGCCAGCACGTCTCCGTTCGCGGCATCGACAACGTGCCAGTGATCTTTCTCGAACGACGGCAGGTAAATCACCTTGCCGTCCGGTGCGATCGACATCCGATCGCAGCCACCGTCGTAGGCTCGTTCCCACAGCAACTTCTCGCTGACGAGGTCGAGGCATTGCAGTGTCTTGATCGTGCTGATGTAGATGCGTTTCGTCGCCGCGCTGGCACAGACACCTTTGACGTTGATCGGCTTGCCGTCGTCGCCGATGCCGCCGGTTGGAATCCGCTTCACAAACTTATGCCCGTGGTCGATGTCGAAGACGAGCAACCCGTGCCCGCCGTATTCGAGGTAGTTCCGGATTCCCGGCACCGCGACGTACAACAACCGCCGCTCCTCTTGAGCGTCAGCGATCGACGACGCACCGCAAATCATGCCGAGCCACAACAGCCACTTCGTCCAACGCATGTCGTCTTCCTTGTGTTGCGATTTCAAAACCGTAGCCACGTTCGCCAGAACGTGGGCAACTCAGCAAAACACCCACGTTCTGGCGAACGTGGCTACGACGGCTTTCGTCTTTGAAACCGCTGCTACGCAGTCTCGATCTGCGCGGCGTCTTGCAGGCCGAGTTCTTGGATCGCCAGTTCGCGGATTTTGTACTTCTGAATTTTGCCGGTCACCGTCGTCGGGAAACTGTCCACGAACTTGATGTGCCGCGGCGTCTTGTAGTGAGCCAAACTCGCGCGGCAGAAGTCGCGGATGTCTTGCTCGGTGATGTTGTTGCCTGGCCGGAGTTTGATCCAGGCGAGCACTTCCTCGCCGTATTTTCGATCGGGGACGCCGACGATTTGCACGTCTTGTACGGCGGGATGCTGATACAGCCGCTCTTCGATTTCGCGCGGGTAGATGTTCTCTCCGCCGCGAATGATCAGATCCCTGAGCCGGCCGGTGATGCGGAAGTAGCCCTCTGGTGTTCGCATCGCAAGATCGCCGGTGTGCAGCCAGCCGTCGGCGTCGATGGCCTCGGCCGTTTTCTCCGGCAGGTTGAAGTAGCCGAGCATCACGACGTGTCCGCGACAGCACAGGTCGCCGGATTGGCCATCGGGCAACTCGCGGCCGGATTCGGGATCGACGATTTTCACTTCGACGTCAGGCAGGGCACGGCCGACGGTGCCGACTCGCAGTTCGATCGGATCGTCGGTGACGGTCTGAGTGATGAGCGGTGACGCTTCGGTCTGACCGTAGCCGATGGTGATTTCGCTCGCCCCCATTTCGTGAGTGACTCGTTTCATCAGCTCGATGGGGCAGGGACTGCCGGCCATGATACCGGTTCGCAGCGACTTCAGATTTCGCTGGGCGTAGTCCGGATGTTCGAGCATCGCGATGAACATGGTTGGCACGCCGTAGATCGCCGTACAGCGTTCGGACTCGATCGCCGCGAGTGTTGCGCCGGCGTCGAAACTCTCCGATGGAAAGACCATCGTGCTGCCGAGCGCAACACAGCACAGCGTCCCCAAAACGCAGCCGAAGCAGTGATACAGCGGCACTGGAATGCACAGCCGATCTTGCGGCGTGAACCGCTGATTTTCGCCGGAGTAGTAGCCGTTCACGAGAATGTTCGCGTGCGACAGCATTGCTCCCTTGGGAAACCCGGTTGTGCCGGAAGTGTATTGAATGTTAATCGGATCGTCGGCGGAGAGTTCGGTTTCGCAGTGAGCTAATTCGTCCGTCGTCACCGACTGAGCACGCGCAAGCATCTCGTCCCAAGGCAGAGTGCCCGGCAGTTGTCCGCGCAGCGAGATCAGCCACTGCAGCTTCGGAAACTGCTGGCTGCCAAGTTCTCCAGCGGTTGCGTTCGCGAACTCCGGACAGGCTTCTTGAAGAATCTCGCAGTAGTCCGCTGACTTGAAGCGATCGCTCAGCGCGAGGCCACGCACTTCGGATTGAGCCAAGGCGTAGCGCAGTTCGGAGGCTCGATAGCTGGGGTTGATCGTGACGAGCACGACGCCAATCCGAGCGGTCGCGAATTGTAAAATCACCCATTCCAGACAGTTGCCGGCCCAGACGCCGAAGTGATCCCCCTTTTGGAATCCGAGAGCCAGCAACGCTCTCGCGGCGTCATCGACTTTTCGATCGAACTCCGCCCACGAACAGCGAAGGCCGCTCGCACAGAACACGACCGCATCCTGATCGGGATGCCGCCGAGCCGTCTCGCGCAGAGCGGCTCCGATCGTCCAACTCTTCACCCACGGGACTGCTGAGTCGCTCATGACCGTGCTCCGAGAATGATGTGTCGCGAGCATTCTAACGGAACCCGCGCGACTCGCCTCCCTCCGCCCGGTCTTTAGAATGAACCCGTCTCATCCCG
Source organism: Candidatus Kuenenia stuttgartensis (assembly GCA_945861865.1). Lineage (GTDB taxonomy): Bacteria > Planctomycetota > Planctomycetia > Planctomycetales > Planctomycetaceae > SXKJ01. The sequence goes on along the minus strand of CAMAWN010000015.1, from coordinate 23,287 downwards.
TCGTCGAGTCGGAGTCCGATCATGTCCGAGGCCGTCATTCTTTCCGCCTGCCGCACTCCGATCGGCAAGTTTCGAGGCAGCTTGTCCTCCGTTTCGGCGACGGATTTGGGAGCGTGCGTTGTGCGTGAAGCGGTTGTTCGTGCGGGGATCGCGCCGACGGATGTCGAAGAGGTCATTCTCGGGATGGTGTTGTCTGCGGGGGTGGGGCAGGCTCCGGTTCGGCAGGCGGCACTGAAGGGCGGTCTGCCCGCGACCGTCGGAGCGCTGACGATCAACAAAGTCTGCGGTTCGGGATTGAAGGCGGTGATGCTGGCGGCTCAAGCGATTCGCGGCGGCGATGCGGACGTCATCGTCGCCGGTGGCATGGAAAATATGAGCCAAGCTCCGTGGCTGTTGCGACGAGATGGGCCGGCTCTTGGCGACCGACCGCTGATTGATTCGATGCTGCACGACGGATTGGAATGCGCTTTCAGCGGCCAATCGATGGGCCACATCGCCGACAGTTTGGCTCAGCGAGCGGGCATCTCGCGCGAGGCTCAAGATCAGTTCGCGGTCGAGAGTCACCGTCGGGCCGTTGCGGCGGCCAATGCCGGGGCATTCCAAGCGGAATTGGTTGCCGTCTCCGTGACTAATCGCGGTCAAGCGACAACCGTCACCGCAGACGAAGGTCCGCGAGCGGATTGCGATTTGGCTCGGCTGTCGTCATTGCGTCCGGCCTTTGCCTGCAATGGCAGCGTGACCGCCGGCAACGCCTCGACGATCAGCGACGGAGCGTCCGCCGTCGTGGTCGCGTCCGCAGTGGTTGCCGAGCGACTCGGCCGTCAGCCGCTCGCGCGGATCGTGGCTTCGGCGACGGTCGGAGGTCCGCCGGAGGATCTCTTCACGGCTCCAGCCGCAGCCATTCGGCGAGTGCTCGATCGAGCCGGCCGATCGTTGGCCGACGTCGATCTGTTCGAGATCAACGAGGCGTTTGCCGTCCAAATGCTGGCGTGCATTCGGGAACTCGATCTGCCGTCCGACAGAGTCAATGTTCATGGCGGCGCGATCGCGCTCGGTCATCCGATCGGTGCCAGCGGTGCTCGCGTGCTGACGACGTTATTGTTTGCGCTCAACCAGAAACAACTCCGCACTGGAATCGCGGCCCTGTGTTTGGGGGGCGGCAACGCGGTCGCGATTTTGGTCGAACGTGCGTGACGACGGAGACATGATGGAAGCAGCCGCAACAGGGCAGGGCGAGCAACACCAGCGGACGGGCGATCCAATTAAGCCGGCCGCTCGGTTCGTGATGATCGACGGGCTGCGAGGTCTGGCCGCGTTGGGAATCGCCGTGTACCACATCTGGAGGTACGAGGTGGCTCTGGAGACTGAGCCGCTGACCTATGTGTCGGCCGGGTTCGTGCCGGGGTTCGTCGATTGGATATTGCTGAGAACTTGGGTCGGTGTGCAATTCCTGTTGGTGGTCAGCGGGTTCGTGATCGCGTTCACGCTGCGGAACACTTGGGTGACGCCGCGCGAAGCGCTGTCTTTTGTCGGACGACGAGTCGTGCGACTGTGGCCGCCGTACGCGGTGACGATTCTCGTCGTCCTGTTATTGCACGCGGCGTGTGTGAATTGGTGGGGAGTGCCGTCACCATTCGAGGAGCCGTTGACCATCACTCGCGTTTTGGCCCATCTCGCGTTCCTTCAAGACGTCCTCAGAGAGACTCCGTTGTCAGCGGCGATCTGGACGGTCTGCATCGAGGTGCAGTTTTATGTGGTGAGCGTCGTCGGTTGGGGACTGGCTCAACGATTGCTTCCTCGCCCAGATCCAAAGCCGCCGCAACCTTCCGGCTGGGGGGTGTTGTTGGTGTTTGCTCCGCTGGCGCTGACGTCGCTGTGTTTTTGGAATCGGCAGGACATCACGGAGCCGTGGGTGATTCACTACATGAATTCGTTCTTTCTGGGGATGGTGGTCTGGTGGGCACTCGATCGAACCGTCTTGCCGCAAGTCTTTGGGGTGACCGTGGCCATTTACGCGGTCCAGTTCGTCTTTCAATGGAAGCTGGAAAATGCCTTGGCACTGACGGCGGCGTTGGCGATCTACGTCGCTGGTCGCACGGATCATTTTCACGATTGGCTAAATTGGCGCTGGCTGCAATATCTCGGTCGGATTTCTTACAGCCTGTATTTGATCCACTACCCGGTCAGTCACTGGCTGATGTGGTTGGGTTGGCGCTGGTGCGGTGGTTCGCCGACACCGGCTCAAGCGAGTTTGATCTTGTTCCTGTGTCTCGTCGCGAGCATTGCCGCGGGGCATCTGTTGTTTGTGTGCGTGGAAGCTCCGAGCGGGCGGTGGTCAAACTGGTTGAAGAATCGACGCGCCGCGTGATGCGAGCGACACCGTCGATCAAAGATTCGGCGGCACTCCCAGCGACTTACCGCCGTCAATTGCGATCGCGGTACCGGTCACCATGCAAGCGGCATCGCTGGCGAGATACAGAATCGCGGCGGCGATTTCATCTGGGTGGCTCATGCGACCGAACGCCTGTGCCAACGGACTGGCAGCGATGAAACGCTGCTCGGTGGCGGCACGATCGACAGCGGCGTCCAGATCGGCGTTCATCATGCCTGTGTCGCAGACAGGGCCAGGGCAGACGGCGTTGACTCGAATGCGGTCTTTCGCGTGGCAGAGGGCGAGACTTTTCGTCAGTCCGATCAGAGCCATCTTGCTGACCGAGTAGACGGGATCGTGGGCCCGCGGCAGCAATCCGGCATTGCTAGCGGTGTTCACGATGCTCCCTCCGCCGGAACGAATCAGATGCGGAATGGCGTACTTTGCTCCAAAAAATGCGGCCTTGAAGTTCGTATCGAGGCAATTGTCCCAGTCCGTCTCGGAGACATCGTCGATCTGCTTGACCATGCCGATGCCGGCGTTGTTGACCAGGATGTCTAGCCGGCCGGCGATCGTCGCGGCCTGGTCGATCAGGCGTTGCAATTCGGCAACGTTTCGGACGTCGCAGGCTGAAGCCTGGATAGCGTGGGCGGCGAGTGACTGTTCGGCGTCTCGGCTGAGGCGATAATCCCCCACGAAAACGCGGGCACCGTGCTGGGCGAAGAGGAGGGCGGTGGCTCGCCCGATTCCGCTGGCTCCGCCGGTGATGACGGCGACTCGGCCAGAAAGGATCGCAGGGGAGGTCATCAATCGTTCCTTCGAAAGCCCATAGAAAACCTCTCAACTGGCTTCCAGAGCATAGGTTATGCCAGTAGAGTGCCGGGAGATTCAGAGGTCGAATTAAAAAAACAAGACGGAATGTCACGAACTTCGCAGCGGCGACTCAGGTAATTTTCTGTCGTAAATTTGCGAGACATCAAGACGGCTTGAAGTTAACGTTGGTATTGATCGCAGGCAAACGGCGCGAACAGCTCTTGATTGGGGAGGCTCGAATGATGCGGACGTGGAGCGGAAGTCGGTTGGGATGCTGGGTTGCAGCCGGTTTGGCCATCGCCATCAGCGCCTCCGTCGCGATCACGGCGGAGGAATCGGGATCGAAAGGCACGAAGTCCAAAGCCTCGGCTACGAATGACAAGGCTGGTTCGGATGCGAAACCAGCCGGCAAGATGAAACGTGAAGAGTTCACGACCGGCTCGTCTGATGTGCTCATTTCGTTCATCAACGAACAAATTCGCCAAGGCTGGACCGATAACGAAATCGACCCATCTGAAGTTGCTGGCGATGGTGAGTGGATTCGCCGCGTGTATCTCGACATCGTCGGCCATGTGCCGCCAATGGAAGAGATTGAGAAATTTTTGAACGACAAGGACAGGGCCAAACGGTCGAAACTGATCGACAAGCTGCTCGACGATCCGGCCTATGTTCGCCATTGGACGAATGTTTGGACGAACTTGACGATTGGTCAGCAAGCTCCGCAGCGAGTCAGCCGCAAAGGGATGGAGAAGTTCCTTCGCGAAGCGTTCACCAAGAATCGTCCTTGGAATGACGTGGTGCTGGACATTGTCTCCGCCGAAGGACACTTCGAGGAAAACGGCGCGGTCAATTTCCTGTTGGCTCAAATGGTGATGCCGGACGACGGAGTGCTCGCGACGGCCAAGACGACGCGGCTCTTCATGGGGATGCAGGTGCAATGCACGCAGTGCCACAATCACCCGTTCAACGATTGGCAGCAGCGGCAATTTTGGGAGTTCAATAACTTCTTCCGCCAACTGCAGAAGGAAGATCATCGGAAGTACGACGCGAAAGCGGGCCGCATGGTCGATGACTACTCCGAATTGAAACGTCGCGACGGAGTCGCGGATCATGTCACCTACGAGAAACGCAATGGCTTGATTGAGGCCGCGTACCCACGCTATTTCGGCAAAGACGTTGTTGATGAAGTGGCGAAAAAGGACAAGGACGGCTGGGACGTCAATCGCCGCGAAGTGCTTGGAAAATTGATGATCGACGGCGAGAAGTCACTTGTCGCTTTGGCGATGGTCAATCGCATGTGGAGTCAATTCTTCGGCTTTGGCATCACAAAGCCTGTGGATGACATGGGGCCGCATAATCCGGCATCACATCCCGATCTGCTCGACCGCTTGGGTGGTGAGTTCGTCAAGTCGCGTTACGACGTGAAACAACTCGTTCGCTGGATTTGCAACTCCGAGGCGTACAACCTCACCAGCCAAGCTTCGAAGGCCAACGAGGAGAAGGACAACCCAGCGGCTGGAACCTCGGCCATGTTCAGTCATGTGTATCTGAAGTCCATGTCGGCCGAGCAGCTTTATGATTCGCTGATCGTGGCGACAAACGCTCACAAATCCGGACGCTCAAGTTTTGAGCAAGCGGAAGACAAGAAGCGTGTTTGGCTGCGGCAGTTCGTAATTGCGTTCGGCACCGACGAGGGGGACGAATCGACAACCTTCAACGGTTCGATCCCGCAGGCCCTGATGATGATGAATGGCGATCTCGTGAAGGACGCCATCAGCGCGCAGAAGGGCAGCTTCCTGAATACAATCCTGGCCGAAACTCCGAAGGACACCGATCGGATTCGCCGCCTGTATCTGACGGCTCTTGGTCGCGCTCCGAATCCCAAGGAAGCCAAGGGTGCTCAAGATTTGCTCCGAGTCAACTCGGACAAGCTTGCTGCATACCAAGACATGTTCTGGGCTTTGTTGAACTCCAATGAGTTCATTTTCATCCACTGAAATTGGAATCTCAGGTTTGAAGTCTGAAATCTTCGATCAACCCAACTTTTTGAAAGGAAGTCCCATGAGCTTCGTCCCCGCCGGCATGACTCGCCGACACTTCATGCGTCACATGGCCGCCAGTGCGGCCACGATCCCCGCTATCCAGTTCATGCAGCACCTGCAAGTTCACGCGGAGACCGTCAAGAAAAACCAAAAGGCTTGCATCCTGATGTGGATGGGCGGCGGACCTCCGACCATCGACATTTGGGACTTGAAGCCGGGCAGCAAGAACGGCGGCGAATTCAAGCCGATCACGGCCGCCGGAACGCAAATCAGCGAGCACATGCCGAAGACGGCGGCTCAGTTCGACGTGCTCAACGTCGTGCGTTCGATGAGCACTCGCGAAGCCGATCACGGCCGTGGCCGCTACTTCATGCACACCGGTTATGTGCCGAACCCGACCGTCGTTCATCCGACGTTCGGCTCGGTGGTCAGCCACGAACTCGGATCGAAGCGCAAGGAACTGGAAATCCCGTCGTTCGTCTCAATCGGTGGCGATCCTGGCAGCCCGGGCTTCCTGGGCATGTCGAACGCTGCGTTCGTCGTGAACACGCAAGGCCGCATCCAGAATGCTGACACGGACGGCATGGACGCGGGGCGATTCCGACAGCGGCTCGCGATGCTCGGCACGATCGAAGACAGCTTCATCTCGTCGAAGCGCGGCGAAGCTCCGCAAGCTCACAAGGACGTCTACAAGAAGGCCATCGACCTGATGACCTCGAAGCAGATGGAAGCCTTCAAGGTCGACAAGGAAGACCCGAAGACGATCGACCGCTACACCAACGCTGGAGCCCCCACGGGTGGAATGATGCGTGCCGGCGGCGAGTTCGGTCGCGGCCTGCTGATGGCTCGTCGTTTGGTCGAAGCCGGTGTGCCGTTCGTTGAAGTCGGCATGGGTGGTTGGGACTTGCACGCGAACGTGTTCAACACGCTCAAGGACCGCAACCTGCCGTCGATGGACACCGCGATTTCCGCGTTGATCACCGACTTGAAGGAACGCAGCATGATCAAGGACGTCGTCGTGGTGTGGATGGGCGAGTTCGGACGCACCCCGCGCATCAACCAAGACGTCGGACGCGATCACTGGGCGGCAAGCTGGTCGGTGATGATCGGCGGCGGCAACCTCAAGGGTGGCACGCATGTCGGAGCAACCGATGCGGATGGCCTGACCTGCGAGACGAAGCCGTATCTGCCCGGAGACATCTGGGCCACGGCGTGTCATGCCCTCGGTATTCCGACGACGACGGTTCACACCTCGAAGCGTGGCCGCCCGATGAAGATTGCCAACGGCGGCACTCCGATTTCGGAGCTCATCGGCTAATCGAGAGGCTTCTGAACGGACTCAAGACGGGGGCCGCTTGGCCCCCGTTTTTGTAACCGGCTTCCGATTCTCGAACCTTTTGAAGACATGACTGAGCCGCACCCACCAGAACCTGCTGAAGATGCCGGCTCCTTGGAGCAGGTGCCGAATGCGGGGTTCGTGCAGCTCTTCACGAAATCCCAACGACGACTGTTCTTGTTCATCCTTTCTCAAGTCAGCCACCTGACGGATGCCGAAGAAATTCTGCAGGACACGAACGTCATCATCTGGAGCAAGTTTCATCAGTTTCAACTCGGCACGAGTTTCTTCGCTTGGGCCGGAAAGATTGCCACCTACGAGATCCTCAAATACCGGGAGAAGAAACGAGCCGGCCGTCTGCAGTTCAGCGACGAATTCATCTCGCGAATCGCCGCTGAGGCGATCGAGATGAGCGATGAACTCGAACAACGTCGCGAGGCGTTGTCCGACTGCCTCCGCCGCCTGAAGGCTGACGATCGGGAATTGATTCAAGCTCGCTACGCCCCCGGCGAGAACGGTTTGAACGTCGCCGAGCACTTGGGCCGGCCAGTCAACTCGGTTTACCAGTCCATCGGCCGCATTCGTAAAGTTCTGTTCGATTGTGTCACTCGCCGGCTGACTGCCGCCACGAGAACAACATGATTCCGCGAGACGTCGCCAACTTGACGCCAGAATTCTTCGAGTTGCTCGAAGCGTTGTGCGAAGACCGGCTCGAACCGGCCGGCGCGCAACGGCTTGAGCAGTTCGTGCTGCGCGACGCGAATGCTCGCCGAGCCTATCTGACCTACTTGGACCTGCACGGCACATTGCACTGGAACACGGCGTTCGGAATCGACGGGGCTAATTTCGAGCCTGCGGTTTCGCCGCGTCTGGCTTCGGACTCAGACACCGCCCAGCCTGCCACGAAGCGTGGTCATCGTCGTCTACTCGTATTGGTCGCTTGTGTCGCAGTGATTGCCGCGTTCTCGTTCTCCGCAGGCCGCTGGTTCGTGCCGAATAATGACCAGCCTCAGCTTGCCAAAGACGGCGAGCCAAATTCGATTCAACCGCGTGACGTGAACAACGTCGTACCTGTGGCTGTTGCTCGCAACCAGGAAGAACCATCACCGAGCCAACCGGTCATGCTGACAGACCGTCCGAAGTCGGAGAGCTCGACGGTTGAGACAACAGAAGGTCCGCGCGATCTGAAAGCCACGGACAAGCCGAAGACCATCGCGAGTGATGGACCTCCTCAACGGTCAGCCAGCAGCAATACGGTGGCTAAAGCCGACGGTTCAGTTCAAGGCATTGTCGCCGTCATCAACGAGCACCTCGCTGCCGGATGGAAGGTACAAGGGGTCGAGCCGTCGCCGCTGGCGGACGATGCCGAGTGGCTGCGACGGGTTTATCTCGATGTGGTCGGTCACATTCCGCCAGTCGATGTCGCGGAGAGGTTTCTAGCCGACCGCGATCTCCGCAAACGAGAAAAGTTGTTGGACACGCTGCTCGACGATCCGGCCTACGTCCGCAATTGGACGGTCGTGTGGACCAACCTTCTGATCGGCCGATCTGACTCGCGTGACGTCAATCGTCCCGCTCTTCAGAAGTTCTTGCGAGAAAGTTTCGCGAAGAACCGGCCGTGGAGCGAGATGGTCGCCGAGTTCATCTCGGCCGAGGGTTCGTTCGATCAAAACGGTGCGACCAATTTTTTGCTGGCCCATTTGAACAACCAAGCGGTCCCGGCCACAGCGATCACGGCGAAGATTTTTATGGGCCGGCAGATTGGTTGCACGCAGTGTCACGATCACCCGTTCAACGATTGGAAGCAGGACGCCTTTTGGTCGTTCAACAGCTTTTTTCAGCAGACGCAGGTTGCTCGTGTGGATCGCAGCGATGCCACAGGCAAGATGAAGTCGCAAGCCTCCGCGCTGGAAACGAAACACGTCGGTGGCCCGACGCACTTCGAGACACGTCGCGGTCTGATGCAGGTCACCTACCCGAAGTTCGAAGGGACTTCGATTAGTGACGACGCAGACACGAATCGCCGCAATGAACTGGCGAAGCTGATGACCGCAGGTGACAAGCCACAAGTCGCCGAAGCGTTGGTGAATCGGATGTGGGACCACTTCTTCGGCTGCGGATTTACTCGTCCGGTTGACGACATGGGGCCGCACAATCCGCCGAGCCATCCGGAATTGCTGGACCATCTCGCCCGCGAGTTCGTGGCCAGCGGCTACGACTGCAAGCAATTGGTCCGCTGGATTTGCCTCAGTGATTCGTACCAGCGCAGCAGCCGCTTTGGGAAATCGAACGAGCAAGACAATCCCGAAACCGGCGCGTCGCCGCTGTTCAGCCGCGTCTACGTCAAAGGGATGACCGCCGAGCAATTGTACGACTCGCTGTTGCTGGCGACCGGAGCCGATAAGACACCATTGGCCACTGGCGATCACGACCGCCGCCGGCATGAGTGGCTGCAACAATTCGTCCATGCCTTTCAAACGGACGAGAACGACGAGTCGATCACCTTCGAGAGCAGCATCACTCAGGCTTTGCTGATGATGAACAGCGAGTTGACGCAACAGGCTCTCAGCATGGACCGCGGCACGTTCCTTGAAAAACTCATCAACGGCCGCGACACCGAGGCCGAAAAGATCCGGCGATTGTGTCTCGCGACGCTGACTCGGTATCCGACTCCGAAAGAGCTACAAGCCCTGCGACGATTGGTCCACGAAGGGGCGACGTCACGTACGAACCCAGCCGGCTGGCAAGACGCTCTGTGGGCGTATCTGAATTCCAGCGAGTTCGTGCTGGTGCATTGAGTCGTTTTGTGCCTGCGGTCCAGCGAAGCGGTGGTATCGAGCGCGGGCAGAGGGCTCGCTCGCTTGATAATCCTCCGCACTTCAGGATTCGCGACGGAAGGAGCCGACATGTTCTTTGCCAATTTCACATTCACTCGAAGTTCTCGCGAGTGACCGGCAAAGAGGCCGACCTCGAACACATGGCTCTGTGGGCGAGGATGAAGGGCGTGACGGTGCTCGGTGCCGGCGACTTCACGCACCCGCAATGGATGCGCGAGCTGCGTGAGAAGCTCGTTCCCGCCGAGGGGATTGTTTCGGCTGCGAGACGATCTTGAGTCCGCTACCACGACAATTGGGAAGTTTGCCATCCATGCCGATCTCTATCGCCAACCTCGCCGACTTCTGCGTTCAAGCACTGACTCGCACGGGCCTCTCGGTCGCGGATGCCACGACAACGGCCGATGCGCTCGTGACCGCCGACGCGATGGGAGTCTTCACGCATGGGACGAAGTTGCTCGCCGGGTACTTGCACCGGTTGCAAGGCGGCGGCTATCGAGCGACGGGCAGCCCGCACATCGAACGGGAAGGTCCGGCGTGGGCGGTCATTGATGGCGACTCGGCGTTGGGGCAGGTCGGCAGTGTGTTCGCCATGCGGACGGCGATGACGAAGGCTCGCCACGTGGGCATCGCGTATGTTGGACTGCGAAACACCGGACACATCGGAGCAGCCGGCTACTACGCGGTGATGGCGGCTCGCGAAGGCTTCATCGGGATGGTCACCGGTAACGACATGCCCAGCGTTGCGGCTCCGGGGTCGCGTGGAGCAGTGCTCGGCAGCAATCCAATTGCCTACGGTGTACCGGTCGGCGACGACGATCCGATTCTGCTCGACATGGCCACGGCGGCCGTGGCCGGCGGCAAAGTCTATGCGGCTCATCAACGCGGCGAACCCATCCCGCCGACGTGGTTGATCGACAGCGACGGCCAGCCAACCACGGATGGCAGCCTCTACCCACATCATGCGTCGTTGGCTCCGATGGCCGGCCACAAGGGCTACGGCTTCGGGTTGTGGTGCGAGATTCTTTCCGGAATCTTGCCAGGCGGACGCATCACTTGGGAGATCGGAAGCTGGATCTTCGACGAGCCGTCGAAACCGTCGTGGCACAACGCATCGTTCATCGCTGTCGATGTCGCCACCATCGCGCCGTCCGATCAGTTTGAAGCTCGTCTGCGAAAACTCATCGACGAAATCCACGCCGCGCCAACGGCCGAAGGAGTCACACGAGTCCTGTTGCCCGGCGAACGCGAAGGGGCGTTGTTTCGCCAAGCTCAGACGCAGGGGATCGCGCTGCCCGCCGACGTGCTTGCCAAGCTGGAAGGTGTGGCGAAGGAGTATTCGTTAGACTCTCTCCTGCGAAGAACAAGTTGATTCCACCAAAGAGGCCACCACATGCCGAAACGACTTGCGAAATTGCACCCGTTGATCGTGAGCGTCGTGCTTCTCATCACGGCCGGTTCGTCGTTACCCGCTCAGACGACCGATGCGAAATCCGACACTCCGAAGTTCGTCGATCACTCGCTGTTGATTGCGCCGGAGTTTCCTTGCACTTGGCCAGCGCATCCGTTTCCGAGGTTTCAGATCACGCATCAGCGGACGATCGGGCCGGACTCGGCGTACAACATTGATGTGCTGCTGATCGACGGCAACACCGGGACGCAGTTGGATGTCCCGCCGCATTCGGTCGCTCGGCCCGATTTAAAGCGGGAGAAATCGGGACCGCTGGGCTTGGCGTACACGGACAAAATCGAAGCGTGGCAGTTCGGCGGCGAAGCGTGTGTCGTCGACATCCGCGACTTGCTCGATCAGGCTCCGAAGGGGGTCAGTCCGCTCGTGAAGCGCGAGCACGTCGAACGTTTCGAGAAGCAACATCGCAAGGTGCGGTTCGGCGACGTGGTGTTGTTCCGCAGCGACTACTCAGACAAGTACTACCGGCCGTTTCCAGAGGGGAGCCGCTTCGTCGCCGACGCGCTGGATCGCAAGGCTCCCGGCTTTCCCGATCCCGATCCCGATTGCATGGAATTCCTCGCGTCACGCGGCGTGATGAATCTCGGCACCGACAGCGCCAGCATGGGACCGCTGCCCGACCTCGCCGAGCCGACGCATTACGCGGGCCTCAAGCACGGCATGATCTGGACCGAGAGTGCGACGAACCTCGCGGCACTGCCGGCGACCGGGGCGTTCTACTGCATGATCGGCCCGAAGCATCAAGGTGGTCCGTACAGCAACGGTCGAGCATTCTCAATCGTCGGCGGCGAGTTGCCGAAACGGTTGATCGAATCGGCGAAGGCCAAACGGGCGATCGATCTCTCGCCGACGCTGGCACCCAATCTGCCGATCACGTCGCCGGGAGCCGGCACCGGGCAACATCGACAGGTTTATTTGAAGCTCGATTTTCTGTACTCCGAGTACCTCGACCTGTGGCATCACACGCATCTGATGGACGCGATGGCCGGAACGCACCTCGTGCCGCCGTCGTTCGCGTTGCCGCCAGAAGGAGCGAAGCCGGCGTACTCGCCCGAAGTGCGCGGCTGGCTGGCCGAGTACGAAGCGAAGTACGGCCCACGCGGCACGAGTTCGCTGACGACCGAGAAGGTGCCGCTCGAGTGGACGTGCGGGCCAGTGCGAGTGATGGATGTGACATCGCTCGTCGGTCACACCGACAAGAAATCGTGGCCGGCGTCGCCAGAAATCATGCCAGCTCACATCCAAGAGTTCGAGAAGCAGAACGGCGACCTCAAGCGGGGAGAAGTTGTGCTGTTCCGCACCGGGCATTTGGATCAACACTTCAAAGCACAGCCCAACGAAGCCGGCGTATGGCTCGATCCGCTCAACGGCAAGAGCGAAGGCTGGCCAGCGCTCGGGCCGGATGCGGTCGTGTTCCTCAAGAGTCGCGGCATTCGTTGCGTCGCGACCGACGCTCCCGATCTCGGCGGCGTGAATCCCAAACGAGCGTTGATGACCTATTGGGCGCTCGGCAGTCGTGAGATGGTCGGCGTTGAGTTCCTGCACAACACCGCCAAGATTCCGCAAGGTGGCTACTTCCTGTTCGCAGCCCTCCGCATCCGCGACTGTCACGGCGGGCCAGGCCGAGCCATCGTGCTGTTTTGAGTTTGATCAATTACCTCTGTTAGGCGCGATTCGATGTCGCTCTGGCTTTTTGGCAAAAAAAAGGAACGCCGCCGAAACCTTTATTTGGTGAACCTTCCGTTAGTGGCGATCTTCTCGCTATTTCTGTTTTTGTTATTGGCATGCCTGAGCGCGATCCGTGGCTGTGTAATCTGATTTCATTTCCGATCAATCGACCGGACAGCAACTTCATCCAAGGAACACGATGCCAAGCAACCTATTCGACCTCACCGGCCGCGTGGCTCTCGTCTCCGGCGCGGCGCAGGGCATGGGCCGAGCCATGTCGCTGGCGCTGGCTCAGCACGGAGCCGACGTGATGCTGGCTGATCTCAACGAAGGCGGTCTGCATCAAACGGCCGAAGCGATCGCGAAGATCGGACGCCGAGCGATCCCCGTGCGTTGCGACGTCTCGCTGCCGGATCAGATTCAGGCAATGTTCGCGCAGCTCGATCACGAGTTCGGCTGCATCGACTTTCTGGCCAACGTCGCGGGCGAAGGGATCCTCGGCAAGCCGGAAGAAATTTCGCTGGCGGATGTCGAACAATGCTGGCGAAACCTGGTGCTCGGCCGGTTCTGCATGTGTCAGGAGGCCGGACGCCGGATGCTGAAACAAGGCCGAGGGAGCATCGTCAACATCGGCTCGATCGCCAGCCAGACGGCACTCGGCCGAGGCCACATCGCCTACAGCATGGCGATGGGAGCCGTCGTGCAGATGACTCGCGAACTGAGCACTGAGTGGAGCAGCGCCGGTGTTCGCGTGAACTCGATCCTGCCCGCTCAAGTCGTGAATCCCAGCCTCGAGAAACGCATGGCTGCCGATTCGACGTTGAAAGCTCGGTTTGAGTCCGGCATCCCGCGCGGCCGCATGGGACAGCCCAACGACATTCAAGGACTGGCGGTGTTCCTCGCGTCGGACGCCTCAAGCTGGATCACCGGAGCAATCATTCCCATGGACGGCGGCAACACCGCCATGAATGCGGGTGGCACACGACGGTATCTGGAAAATCAACAACAATGAGTGACGACATGAATCGTGAATCACTGCTGAGTCTGTATCGGACGATGCAGATCATTCGGCAGACCGAAGAGGAACTCGCACGCTGCCATCAAAAGGGACTCGTGCTCGGCGCGTGCCACACCTACGTCGGCGAGGAAGCCATCGCCAGCGGCGTGTGTGCTCATCTGACGGAGCATGACGTCGTCTTCAGCACGCATCGCGGACACGGGCATGCGTTGGCAAAGGGCGCTCACCCGCGAGAACTGATGGCTGAACTGTTCGGCCGCCAGACCGGTCTCTCACGCGGACGCGGCGGCTCAATGCACCTGTTCTCGCCGGAGATCGGCATGATGGGAACCAGCGGCATCGTCGGACCGTGCATCTTGCAGGCGTGCGGTGGCGGGTACAGCTTCAAGCTGATGAAGCTGCCGCATGTCGCGGTCGCGTTCTTCGGTGACGGAGCGTCCAACAACGGCGCGTTCCATGAGGGCCTGAACATGGCCAGCATCTGGAAGCTGCCGGTCCTGTTCGTCTGCGAGAACAACCAGTTCGCGACCGAAGTTCCGAACGCCTACGCCTCCGGCAATCCGAGCGTCGGCAGTCGCGGTGCAAGCTACGGCATGCCCAGCTTTGAACTCGACGGCAACGACGTCCTCGAAATCCATCGCGTCGCCGGCGAAGCCATCGCGCGAGCCCGCGCTGGCGGCGGCCCAACGCTCATCGAGTGCAAAACCTATCGAACTCGCGCACACGCCGAGGGCATGGGCGACTTCACTTATCGGACTCGCGAGGATGTCGAGCAGTGGAAGAAACGCTGCCCGATCGCGCGGCTGCGAACGACCAACAACAGCGACCACTTCGACAACATCGACCGCGATGTGCAGACCATGGTGAAGGAGTCGCGTGAGTTCGCCGAGAAGAGCCCCTGGCCCGATGCCGCGTCGGCGACTCAACACGTCTATTGTGAATCGCCGTCGGCCACTCGCCCCTCAGTCGTCGCCCCTCGTCCCTCGCGCGAGATCACCTATTCGCAAGCGACTCACGAAGCGCTCTCCGAAGAGATGGCCAAGAACCCGCGAATTTTCGTGATGGGCGAAGGCATCGGCGTGCGCGGCGGCAACTTCAAGACGACCGACGGACTGTTCCAGAAGTACGGAGCCGAACGACTCTGCGACACGCCAATCTGCGAACGCGGCTTCGTCGGACTCGCCTGCGGAGCGGCCATGACCGGCACACGGCCGATCATCGACTTCATGTTCGCCGACTTCGTGATGGACTCTGTCGGCGAGATCGTCAACCAGATCGCCAAGATGCAGTACATGTCGAGCGGCCGGCTCAAGATGCCGGTGCTGCTGCGCGGCTGCATCGGTATCGGCCACTCGGCGGCGACGCATCACTCCGGCAGCTACTACGCGATGTACGCGAACGTCCCCGGCCTGCGAGTCGTCGTGCCGTCGATGCCCGCCGACGCGAAGGGCTTGCTCAAACGAGCGTTGAATTGTGACGATCCGGTCCTGTTCCTCGAGCACCGCGAAATCCTGCAAGTCAAAGGTCCCGTCCCCGACGGTGACTACGAGATCGAATTCGGCAAAGCCGCCGTTGTGCGTGAAGGTCGCGACATCACCGTCGTCGCGCTGGCTCGCATGGTTCACCTCACACTTGGCGTTTGCGATGAACTCGAACGGGACGGCATCTCGGTCGAGATCGTCGATCCGCGTACGGTCAGTCCGCTCGACACCGAAACAATTTTGCAATCGGTCGCGAAGACCGGCCGGCTGCTGATCGTCGATGAGCCTCCCGCTCCTTGCGGCTTCGCTGCTGAGATCGCCGCCCGCATCGTCGCCGAAGGTTTTGATCTACTCGATGCCCCGATCCGCCGCCTCACCGGAGCCTTCTGTCCAACGCCGTACAGCCCGCCGCTGGAAGCAGTCATGGTTCCGCAACCCAAACAGATCGCCGACGCGATCAGAACATTGATGACCGAATGACTGAAGTAATTGGTCGTTGAATATTGATCAATTCTCTTGCCTTCGGACGCTTTCTATGCCACACGCCATCCAAATTCCCCGCCTCGGCTGGTCCATGGAGCAGGGCACGTTCGTCGGCTGGCTGAAGCAACTCGGCGACAGCGTGCAACCCGGCGAGCCGCTGTTCACGCTCGAAGGCGAAAAGGCAATTCAAGAAATTGAAGCGGTCGATGCCGGCACATTGCACTTCGATCCGAGTAATCCTGCCGACGGAGACGTCGTCGCCGTCGGTGCAACGATCGGATTTCTACTCGCCGTTGGAGAAACCGCTCCGCCGATTCCGCCACGTCCGACTCCGACGCCACCGCAATCCGAAGCCGTACCGCGCCAGCCAGCAAGCAACCCGCCACCAGCACTAATTCGGCGGCTCTCGGACGATCGTGGCACGGCCGCATCGAACCCGCCCGCATCACCCGCCGTGCGCCGCCTCGCAAGACAACTCGGCGTTGATCTCTCGCCGCTCAGTTCATCAGGCCGCATTTCGGAAGCCGATGTCTGCCGCCGTTATCTTCAAAGCCGCGGCGAATTCCTGCCGCCAGCCTCGGAATCGAAGCCGGCCTTTCCAGCAACTCCGGCGATCCGCCCGGTCGCTGTTCCGCGCCGCAGTCGCCAACTCCCGGCCATTTCCCCGCGTGCGGTGAACACTGCCACGCGATTGGGAGTTGATTGGACGCAGCTTCCCGGCACGGGCTCGCACGGCCGCATCCGCGAACGCGACGTGCTCGCCGCGGCGGACAACGTCTCCGCGCTGCCACTCACCTCCTCGGCCGCAACTCGCACCACTCCGATCACTCCGCTGCGACGCACGATCGCCAACCGGATGGTCGCCAGCTTGCGACAAACTGCACCGGTCACTCTCACTGCAGAAATCGACGTGACGACTCTGATCGAATTTCGCGAGCAACTCAAACGGGGCGGCGAGTCGCTCATTCCGTCCATCACCGATTGCTTCGTCAAACTGACAGCGATCGCTTTGCAAGAACATCCCGCGCTCAACGCACGCTGGCGAGACGATGCGATCGAACTCTTCGATGAGATTCACATCGGCATTGCCGTCGACACAAACGAGGGACTGCTCGTACCGGTCGTGCGTGACGCGCATCGCCAATCCGTCTTTGAGATCGCTCGACAATCACGCGACTTAATCGAGAAGGCCCGCGTTCGACGACTCACGTCTCAAGAATTGCAAGGCGGCACCTTCACGATCACGAATCTCGGTTCGTTGGGAATTGACGCATTCACACCAATCATCAACTTCCCCGAGACCGCCATCCTCGGCCTCGGCCGAATTCAAACCCGTTCGGCCGCTGCACGCGACAATTCAACCACGCGGCCACGCTCACCCAATCAGCAGATCATGACGTTGAGTCTGACCTTCGATCATCGCGTGCTCGACGGAGCACCCGCCGCGCGCTTTTTGCAATCCCTCACTCGACTCGCCACCACCGATTTGCCGTCGCTGTTCGTACGGCCAAGTCATCGTTGACGCATTCCCTCCCCCCGCTAGAATCCGGCCGCCTTTTGGCAATCGGGATGTAGCTCAGCTTGGCTAGAGCGCTACGTTCGGGACGTAGAGGTCGCAGGTTCAAATCCTGTCATCCCGACCTGAGAAGCCTTGCTCGCAAACCCTGCGAACAAGGCTTTTTCCTTTGGTTTCGTGAGGTTTTCTGCATTCGCCTTGCGCGTCGTTCGTCGATCGGCATTTCCTGATGCGATGACAGCAAACGACCCCAAAAGTCTCGATTTGCCAGCATCAGGTGAGTTCTTTGGTGAGTCCGTCGAACGCGAAATATCTCGGCCATCGGTCCCCGTGGCTCGCATCGCATTTCGTTCGGTCGATGGTGAGGCGTTGAGGTTGAGCGACGGCAGCGAGTCCAACGCTCCGCACACGTCCAACAGCTTCGGGTCCGTGTAGGTGTTCATCGTCAGGTCGATCGTTGAATGACGCATTGCCGCTTGAGCCGTGCGCGGAGCAACTCCGCCCTTGGACAGCAGCGTCGCGAATGTGCCTCGTAAAGCGTGAACGTCGAGCGTCCGCCCTCGTTCGTCTCGCTTGGGAATGCCGGCGGTGTTCAAGTCACGGTTGAGGATTCGCACCAGCCCGGCGGGAACGCGGAATAACTTTCGGTCGCTGGTCACGTCCGCGTTGTGGTTGCGTAGGCGAAGCGTGGAGACGTTGGGAACGTCGGACAGCCATTCTCTCAGGTCGTTCGCCAAGTCGAGCCGTAGCGGGATCGTGGAGCCTTGCCGATTCTTCTCGTCTGCCGCGTCGAGTTCGACGAACGGCATCGGCGCGTCGAGGTCGAGTTGCCCGACCGTCAACGATGCGAGTTCACCTTTGCGAAGCCCGGTCAGAACGAGCGTCTTGTAAATCAACGCTCGTTCGCGTCCGAGTCGTTCCAGCTTCGCCACGAAGTCGGGATTCTTGGCGAGACATTCCCGCGCCCGTTCGACCGCCGCTTGTAGTCCGTTGAGCTTCAACGCGGCCTTGATCCAATTCGACCGCTTGCGCTTGGTGCCGGCCCCTTCGCTGGGTTTGTCGTCAGCGGAAGTGGATTCTCGACCGTACTCGGCGAGCGGTCGCCAGCGTGCCACTTCCAACAGTTGCACCAACTCCGCTTCGGTCATCGACCGGCGTTGTCGGCGACAGTCGAGCTTGGCATCGGCTGTCGGCACTTTGGAGAACGGATTCACGGACAGGCGATGCGTTTCGACACACCAGTTGCCGAAGCCGACCAACTCTTGCCGGTACTCGTTGCGATTCCCCGGCGACATTCCGTTGCCTTGCTGACAATTGAGCCAGCGTGTCAGAGCATCGGCCGAACAATCCGCCAGCCGGCCAAAGCCGCATTCTTTGGCGAGACGATCCAATTTCGACTTCGTGTTGTCGATGCGAATTGAGGTCAGCCCCTTGGCGGTTCGATGTTCGCGAAACGCCGCGAAGTGTTGGGCGAGTGGCGTTAGCTGATGATCGGCGGTCGCGTCTTCGGCGGGAGAGATGATTTCGCTGCGAACCAGTTCGGCCCGACGTTCCAACTTGCTGAGAACCGACCGGGCGGCATCTTCATCGCGGCAGCGGGTCGAGACTTCGCGAATGACACCCTGCCCGTTGCGAAACTTGGCCGTGAACGTGGCCGCTTCGGTTTGAATCCGCAACGTGCCATCCTCGCCGGTCGTCACCTTGGCCGTCCGCGTCTTGCCCTTTAATGGCTTCCAGCGGGCGAACTGTTGCCCGGCCCGTGTGAAGACTTCCGCACCAGCGGGAAGCGGCCGAGTCCGAGTTTGTCGAAAGACGGTTCCCATCTCATTTTCCTTTTCGTTCGACCAACTCCAACGCAAAGAACTCGGCCAGCTTGTCGGCCATGTCGAGCCGCAACGATTGCTCGTTGCGGGCGAACTTCATCAGCGTTTGCCGGAGCACTCCGCTTTGCCGTTCGATTTCAATGAACGCCAAGCCGCTGTCGGCGATGGCTTGCCGGAGAGTTTCGGTCATCGTTCGCGATTTCTTGCGTTTGGTTGCCATGTAAAAAGTTTTACAACCTCAACGAATCATTTCAAGTCCCGTAGCCTTTTCAAATCGTGCGCCAGCCCGCCGTATCGTCCCCGTGGCCCTTCCGGCCCGCTGGCGATGTCGCCGTCGAGTGACCGATAGAACAACGCGGCATCGACCACCCACGCCCCCGGCCACAAGCAAAACAACTCGACCGGCAGCCGATCCCGGTGGGATTGAAACCACGTCACCAGTTCCAACGTCGAGGCGTCCCAAGTTGCCGGCGAGTTTGCCAACCGAGCTGGCGGAATCGGTGACGGTTGCCACTCGCTTGGCACGAACGCCGCTTCCGAGTTCGCTTCGGCTGTCGCCTCGGTGACGGGTTCACCCCACAGCGTTTGCAGTTGGGCGAGAATCGCGGGATCGGTTGGCATGGTCGCGTTCTCTTTCTGTTTCTGAGAATGGTCCTGTCGTCAGACAGTTGGACCATTCGCTTATGGTCCCTTCTGGGATATGGGAAGTGGGCTTCCCTAGCTGATGCTGGAAAACTTCCCACGGCAATGAGAAGCCAGCTTCCCACGTCAGGGCGGTTTTGCGAGCGGTTGAACGCGGTGAACTGAGACTCCCTGATTCATTCCGCCGCGATAGATCAGCGTCAGCAATCCACGTTGTCGCAGTCCCGACAAGGCGTCCGTCACGGCTCGACGACTGCAACCAATTCGCCGAGCGATGTCCGCCGCACTTGTTCTCACCGTCCCGTCTTTCGTGTCACGCCACAGCACGAACCACGTCAACGCCTCGCTCCGACTGAGTTCCGCCATCGAACAATCCACGAAAGCGTTGATCGTCGAGAATCGTTCGCCGGTCGCTCGTTTCTTCGGCTTGTCTTTCGGTGAGTTGTCCGCGGTTGCCGGTCGAGGATTCATCGGCGGCAAGACGGAACAGCCCGGCAGTCGTGGCGGATGTCCGTGGTTCATCAGTTGGTCCCCCAATCGTCAACGTCTTCGCGGCCCATTGGAGTTTTCGCCCACAGTTCGGCAATCGCGGAGCGGAGCTTGCCCGGTCGCTCGCCGTTCGATGTCACGTTGCCCGCGTCGATCGGCGTGAAGCGTTGCAGCGGCTTATCGAACGTCAGCCGCAGGTCGAGGCATTCACCGTTGCGGCTCTTGAGATGCCGTAGGATCACTTCCGAGTCCGCAACAGGCGTGAGGATGAAGGCATCGTCGGCCCCGAACTCCAACTCGCTCGATTCGCGGAACGATGCCAGCGACAGCCCCTCGCCGGAGTAGCTCGACCGGCCTTGCTTGTCCTTCGTGCGTCCGACCGCCGACAACACGACAACCGCCACGCCCGCATCGGCGAACGCCCGCAGATGATTCATCGTGGCATCGACCGAGCCGCGTTTGTCGCCGTGTTCGCCCGGCGGTTGAATCCGTTGGATGTAGTCCAGCACGATCAGCCCCGCGTCGAACTCATCGGCCACGGCCGCGATGTTGGCCAGGTCAAACGGAGGTCGCACGAACGCCAGCCGGTCGCACACTTCGGCCAGCGTCGTCAGCCCCGCGTCGATCCGTTCCGAGTGTTCTGCCGTCAGCCGGCGATAGCGGATCGTCGTGAGCTCCACTCCCGACAGCCGAGCCAATTGCCGATCCAGCAACACGCCCGGCGGCATCTCGATATTGCAGACGACCGCCCGCAGTGTCGGAGTCAATCGCAACGCATCGACCACGGCTTGCATCGTGAACGCGGTCTTGCCAGATCCCGGCGCGCCGCCGAGCAACGTCACCAGTCCCGGCCCGATTTCGAGGCGAGCGAGTTCGCCTTCACCAATCGGATAGAACGTCGGCGGCTTGCCGCTCAGCACGTCATCGCGCCAGCCGTCGATCACATCGGCCCCGCTTCGGTAGTTGGCGTTCGTCGTCATGATTGGTTGCCCTTCGGTGAGTGTTTCAATCCGCAGTCGATTTGCCGTCGAACCTCATTCGGAGCGAGTCCCGAATCGAGCGCGGCTTCGTTCAACAGTTCGCGAACCAACTCGGACGGACACCCGAACTCGGCGAGGTTGGCAGCCGCCGAGAACAACAGCCGATGCCTGTCACCGCTCCCCGCCCCGTGGCGAATGAAGTCGAGCGTTGAGCGATTCAACCGCGTCGATCCGTTGCCGGATGTTCGACGTTGCTGAATCGCTTCGGCTACGCGTTCCATCCCTTGCACCGCGCCGAGCCAATCGGCGGCAGCTTGTTCGTTGCGTGTGGTCGTCGTCGGCATGTCGAACGCCAGCGGCTCCCGTGCGAGGTCTTGAATCCTCTCGACCGATAACCGCATCAGTTCGTCGAGCGTCAACGCCCGCTTGTGAAGTCCTGTCTTAGGATGCCGAGAGTTTGGAGCACGGAAAGCGCGAACCTTGTCATAGACTCCGCCGTCGATCGTCACTTGCACCGCGGCGGCCAGCCCTTCGGCCAGTCGTCTTGCCGTGCGATGGAACGTCAGCGAAGCGGACGGTTGCCAAAGGTCCGTCGGCAATCCGAGATGAAAGCCCTTCGATCCCGAAAAGAACATCAGCGGCCCGTCATCGTCGAGCGCATATCGTTCGATCAAGCGCAGACAAACTCGAGCGGCATCACGTCGAGCCGCTTCCAAGTCCGTGCGGTCGATGTCGAACCAAACGAACCTCGCCCCGCAGACACCATCGAAGCCCTTCGTTGAGCCGGTCGCGTCAAGATGCTGACGAAAATCCTCGCCGAACGTGAACGCGCTCAAATACGTTTCGCGATGCACTTCGGCCCGTTCGTCGAGTACGGCATACGCCACGAACGCCGCTTGCCAATCGACAAGCCGGCGTTCGTTGGTGCATGGCCCGACGATCCTGAATCCAAGATCGTTGGTCGTCATGTCTGCCCCTCACAGTTTCGAGGGATCGAAAGACGTGTCCGCCTCACCCTTCGGCTCGGCGGCCTCACCCGGCGGCTTCGGAGCGAACGCATCGGCTTCCGGCTGGTCGATGCCGACCGCGTCAAAGGTTTGCACCTTGTTCCGTTCGATGCCGTCATCGTCGCGCCGCACAACCGCCGTCACGTTGCAGCGAATCCACTTCGGCAACGGCTGTTCCATTTGAGCCGGCGACGTGATGCCCAGCTTGGCCAAGTCCCGTTTCGACTGCGGCAGCGCAGCCGGCGTGAGCCAGCAATCGAGCCACAGCTTTCGGCCTAGGAAGTCCCCGTCGATCACGGTGAACTCGACTTTGTAACCCGGCGTCGATTTCGAGCGGCTCGATTCGAGTTCCCCCTTGGTGGCATGGCAGACATAAACGCCACGGGGAACCGGCCCGAATTCACCCGCCGCAGCGGTCGCGTTCCAACGATCGTTGAAGTCGCTCCCGCTTCCATTCAGAATGTCAGACAGCTTGCCCATTGGTCGTGTCTCCGTTCGATGGGTTAGTGTTGGTGGAATTCGCGGGCGAGTCGGTGACAGCCGATTCGCCCGTTTTGTTTTGGTCATCAGCCGGTCGCGTCGGATGCGACCGCAAGAACTCTCGCAATTCGTCGCGCCGACTCTCGGCCGCCGACGTGTCGGCAATCTTCCAGCGCGTCGTGTAGCCACCGTGCCGGCTCGGTCGAGCCGACTTCGTGACGCCATCGGTGGCAATGATGCCCGCCGCTTGCGGACGCTTCACGATGTTCGCTCGCCAGTTGCCGCCGTCGCGGAATGTTTTGGCGAGGTCATCGACGATGTCATCCGTCGTGACGCTCACGTCGGGATTCCGCAGCATCGTTTCGAGCAACCGCAGTTCGTCGCGGGCGATGTCCCACTCGTGACAGTAGGCCGCCCGCTTGATGCCGCGCTCGGCTCGCTTCTCGCCTTTCAGTTGGCCTTCGTCGGCGTTCACGGCTTGACCCTCCCCGGTTGGCGAAGCGGACGGCAGCCATCGCGCTCCCACACTTCCAACGATGAAATTGACCAGCGCACGAGCCGGCCAAATCTCGTTGGTTGTGGCGCACGGGCCGAATCGACCAAGCGAATCCAGTGGCGTTTGGAAATCCCACCAAAGCGTTCGGCACATTGGTCCGCGTCGATGTAGCGGCGTTCGTCTGGCCCGCCGAGGGTGTGCCAATTTTGGCTGGCGCGATGAATAAGGAGCTGTCAGAATGAGGTTAGAAATGTTCGGAACCTCTTTCTGGAGTCGATCATGGATGATGTGCCACAAGTGAAATCAGGGTTGTTGATGCCAGCGGTTCGGGAGCAGGTGG
>CAMAWN010000014.1 GCA_945861865.1 Candidatus Kuenenia stuttgartensis | reverse complement strand
CCGTTCATCACGTTGGCGGTCGCGTGCTTGATGGTCTCGCGAATTCGTTACACGCATCTCTTCAATCGACTGATTCGTGGCCGGCGTCCTCGGCAGCATTTGATCCAGATCGTCTTCGCGCTGGCCGTGATGTTTGTGATGCCGCAGGTGTCGTTGCCGTTGTTCTGCTGCTGGTTTGCTTTTGGCGCGCCGCTGAGAGCACTTTGGAACGAATCGGTCATGCGCTGGTGGCGCCGAGGCCATCCGCAGCCAGTCGCGGCAACCGCCAGCCCATCGACGGGAATCGCCTGGAAGCCAGAGGCTCCGACCACGACCGACGTGAATGGCGATCACGACGATATGGATGATGCCTGATGTTCACCGGATTGGTCGAGAACTTGGGGACGGTACGATCGCTCGCGGATGAAGGGGACGCGAAGCGGATCGTCGTCGAGGTGCCGTCGAGCTTTCTCGAAAACGCGCCGCCGAGCAAACGGCTGGGCGACAGCGTGGCGATTAACGGCTGCTGCCTGACGGTCGTCGCGGCCGACAGCGTGTTGTGGAGCTTTCAAGCCGGACACGAAACGCTGGCGAAGACAACTCTCGGCCGACTGCGAATCGGTGACGCGGTGAATCTCGAACGAGCCATGCCGGCCGATGGCCGCTTCGGCGGGCACATCGTGCAAGGACATGTCGATGGTGTCGGCCGAGTCGCGGCGATCGACTCGCGTGCCGATTTCGCGGACTACACGTTTGACGTGCCGGAGTCGCTCGCGGCTCAGATGGTTGAGAAAGGCTCGGTGGCTGTCGATGGCGTCAGTCTGACACTGGTTCGAGTCACCGCCACGAGCTTTCAAGTCATGTTGATCCCGCACACGCTGACGGTCACGACGCTCGGCCAGCGAAAAGTTGGCGACGAGGTCAACATCGAAACCGACGTGCTGGCAAAGTACGTTGCGAAATTGCTGGCATTCGCAACCCCGAGTGGAGCGTCGCCATGAACGAGGCGGAACGGCAAACACGCACGCATCTGACGAGGCTGTTTGCTCAGCACGGTTTTTTCCCGCGCGGCGATCTCGGTCAGAACTTTCTGATCGACCTCAACATCGTGCAGTACGTCGCCGATCAAGCCTTCATCGGTCCCGACGACGTCGTGCTGGAGGTCGGCACGGGGACCGGAGGGCTGACGACGTTTTTGGCTCGCGAAGCCGCTGACGTCGTGACGGTCGAGTACGACCAGAAAGTGTTTGGACTCGCGCAGCAGATGCTCGACGGGCTACGGAACGTGACACTCATCAATGCCGATGCTCTCAAGAGCAAGAATCAACTCAATCCGGACGTGATCGCCGTCGTCAACGAAAAGCTGAGTGCCGATCCGGAGCGCAAGCTGAAGCTGGTCGCCAATCTACCGTACGACGTGGCGACACCGATCATCTCGAATCTGGTCGCTACCGAACTGCCGTGGGTCGGGATGGTCGTGACGATTCAGTTGGAGCTGGCGCAGCGGATGGCGGCTCAACCCAAAACGGGCAGCAATTTCGGAGCGTTGTCGGTCTGGTTGCAGTCGCAGTGTCAGATCAAGCTGCTGAAAAAACTCGGACCGCAGGTCTTCTGGCCTCGGCCGGATGTCGAGTCGGCAATCCTCAGCATCCGCCCTGACCGCGAGCGCCGGGCCGCGATCACCGACCGAGCATTCTTCCACGAACTGGTCCGCGGCATCTTCACGCAACGCCGCAAGCATCTGCGAGTCGTTCTCGGATCGCACTTCAAGGGCCGGCTCGATCGTGGCGCAA
Organism: Candidatus Kuenenia stuttgartensis; assembly: GCA_945861865.1. Classification (GTDB taxonomy): domain Bacteria; phylum Planctomycetota; class Planctomycetia; order Planctomycetales; family Planctomycetaceae; genus SXKJ01. The sequence goes on along the minus strand of CAMAWN010000014.1, from coordinate 53,472 downwards.
TCGACGGCGTGCTGGCGGAGCTTGGACTGAAACCGGACGTCCGGGCCGAGACTTTGGAGGTCGCGACTTTCGTGTCGCTGGCCAATCGGTTGCGTGACGCTTTGCCGAACGTGACCTGATTCAGCTTTGCCATACGAACTCGATCGGCGAGTCGATGTCGGGATGCAGACTCTGATGCACCGGACAATGTCTCGCGGCCGTTTCGAGTTTCGTGCGATCGGCGGCGGAAACCTTTGCGGCTTTGTCGGCGGAAATCGTCACCGTGACTGGCAAGCGACCGATGCGGCGGATCGGTTGCTGCACCATTTCCTTGGCAACATGAATACGTGTGCCAATCAAATCGATCTGACTCCGTTCAGAAACGATCCCCATGATCGTCATCACGCAGGTGCCGAGCGCCGTCGCCACGAGATCGGTGGGCGAGAAGCTCTCCCCCTTGCCGTGGTTGTCCACGGGTGCGTCGGTTGCCAGCGTCGCGTGCGAGGGGCCGTGCGTCGCCGCACAGCGGAGTTGTCCTTCGTAAACGATGTCGATTTCCACGGCCATGAGTTGGCTCCTTTGCGGTTTTGACCGAATGGGTCGGGAGTCTTGTCGTTGGCGAAACCGGTCTTCGCCGAGATTGGGTTGGCAGGTATGTTACTGCCCGCTCGACTGACCGCCGATGGAGCGGAGTGATCGGAACACGATGGCGGGTCGAAACGTCCGTCGTCACCGATCGGTCGCGGGCTTGCCTGGCTCGGCATAGTTCGACGGTCAAGGAAGGCGCGTCTCTCGGAAGGAACCAAGGAGACCGAACATGCCGATCAGCATTCAACGCGAACTGCCGCAAGAACTCGCCGACGTCCAGAAGGTGCTGTCGGCGAAGGCTCGCGAGTACGGGCTGGACTTCTTCGAGACGAACTTCGAAGTCGTCGATTACGACGAGATGTCGATGCTCGCCGCGTTCGGTGGATTCCCTGTCCGCTACCCGCACTGGCGGTTCGGGGCGCAATACGACGAACTCTCGAAGGGCTACGAGTATGGCCTGCAAAAAATCTACGAGATGGTGATCAACACCAATCCGTGCTACGCCTATCTGCTGAAGTCGAATTCGCTGATGGATCAGAAGCTGGTCATCGCTCACGTCTACGGGCACTGTGACTTCTTCAAGAACAACGCCTGGTTCCAACCGACGAATCGCAAGATGCTTGACGAGATGGCGAATCACGCCGCTCGCGTGCATCGCTACATCGACCGCTACGGTCACGAGGAAGTCGAAGCCTTCCTCGACGCCTGCCTGTCGTTGGAAGACTTGGTCGATCCGCACGCTCCGCACATTCTCCGACGCGATGAACACGTCACCTCGTCCGCCGCCAGCCCGATCGGCAAGAGCAACGAGGACGACGAAACGAACGACACGCCGGGCAAGCTGCCGTCCAAGGATTACATGGACGACTTCATCAACCCGCGAGCTGCCCTCGAAAAAGCGGATCAGGATCAGAAGGCGAAACAGAAAAAGAAAGAAGAGCCGCGCACCTTCCCGCCGGAACCGGAGCGTGACTTGTTGCTCTTCCTGCTGGAGCACGCGCCACTCAAGCCGTGGCAGCATGACATCCTGCAGATCGTCCGTGACGAGGCGTACTACTTCGCTCCGCAAGCTCAGACGAAAATCATGAACGAAGGGTGGGCCAGCTACTGGCACTCGACGATCATGACGACGTTCGGCCTGAGCGACGGGGAGGTCATCGACTACGCCGACCATCACTCCGGCACGATGGCGATGAGCCCGAATCGGCTGAACCCGTACAAAATCGGCATCGAGTTGTACCGCGATATCGAAGAGCGTTGGGACAAGGGCCAGTTCGGTCACGACTGGGAAACGTGCGACGACTACGATGAGAAGCGGCGTTGGGACAAGGATCTGAAGCTTGGCCGCAAGAAGATCTTCGAGATCCGCCGAATCCACAACGACGTGACATTCATCGACGCCTACTTGACCCCGGAGTTCTGTCAGAAGCACAAGCTCTTCAGCTTTGCCTACAACGACGGGAACGACAACTACGAGATCGCTTCGCGGCAGTTCCAAGAGATCAAGCAACAGATGCTGACGAGCCTCGCCAATCACGGCCGGCCGTTCATCTACGTCACCGACGGCAACTACAAGAACCGTGGCGAGCTGTATCTCAAGCACCAATTCCAATGGGCGGAGTTGAAGCACGACTATGCCCGTGACACGCTCGCGAATCTGCAACGCATCTGGGGCCGCCCGGTCCACATCGAAACCATTGTGGATGAGAAGCCGGCCGTGATTTCGTTCGACGGAACAAACCACGAGATGCGGCAAAAGCCATAAAAGCTGCGCGATTGCACCGCGTGGTTTCCGGCGACAAATGCCGGATTGACGAAAATCGGCTCGTCAAATCCGACACGACTGCCGAACCGTTAGAGAAGACACCGAGAAATCCCTGTTGACGCATGGGCGCAACTTCTGACCAAATAGCACGAGCATCAATGGCGTAAGCGTTCCAGATCTTCCCGCCTTCCGCGGTTCGCACGACGCAAGCCGCAATGATCTTTCCGAACTGAACATCGAAGGGCGAGGTGCTCGTCGTCGGCCGCGCAGCCGCGACAAGCCTCTCGCCCTTCGTCCGTTTCAGTCCCACACCGGGAGGTGTGACATGAGCCTGAGCCAAATCCTTTCGCAAGAACTTCTGCGGCTGATCGGAATGAATTCGACGCAGCCGACGACGGTCACTCTGCCCACAACCGATGGCGTGGACATGTCGGTCGATTTCACGATCGTCGATACGCTGAGCTGCGCGTTTCGCGAACTGCGCATGGATGTGCCGCGTCTCGTGGGAGCTTCGTTTGCAATGCTCGAACACTGGGCCGAAGACCTTTCGAAGCGGATCACCTATCTCCTCGAAAACATTGGTCCGTTGGAGTTCGACCCGACGACACAGCAAGTCCTCATCCGTTCGAAGTCGCCCGACCTCCGCGCCGGCGGAGCGAAGTACTACGAGGTGCTGTTGCAGTGCCAATCGGGCGGCCACTTCGTCCTGCGACGATTCCATTCCGATCCCGCTCAATGCGGTCGAGATCAAGTCGATCTGACGATGACCCACGAAACGCTGTTGAAACTCGTGGAAGATTTGCTGGCGACTGTGCCGTAAACGTGGGGCAGGTTTTCAACATGCCCCACGAGCGTCGCGAACCGATCGTGCTGGTCGTGGCGTCGGCGAAAACCATCGACTCTCGTCGCCTCCATCCGCTCACGAACCGGACGTGACCTAACTTTTCTCGCCCTATTGTCTGCGCGGGGCCCGAACGAGCGAAACTCGAATCGCTGATCGGCGAACTCAACCTCCGTTCGCATGTCGAACTGCTCGGTGAGCGGCACGACTTCCCGAATCTTCTGCTGGCGAACCACCATCCGTTCTACGCCGTGTTGCTGACGTGGCATGCTGCGTTCGACGTCTCCGCACTGACCGGCTGGTGCTTCCAGCAAGCGGGCCGACGTTCCGTGCTGTTCGGAGCACAGTTGATGTTCGTGGCTCTCAACGCCACGACCGTCGCCGCTCTCTGGGACGCAGTGCGCGGCCGCTTCCGCGCGACTTGGCAACGAAGCTGAACCAAAAACGAACCCGAAGCGTCAGCGAGGGCAAACGCTTCGGGTTACTTTGAGTTTCGTGCCTTACATCCGACTCGCCGCAGCGCGTTTTTGCTCGAGGTTCCACATCCACAGCAGGAGCGGGCTGGCGATGTAGATCGTGCTGTAGCAGCCGACCAGCGTGCCGATCAACATACAGAACGCGAAGCCGTGAATCCCCTCACCACCCATGGCATACAGAATGACGACCGTGATGAACACAATCACCGCGGTCAGGATCGTGCGGGAAAGCGTTTGGTTCACGCTGTCATTGACCATCTGGACCGTGAGCTGCGGATTGCGGCCACGAATTTCGCGGATGCGATCAAAAATCACGATGGTGTCGTTCAGCGAGTACCCGACGATCGTCAAGAGCGCGGCCACGATCGACAGGTTGAGTTTGAAGTCTTCCAAGCCGAGGATCGGACCCAGCGGAGTCGTCGAGAGGTAGTAGGCCAGCGGCAAGCACGCCATGGTGAAGAACACATCGTGGAACACGGCGACGACGGCCGCGATGCCGAAGTCCGCCTTCGTGAAACGGAACCACAGATAGACGATGGTGGCGGCACCGCTGGCCAGCAGCCCCAGAATGGCCAAGTAGCGCATGTCTTCGGCGACGGAAGACGCGAAGTTGCTGACCTCTTCAAAGATCGGCGTGTCCTTCAGAGTCGCCTCCATCGCCGTCAGAGCTTGGTTCAATTCCGCTTCGCTGATGATTGTGCGAACTTCGACCAGCATCTTGTTGTAGACTTTGGCCTTGTTTTCGGCCGCCGTCAGGCCAGAGCCAGCCGTTCCCTTGATGCGGAACAAGGCATTCGGGTTGACGTCGGCATAGGCTTTATTGAGCTTTCGGAGTTCACTCAGCAAGTAGTCGGTGGCGGTCGAGGTCGAGATTTCGCTGCTGAACGTCAACTCGGCTTGAGCCGCATCGGCGTAGGGATCAACCGGAGCAGTGCTGTCGAACTCACTAGCCGACTTGTCATTCGATTTCGGCGCATCGTCGCCAGACTTTGTCGTGGCGGGTGCCTCCGGATTCTTCTCGGACTTCTCGGTGGCCTTGTCCTCTTCGGCCGGCTTCTCTTCGGTTTTCGCGGCGGGCTTGTCCTCGGAAGTCTTCTCAGCAGACTTTTCAGCCTTCTTCGGCTCGTCGTCGGTGGCGGGCTTCTTAGCTTCGTCAGACTTGGCATCCTTCTTCTCGGCAGTTTCGGTCTTCACTTCATCTTGTCCGGCACTGCCAACGATTCGAGCGTCCGGCGCTCGTAGCGATGTCGTCTTGGCGGCTCTCTTCGGGAGAGTCTTGACACCCACTGTGACCTTCTTCAACTCAAATTTCGGATCGGCAAAGGTCGAAGCGATGCCAGCGCGAATTTTCTCGAAGTCTTGGTCCTTCGTGCGGAGCCGGAACTGCACTCCACTTTCTCCGATGGTGGATTCTCCAGACGCCACGAGTCTTTCCAACGAAACCGCAGAGCCAAACGTCTCCTTGAGTTTCTCTTCCACTTGATTGGTCTGTTGATCTTGGACGAATTGGAACGTCACGCTCGAACCGCCGCTGAGGTCGATGTCCAAGCTGTCCGAACCGCGAGCCAACAGCAGGGCCAAGCCCAGCACGATGAAACTGATCGAAAACGTGACGGCCGGTTTCAGCTTGCCGATGAAGTCAAATTTCGGGACTCCCATGACTTTCATCATGTTCAGCTTCGTGATCCAACGCTTGCGTTCGGCGATGTCGAAGACCAAGTGCCCGAAGTACAGCGCCGAGAAATTGCTCATGCAGATGCCGATGAAGAGCGTCACCGCGAAGCCTTTGATTTGATCGGTGCCGATCATGTAGAGCACGACGGCGGCAATGAGCGTGGTGACGTTCGAGTCCCAGATCGCCGAAAAGGCTTTACTGAAGCCGTTCTGAATTTCCATCCGCAAACTACTGCCGCGTTCCATTTCTTCACGCATGCGTTCATAGATCAGCACGTTCGCATCGACCGACATGCCCAGCCCCAGCACCATGCCAGCCAGTCCGGGCAGCGTGAATGTCGCGTTGCAAATCACCATCACGCCCAGCGTGAGCACGAGATTGAGCAGCAGTGAGACGTCCGCGACCAACCCACTAAACCGATAGTAAATCGCCATGAAGAGAAACACGGCCACGGACGACACCCACAACGCCAGAATCCCTTTGCGTTGCACGTCCTCTCCCAGCAAGGGACTGATCGAGAACTCGCTGATCGGAGTCGGATTGATCGGCAATTGCAGAGCACCGGCGTTCAGCACATCGACCAGCTTTTTCAATTCCTCGTTGGAAAAGTTGCCGGTGATCTGGCCGCTGTCGCGAATCGCACTGTTCAAATTGGGAGACGAGTGGACTTGGCCGTCGAGGATGATCGCCAGATGACGCTTGCGGCCGTCGGCCGTCGGTTTGTTGCGGTCGGTCAACCGAAAGAATCGCATCGCCCCTTCCGAGTCGAACGAAAAATTGACGCAGGCCGTCGCGTTTTCGGACATCCCGATCGAAGCACGGCGGAGGAAGCCACCCGTGACGGCATCCTCTTCCGGTTCCTGCATGATGAGCACTTGCGTGACGTCCTTGTCTTCCCCTTTGCGGTTTTTGCGAGTCACCAGACGAGTCACTGCGGAGGAGGGCATGTCGCCTTTCTCCGCAAGTTCACGCCAGACGGCGACGATCTGTTTGTCTTCCAAATAATTGTCTTGATCGTCGGAAAGCCGGCGCGCACCCGCGATTTCACGGCGGTGGTCGTCTTGATTGGCAACGATGCCAAACTCCAAGCTGCCCAGCCGAGTCATCGCGGCTTTCTTCTCCGCCACGACACTTTGATCCGCTCCGGGAATGATGATCTCGATACGATCCTGGCCGACCTTACGGATTGTGACTTCTTCCGTGCCCGACGGATTAATGCGTTTGCCGACCGTGCTGACCATCTGGTCAACCGCTCTGGGAATATCTTTCCCTTCCTCCGCAGCCTTTTCCGTTTCGATCTGATAGATCAGGTTCGTACCGCCCGCGAGGTCGATGCCCCAGCGGAGCGCACCCTTCCAAGCGCCAATGTCGCCGGCCTGGATGATGTGATAACCAAACGGAGCCAACCCCACTGTGAGCGCAAACAGCACGGTGCCGATGCGGCTCGAGTATTCCTTCAGCCGCAACATGCGAGCCAGAAATGCTCCGACCACAAACGGCAGCGCGCACAACACGATCAGCATCAGCAACCGGAAGCCGATGTCGGCCACCTCCGGTGTGTTCGCTGCGGCTTTGTCGGCGGCATCCGCCAACAGTGACAGTCCCATCGAAAAATCGTTCATCGAGTCTAATTCCTCAATTGGGAGTGCTGCGGGTCATCGCCGCACTCCTTCGCGGCGGAGCCGCTTTCATTTGCCGGAGACTGGATTCCACTTGGTGAAAACAGAACGCGGTTGAGCCGCAGTCCAAAGCGGCAATGACTTGCCGCACTCCAAAATCAGCTTCCTGCCGGCTTGCTCGCGTCCGACGTGGACGTTTCGGCCAACGGCCCTTGAATCGCGCTCCGCAAGAATCGCAATTTGACGTTGTCGTCCACTCGCAAAGTCACTTCCTTGTTGTCGTCCGAGAAGCCCGTGATCGTGCCGATGATCCCGGAGAACGTCACGACGCGGTCGTTCCGCTTCAGATTGGAGAGTTGTTGTTCACGCGTCTTGCGTTCTCGGCCCTGTGGCCGCAGGATCAGGAAGTACCACACGAAGACGATCAGCACCATCGGCATCATCATTGAGCCGAGTCCCGGTGCCCCTTGAGCGGCTCCTTCGCCTTCGGCCAACAGCACTCCCGCTCGCAAAAAATCCATGTCAGTTCCCAAAAATGTTGCCGCTGCCAACGTGCCCTCAGAACGCTCTGACCCTAAGCCACACAAGGCGTTCCGCTCACGATTCCGGCCGCGAAAGGGGGGCGTATCTTAGGAGCGACCTCACACCCCGGCAAGTTGGGCGGAAACGTGGACAGGACCGCTCAGAGTGGCACTCATTCCTTCCTTCTCCCCCTGTGAGAAAGAGGCCGAAGGCCGGATGAGGGACTCGATGATCGGTTGGCTCCTTCACCACAGCCCTCTCCCAAAGGGAGAGGGAGAAAAACTGGTCGATCACAGGAACCAGGCATGCCGACTCTTTCTTCGTTGCCGGCCAACAAATCTTGGCTCTCTTGTCCATTGAGCGTGTCGTCTGAGCGTATCGCCACCATCGCTGCCGAGCAGTGTTTCGGCAACCACTCGAACGACCACCGTCACTGCAGGTGTCACCGAATCGTCGCGTTCGGCTCGCGGAACGTGGGCCGGCTCGATTGAGGGCCGGGCAAGGGAGACGATCATCCGGCCTTCGGCCACCTTCTCCCAAAGGGAGAAGGGATGTGATCGACTCGGTGAGACAACGATGTTGATTTGCCAAGCCAATCCCAATTGACCGGTTCTCTGAAACACGACTACAACTTGACTCGTCGAGAATGTGTCAGCGCCTGATCTCTTCTCGTTCACTTCGTCATTGATCCAGGCAGGCAAGAAGCCTGCCTCGCAGTTGGCAGGATGGCCATCATGAGTTGGACTGGTCTGCTAGGTTCGGCGGTCTCGTCGGCACCGTTGCCGCGCGCAGTCATGCGGCATTTGTTGTTCACACACCAGGTCGGCATGGGCTCACGAGTGCTCGTCGTCGGCTGCGGACACGGTGAGCTGGTCCATATCTTCGACGAATTGGGAATGGACACCGAGGGGCTCGACGAGTCCCCGGAAAATGTCTCCTGGGCAGCCGAGCACGAGCCTCGATCCGACTTTCAATTGGTCTCGTCACCGGCTGAACAGTCACTGGAGCACATCGGCAGCGACGAGCCGTACAACCTGATCGTCGTCCGGCACTTGACGACCTATGACGGCAATCTGTTTTGCCCGTCGAGTTTCCTGGCGACCGCCAAACTGTTGCAGCATCTTCGCCCGAACGGCTGGTTCACGTTCGTGGTACATCGCGACAGCAGTCGCCGCTCGGTGCGAGAATCTCACGAGGTCTCCTGCTTCGCGCGACACCTCTCATTCTTTCCTGGGACTTGCCGAGTGTCGCATTTCGCCGACTGCGAGCTGTCAACCATCGCCAACGATTGGTTGCACCTGCACCGCCACCACGGCGAGTTCTTGGTCGCGTCGCTCCGCGTTCCTCACGTCGCACTGTCCGCAACCGAGTGGCAGCGTCTGGCGATTCAAGCCGCCGAAAGCCAACTCAGTTGCTGCGGCTCGTGGGCCGCGAAGCGCGGGGTAGGATTTTCAACTGTCTCGCAAAGACGAGCCGCTTGAAAAGCTGTGTCACGTCACGAGCCAGCATTGGACACGCTCGTCGCCGACATGGCCAATTCACGTTTCGCCCGCGCGACCATGTCGCGAACATGCTCGCGATTTTCCGAGAGCCTCGCGAACGCGGGCTCAATCCAGCTATTCAGAAAGATCAACACCACGGCCGCCGCTAGCGCGCTGAACGTGGACCAAATCGACTCGCCAAAATTGCGAACGATCGCGTTGACCGTCGCGCTGCCATTCTGGTTGTCCGTTTGCAACGCCGCTCCGATCGCCAGCACCGTGCCGAGAATCCCCGCCATTGGATACGCCTCGATCATTGACCGCCATACGTTGTAGATCGTCTCGAATCGCATCGCGTGCAAGTAGCGGCGTTTCTCATCGAGGATGCTCATCCGAATCGCCAACTCCTGCCGTTCGACCGATCGAGCGGGGATGTCCAAGGCGTCTTTCACGTCGGTCAGAAACGCCTCGATCTGATCGGACAACGGTAAGCTGCGATCCAGCACGCTGCGATGCCGCAACCCGCGTGTGAAGTCATCCAACGTCTGCGCGATCGCGCGCAGGCTGTGTCGGTACGCCATCCAGAGCATCACGAACGCAACCAAGTGCCCGATGAACGCACCGAGAATGACTGGCGTCGAAAGCTCAGAGAGTCGCTTGAGCAGTTGGGCGGAGATGTGCATGGCGTCATCGAACGAAAATAGTGAGAAGGTGCGGAGCGGAATGGCTGACGTTTGCCAATTTGCAATTTGCAATTCTCATTTTGCAATTTGCAATCCCACTCTCCCTCATACCCCCAGCCGCTCCAAAACGTAAAGGGCACTTTCGGCCCGCAGGTTTGAACCCCAGGCTTCAGGGACGGCTCGGCGTCTGATGATCGGCAGTTCGCGAATGATGCGGATGTTCTGCTTCTCGCACAGATCGCGAAAGTCGCGGAGCGTCATGAAGTGGATGTTTGGACTGTTGTACCACTCGTAGGGCAGCGATTCGGTGATCGGTGCTCGGCCCTGCCAGAGCACCTGCAGTCGCACCTGCCAGTAGCCGAAGTTCGGCACGACGACCAACCCGCGCCGAGCCACTCGCAACATCTCCTCCAGCACGAACTGTGGCCGCTGAACCTGCTGCAAGGTCTGGCTGAGCACCGCGAAGTCGAACGACTGATCCGGAACCTCCGACAACCCTTGATCGAGATTCACTTTGACCGCCGGCACTCCCCGTTCGATCGCCCCCAACAAATGCTCGGCGTCCAGATCGACGCCCTGCACGTTACAGCCATGCTCGTCGCGCAGTCTCGCGAGCAGCCGGCCATCGCCACAGCCCAAGTCCACGACTCGGCTGCCGCGATCGACATGCTGCAAGATGATCTCGTCCGTCAACGCCACCGTCGGGTCCGGCATGCAATATCGCTTGGGCATGTGAGTCTTCCGGCAACTAAACTAAAGGTCGAGCGTGAGTCTATCGCGTCGCCGACGATTGCACCTTCCGACGACAGCACAAATCGAATTCATCGCCGGGGGAAAGTAATTCGTACTTGGAGTCGGCAACCTTCGGCCAATAGCGGTCGTGAATCACGACCTGGCTCGCGCCGATGACTTTGAAGCGGCGGCCGGTGACGACGATCGCAGTCCCTTCGTCAATGCCGATGCCCAGCAATCCCGGATACGTGTCGAGGACTTCCGCGAGATCGTTTTCCCGCTTGCGAGCGATCACATGCTGGTCGATGGCCACACAGTTCAAGAATCCGAACCCAACCTCGTGCCCCTTCGCCATCATGACTGTGTTCCCTTCGGGAGCACCGCGCACCAGATACGACCCTTGAATCGTCGCCCCCGCGGAACTGCCGCCGATCACGCCACCGCGACACAACGCGCAGAACAGTTCGCCATGCGTCCGTGTGCCGAGATACGCATCCGCCAACCGCCATTGCCGGCCGCCGTCGATCCAGACTCCCTTGGCGCGTCGCAGCGGAGCCACAAACTTTTCTGAGTTCGCGACCGCGCGGTCGCGCGTGTGCAAGACCGTGACGTCCTTCGCACCGGCGCGAGCCAGAAAACTCTTCGCCACATATTTCTCGTCCCAGTCCTCGCCCGCGTTCGCTCCGGGAATCAGCACGAACGGTGAGTCGATCCCGCCGGCTCGATCCACGAACTCTTGGATGATCTCTTTTCCCATCCGCCCACCGCCGACGATCACCAGCGAACCGTTCCACGGTCCCACCGACTGCGCAGGCGCGGTCGAGACCAGCAGCCAGCCGCAGAGGCACACACCCAAAATTCCAATCCGCATGATGACACCTTAAGGCGAGCGGGGGGTTGATACCCTCCGCTTGCCGAAAATATTTTCGCGCAGGAAAAAGCCTCTGGCGATCGACGATCGCCAGAGGCCGCATTGACCTCGGCCGGAAGCGCTACAGGCCGGAGTCAAACTTCACGAGTGATCCTGCTGGCTTGTCGCTCCCTTCGGGAACGGTGCCGAACACCGCGACGTACAGCACGCCCGACTTGTCGAACGCCAGCGCGGTCGGCTTGTCGAGGCTGGCGATCTTCACCGCCTTGATCGCGTCGCCGTCGATGTCCAAGCGGAACAGGCCGCCCGCTTTCGGATCGCTCCACGAGTAATCGGTCGCGTACAGCTTCTTGGTCTTCGGGCTGTAGGCCAGGCCGGCGATGTCGTTCAGGCCGGTCTTGTAGTTCTTCTTGAGCTTGCCAGTTTCCGGATCGTAGATCGACAGCAGGCTGTCACCCGGCGGAGTCGAGACCTCGCCCATTTGGCCGACAACGAGATCCTTGCCGTCCAACGAGAAGATGACCGGCACCGGAGCATCGACTTCGGTGGCGACTTTGGTGGCAATCGACAACTTCAACGCACCCGGCTTGCCGTTGGCGGCGGTGCTCTTCGCGATCCAGCCTTTGGTGTCGTCGCCGTTGCAGGTGATGAAGATCGACTTGCCGTTCGAGGCGACTCCGTAGAAGTTGCCTTCCCCCTTGGCGGATTCTTCGCTGGCCTTGATCGGCCCGAGCGTCGCAACGGCGGCGCCCTCTTTGATCGGCTCGTGATCTTTGTGAACCGCGTCCTTGCCGACTTTGAAGATGCGGACCAACTCGTCGCCGTCCGGCCGGCTGCCGTCGCCGACGATCAAGTGCTCGTCATCCCAAAACGCCAAGCCGAGCGGCCCGACGTTGTACTTCGGCCCCTTGCCGTAGATGTCGGTCGGAAACCCGCTGATCTCAACGTGAGCCTTGCCGCTCTTCGGATCGAAGCGGTGTACACCGCTGTGAGCCGCAATGAAGATATGCCCGGTCGCCCCCTGCACCGCGATGCCGCACGGATTGTCGATGCCGCTGAGCACCGCCGTCGGCTTCGCATCCTGAGCGACCGCCGTCAGAGCGATCGAACCACACAACAAAAACGCCATTGATCGAATCATGAGAAATTCCTTTTGGTTGGAGTAAGTCGGAATTCGGCGGGCGGAAGTGGGAACTGTCAGAGCGGAGTTCATTCCGACTTCCGCCCTTCCACTTCGGAATTCATTTCGGCAAATCCGGAGCCTTGTGGTCCGGGTAGTCGGGGCTGCTGAGTCCTTCGGTCAGGAACTTCACCAAGTCGGCCTTCTCCGTCGAGGCGATCTTGATATTGAAGATTTCTTCGTCGAGCCACTCGTTGGGGATGCCGCCTTTGGCATAGTGATCGACGACCTCTTCCAGAGTCTTCGCGCTGCCGTCGTGGAAGTACGGGCCGGACTTGGCGATCTCACGCAGCGTCGGCGTTTTGAACGCGCCGGTGTCGCCGGCGAGCTTGCTGATGTCGGCTCGGCCTTTGTCGAAATCCTTCTTGTCCATGCCGACGCCGACATTGTGGAACGAGTTGTCTGAAAAGTTCGGCCCCGCGTGACACGCCGAACAATGAGCCTTCCCGAAGAACAATTTTTGCCCGCGCTGAGCGGCTTCCGACAACGCTTTCGTGTCGCCGGCTTTGAATCGATCGAACGGCGCGTTGCCGGAGATGACCGTCCGTTCGTAAGCGGCGATCGCCTTCGCAATACCGTCGGCCGTCGCGCCGTCGGTGCCGAAGACTTTCTTGAACTGCGTCTTGTAGCCGTTGATGCCGTTTAGCTTCTTGATGACCGCATCGAGCGTCAGGTTCATCTCGATCGGATTCTGGATCGGGCCCAGAGCCTGATCCTCCAGCGTCTTCGCGCGGCCGTCCCAGAATTGCAGCGTGCCGTACGCCGTGTTGATGACCGTTGGGGCCGAGCGGCCTCCCTTTTTTCCTTCGACTCCGGTGGCGAAGCGGTCGCCGTTGGAAAATCCCTTTGCGGGATCGTGGCAGCTTGCGCAGCTCACCTTGTTGTCGGCCGAAAGGCGGCCGTCAAAATAAAGCTGTTTGCCGAGAGCGATTTTCTCAGCCGTCATTGGGTTATCGCTCGGCACGGGAACCGACGGCAAGCCGAGCGGCGGATCGGCCGAGATCGCATCGCTCGCAACCAAAGCGGCGAACATTGCGCACAACAACAGGCCGAAACATCGAGGCAGAAAATTCATGGCGTGACTCCTTCAGCGGGGGCGGTGACATTAACCCGGTGAGCTACGTTTGCAAGCGACGCGTCGGAAACGTAGGTTGCGTGCCGTACCGCGATCGCCAGGGAGTGGCCCGACTCTCACGCGTCGCAGGCGGCTCCCTGACGGTCTCGGTACGGCGGTCTTTACTCCGATGGAAAGCGAGTCCCTGTGAGTCACGACGTTTACGAAAATCCGCTCATCAGGCGTTATGCCTCGAAGCCGATGGCCGAGTTGTGGTCCGAGCAACGCAAGCACTCAACGTGGCGACGGCTGTGGGTTGCGCTCGCCGAGGCCGAACGAGAACTCGGGATCGAAATCTCGGAAGCTCAAATTTCTGATTTGAAATCAGCGACAGACGACATCGACTTCACGCTCGCCGCAAAGTACGAGCGTGAACTGCGGCACGATGTGATGGCTCACGTCCACGCTTACGGCGATCGCTGTCCGTCGGCACGCGGGATCATTCATCTCGGTGCGACAAGCTGCTACGTCACGGACAACACCGACTTAATCTTGATGCGAGAAGCGTTGCAGTTGATCCAAGCGAAGCTCGTGGCGGTCATTGACGAATTGGCGACATTCGCGGCGAAGTATCGCGACCTGCCGTGTCTCGGTTTCACACACTTGCAGCCGGCTCAGCCGACGACGGTCGGCAAGCGCGCGACGTTGTGGTGTTACGACCTTGTGCTCGATTTGGCGGAGATCGATTATCGGCTCGCGTCGCTGAAGTGCCGAGGCGTGAAGGGAACGACCGGCACACAGGCATCGTTCATGACGCTGTTCCATGGAGATCATGCCAAGATTGAAGAACTCGATCGCCGTGTCTCGGCCAAGATGGGATTTGAGGCCGCCTACGCGGTGACCGGGCAAACGTACTCGCGGAAGGTCGATGCGCAGGTGCTCGAAGTGCTCGGCGGCATCGGGCAGAGCGCTCACAAGGCCGGGACCGACATTCGCATTCTGCAAAGCCGCAAGGAACTCGAAGAGCCGTTCGAGAAGCAGCAGATCGGATCGTCCGCGATGGCCTACAAGCGGAACCCCATGCGATCTGAGCGGATGTGCTCGCTGTCCCGGTTTGCGATGAACTTGCCGGCGAATCTCGCTCAGACGGTCGCGACGCAGTGGCTCGAACGGACGCTCGACGACAGTGCGAATCGCCGGCTCGTCTTGCCGCAGGCGTTCCTGGCGATCGACGCGGTCTTGATCTTGTACCGAAATATCGTCGATGGTTTGGTCGTGTACCCGAAGGTCATCGAAAAGCATCTCGACGAGGAGTTGCCGTTCATGGCGACTGAAGAAATCCTGATGGCCGGAGTCCAAGCCGGCGGTGATCGCCAGGAACTTCACGAACGGATTCGAGTTCACAGCCAGGCGGCCGCTCAGCAAGTCAAAGAATTTGGTCGTGCCAACGACTTGCTCGATCGATTGAAGACAGACGCGGCGTTCGCGGCGGTTGATCTCGGCAATGCTCTCGACGCCCGACGGTTCGTCGGCCGTGCTCCGGAGCAGGTCGATACATTTCTGGCCGACATCATCGAGCCGATTCGCCAGCGTTACGGCGATCTCGGTGGTCCACCTCCCGAGCAACTCCGCGTTTGAGTTGCGGTCCTCATTTGCTAGGAACATTTGACATGAATCGTCTCTGGTCTTTCGTTGGTCTGTTTGTCGCGTTTGTGTTCGCGTTGACGTATTTCGGCCGGCCGGCGCAGTCCGACACCACCGCGACACCGCCACGCTGGGAATATCGCTCTGAGGCGGTCGAGCCTGCGTTGCTGTCGCAGCGACTCAACGAGTGGGGCGGTGATCGGTGGGAAGTGTTCGCCGTCGAACGGGGCGACACGGTGCTCGAACAAGACGGCGCGACCAAGCTGAAGGTGACGAACTTCCAAGTCACCGCGCGGCGATCGCTGAAGTAGACGATTCACTCCGTGACTCGACCTCCGGTCACGGAGTGGCCGGTCTACTTTGCGGCTTCCAGGCGGTGAAGAACTTTTGCAGGCGGACCATCTCGCCGGGCAGGTACGCGGCGGCGGTGATGTGGCCGGCGTCGAGCCACACCAATTCCGGCTTCGTGCCAATCGAATCCCACAACGCCATCGTGGCCGCGTGCGGGATAATCTCGTCCGTCTTGGCGTTGACCATCAGCACGTCGCGGTCTTTGAGCAACCGGCCGTGCGTCGCCGGATCGACTGGTTCCAACGCCTTGAGAAAAGACTCGCGCGATTCGCCCGCTTTGAGCCATTCGGCGCGAAAGGCGTCGGCGTCACGATGCTCCATGCCCCACAGATTCTCGCCGAGCTTTCCGCCGCCGAGATAGATCGCGACTTTGCGGAACCGCGGCTCGCCCGCCGCCGAGAGCGCGGACATGATGCCTCCCAAGCTGATGCCCGTCACCCCCAGCCGTTCCTTGTCCACCTCCGGCCGAGCCGCCAGCCAGGCTCCCGCGCGGCGAATGTCGAGCACAGCTTGTCGCATGCTTTCGGCCGTCTCGCGCGGGTTGCGCGAGATCATGCGTCGCGGCGACTCCTGACTTCGCCGTTCACCGTAGTACGGCATCTTGACGAACAGCGCGGCCACTTGCGCGCGAGCCAGTGCGCTCGCCACCGTTTGGGAGAGTGGGAACTCGCCCCCCAGGATGTGCAGCACGACAACACCTGAAAATGGTCCCGGCCCGGCCGGCTGAAAGTATTCGGCGTGGACGGTGTTGTTCTCCAGCACGACGGTCTCGACCGGCGAAGGGAACGTCACAGCGAACGTCCGCAGTGAACCGCGCTCGCGCAGCAGTTCCGCTTCCGCTTCGAAACGATGCGGCTTCAGCCGGAAGTGCTCTGGCACGGCGTCTTCGTTTTTGGCCGGCGCGAATTCGATGTTGGCGAGTTCCGGTACTTCGGCGAACTGCGGTTCGTCAGCTGTGGCCACCTCGGCCGCGAAGCTCAAACAAAAGAGAGCGTTCAACAACCAAACAATCACGTGCAACCGAGGCATCGCAAAGTCCTCTTCAGTGAAGCACGCCCGGAGGGATTCGATTCCCCCCCCATGAAACCACGGGAAAAGCCACGTTCGATGGTGAAAGCGGCGCGCAATCTGGCGTGCGGGATGACGTGGACGCGATCTTAGTCGATGACGATGCTGGCTTGGCAACGATCCTGGTGGCGTGGCCGAAGTTGTCGGCGGATGCTCGGGGCGACTTCGGATGCATCGCAGCGGGGAGGGCATCACAAGAGACGAAGACATTGCGAGACCCGGCCAACCTCGATACGTTGGCGACGTCTGATGCGTTCGTCGGTCACGAGGGGTTTCGACCATGCTGACCATTCTCGGATCGGAGTCGCGGTTTTGCGACGGTCTGTCCCGCCGGAGTTGCCTGCAAGTCGGCGGGCTGGCGTTGGGCGGGCTAGCTCTGCCGGAAATCCTGCGAGCGGAATCGGAGAGTGCCGCCGGTCGGTCTTTGAATTCCCCGCGAGTGGCCAAAGGGATCATCATGGTCCTGTTGCCCGGTGGACCGACTCATTTGGACTCGCTGGATTTGAAGCCGGACGCTCCCGCCGAAATCCGTGGCGAGTTCCAGCCGATTGCGACGAATCAACCAGGAGTCGAGATCTGCGAGCTGTTGCCGCGATTGGCCGGCATCGCTGACAAATTGACGATTATCCGCTCACTGGTTGGATTCCGTGATGATCACAACACGCATTGGTGCTCGACCGGTTGGGAGTCGCATCCGGCGATGGAATCGTCCCCAATCATCGCGGGATATCCGCCGGGTGACTGGCCGTCGATGGGGTCGATCCTTTCCAAGCAACTCGGCGCGCGAGTCCCCGGAGTTCCGCCTGCCGTCGATCTGACGCCGATCACTCCCGACGCGCGATTCATTCTCCGCACACCGCCGACGCAGCCCGGCTACCTGGGATCGGCTCATGCGGGGTTCGAGGTCGAGGCGGTTGATCGGCGAAACATTCAGCTCAACGGTACGACGCTCAATCGCGTGTTCGACCGCCGAGCGTTGTTGACCAGCTTCGATCGCTTCCGTCGGGAGGTCGATCAAAGCGGCCCGACGGATGGCATCGACGAGTTTCATCGGCAAGCGTTCGAGGTGCTCACGTCACCGCGACTCGCCGAGGCGCTCGACCTCAGCCGCGAAGACGCCGCCACTCGCGGCCGATACGGCCTGAACCGAGCGTACCCCAACGAACGTGACGGCAAGACGTTTCTTGATCAGTTCCTGTTGGCTCGCCGAGCGATCGAAGCGGGTGCTCGCTGTGTCACGCTCGCTTTCTGCCGGTATCCGTTCGGGCGGATGCTCAAAGGGGACTACAACTGGGACTGGCACAAGGACATCTTCAACGAAGCTCGCGGAGCCTTGCCGCTGCTTGATCTGGGGCTGTCGGCTTTGATCGAAGATCTCGACGAGCGCGGTTTGCTGGATGACATCGCCGTCGTTGTCTGGGGTGAGTTCGGCCGCACTCCGAAGATCAATCAAAATGCCGGCCGCGACCATTGGCCGCGAGTTTGCAGTGCGCTCGTGGCCGGCGGCGGAATGCGTCACGGCCAAGTGCTTGGCTCAACCACGCGCTGGGGCGAGGAGCCGCTGACTCGCCCGGTTCACTTCCGCGACGTCTTCGCCTCACTGTACCAGCGGCTCGGCATCGACGTCGCGACGACGCAATTCACCGACCGCGCCGGCCGCCCACAATACCTCGTCGGCGATCACCGACCGCTGCCGGAGTTGATTGGCTAGTTGCGGAATCAATCCGTAGCCACGTTCGCCAGAACGTGGGCGAATCGGCAACACACTCCACGTTCTGGCGAACGTGGCTACGACGGACCTGAGCTTCCATGACCAATCGATTGTTGAAACTGATCGTGATCCTGCTTGCCGCGAGCGGCTCAGCGATCGCCGATGAAGCGTTTCCGGCGCACCGCATCGTCGGCAATGTTTACTACGTCGGCTCGAAGGCGCTGGCGATTTATCTGATCGAGACGCCCGAAGGACACATCCTGATCAACAGCGGTTTTGAGGAAACCGTCCCGCTGATTCGCGCCTCGGTCGAGTCGCTCGGCTTCAAAATGCACGACGTCAAAATCATTTTGGAAAGTCACGCCCATTCCGACCACGTTGCCGGTCATGCGTTGCTGAAGGAGTTGACCGGAGCCAAAATCCTCGTCATGCGCGGTGACGACAACGTCATCGCTTCCGGCGGAATCGGGCAGTACTTCTATCCCAATGACCGCTGGCCAGTCTGCGAGGTCGATCGAGTCCTGAAAGACCGCGAAGAAGTCAAACTCGGCGGCACAACATTGATCGCTCGGCTGACTCCCGGCCACACGCGCGGCTGCACGACTTGGACCTGGACCGCGAAAGACGGCGGCACAAATTATCACGTCGTCGTCATCGGCAGCCCCAACGTGAATCCCGGATACCGACTGGTCGACAACCAGGACTACCCGAGCATCGCCGGAGATTTCGCCAAGACGTTCGAGGTTTTGAAGTCGCTCCCCTGTGACATCTTCCTCGGAGCACACGGCGAGTACTACGGCATGCTCGCCAAACACGCACGCCTGAAGGGGGCCGACAAGAATCCGTTCATCGATCCACAAGGCTATCGGGACTACGTCGAGCTGAAAGAAAAGGCGTTCCGAAAAACGCTCAAAGAGCAAGCGGAGATGAAGTCGGACAAATGACCGATCCCCAGCAGAGACGGAGAACCGCTGCACATTTTCGTGAGAGCTGCCGACATGAACATCGAATTCCTCAATCCGCCGCAGTTGTGCCCGACGTTTGGTTGGACACACGTCGTCAGCGCAAGCGGCGGCAAGACGATTCACATTTCGGGACAAGTCGGAATCAACGAGCGGGGCGAAGTCGTGGGCCGCGGCGACCTCAAAGCACAAACCGAGCAGGCATTCCACAACATCGAACTCGCTTTGGCGGCCGTCGGTGCGACGTTTCGTAACGTCGTGAAGACCAGTCTCTTCGTCGTGGGACTCAAGCCGGAGCACGTCCCGATCATCCGCGAAGTCCGCAGCCGCTACGTCTGGGCCGAGCATCCGCCTGCCAGCACGCTCGTCGGCGTCTCGGCTCTTGTTGGCCCCGATTGGCTCATCGAAATCGAAGCCGTCGCGGTCATCGCTGAGTAACGGCTGGCCTCTGGAAATCCATCGGGGCGACTCACTGACCTCGTCGCCATTGAAACAGCTCCGATCCCATCTTCATCACGTAGAGGATGTCGTGTCGGGCGTCGTACTCAACCCACGACAAATTCCCGGCCCCTTTCATGGCGGTGGGCAAAGGAATCGTCGGCTGCCAGGTGACGCCGCCGTCTTTCGATTCCCGGATGCCGCTCTGCGTCAGGATGATTTGATGTTGCGCGTCCTTGCCGAACACAGGGCCGCAGAGACCATCCTTCACGGCTGAGAGCTTCTTCCACGATTGTCCTTGATCGGCAGACGCGATCAGCCCATCGGCGACGAGCCAATACAACGTCCCCGCTTTGAAACGTGGCAGCGCGCGAGCGTAATCGTCGCCACAGCGTTGAAACGTCTTGCCCGCGTCGGTGGTGCGCAACAGTCCGGGCTTGGCGTTCGTTTTCGATTTCGCTTCGGCCACAACGGCGGTCTGGTTGTCGAAGATCCAAGCCGGACCATAGCCTTTGCCGATCTCGTCAAACGACTGGCCGCCGTCGCGCGAGGCCAGCAGCAAATCGCCGGACTCATGTTTGAGCGTCAACACAAAGCGGAGCTTGGGATCGCTCCAATCGACCGCGCACCAATCGACGTGGATCGATTTCGGAGACAGGGCTGTGAATGACTCTCCCAAATCCGAATTCACGATCAGCGGCGAGCCGTAGACCAACGCAGAGACGAGCCGCTTGTGCCCGAGCGGGTCGATCATCAGGCAGCCGGGTGTCTCGGTGCGGCCCTTGAGTTCCGCCGAACCCAACCGCTGCCAACTCCGGCACTGATCCTGCGAGCGGAACAGACCGCGGTCGCTGAGATTGATGATGACATCGCCGCTCGGAGGATGAACGACCACACCGCACAGCCCGCCGAAGCCAGTCTTTTCGGACTTCAACAGGTCGGTGGTGACTGCGATCCATTCCTGAGCACGAACGGTTGCCGGCAGAATCAAACACAAAGCGATCGGGATCAAAAAACGCATCGGCATGTTGGTGAACTCCAATTTTATTTCGTTCCCACGCAAAAGACGTAACGGGTTCCCACCAGGAACAGCTTGCCGTTGGAAACGGCGGGCGAGGCGTGATTGGGATCTTCGAGATCGTTGATCGCGAGGCTGCTGAATTCGTCGCCGGTTTGGACAACGTGGCTGACTCCGGCGGTTGCGAAATACAAGCGACCGGCACCGTCCGCGATGGGGCTGGCCCAGGTGCTCGTCAGGCGGTCCAGACGCTGAGCATAAACCTGCTCGCCGCTCGCCGCGTTCCAACACTTCAACACATTGGGAGTGTGCAAACGATAAACCCGCTGGCCGACGATGATCGGCGAGCCGATCGCTTCGGGAACTTGATTGACTCGCCACTTGATGTGCGTCTTGGTGACGTCGCCCGAACCGTTCGGATCAATCGCGATGCCCGGCCCACCTCGGCCGTTGTCGCAGTAGACGATGCCCGCTCCGAACGCCGCCGAGGACGCTTCGCCGCCGCCGCGACACCACCACAACGCCTCGCCGTTGCGGGGATCGAGGCCCTGAATCCCGCGATCCGATTCGCCGCCGCCGGAGGCCACAACGACCAGTTGAGCCTTGCCGCCGACCTCGATCTTCACCGGTGTGCTGTGAGCGAATCCGGATTGCGGCAGCGCCGCCTCCCAACGGATCGAGCCATCGGCTTTGTCAAAGGCGACAAGCTTCGAGTCCTTCTTGTTCGTCATCGCGCACAGCATCAAAACCATGTTGTCGAAGAGCACGGGACTGCTGCCGATGGTCACGTCGAAGTTGTGCGGGGTGATTTCCTTTCGCCAAACGATGCGACCCTCGAAATCGAGCGCGGCCAGCACCGATGATCCGAAGACGACAAACACCCGCTGACCGTCTGTGGCTGGCGTGGGAGCGGCATAACCGCCTCCGGGTCCGCTGCGAAAATCGTTTCGCAACCACGGGCCAGGCTCGACGAGCGAGTCCCACAACCGCTTGCCTTCGGACACGGAGTAGCACAGGACGTGATGTTCCGGAATGACGGCCTTGCGATCCTTGACGGACTCCGGCCAGTGCGCGGTGCAGACAAACAAACGCTCACCGGACACGATCGGGCTGGCATGTCCTTCGCCAACCAGCGGCGACTTCCACAGGACGTTTTCGTTCTCCGGCCCGCCCCACTTGGATGGCAGACTCGCCTGAGATGTGAACCCCAATCCGGTCGGCCCGCGAAACTGCGACCAGTCCTCCCCGCGTGCCGGCGACCCGATTCCGCAACTCAGCATACCAACCAGCAGCGCGAAAATGGAACGCCTCATCGCAGCACCTCATGTGAAGTTCAAAGTTGTCGCCACGCTCGCCAGAACGCAGGATCGCGACCCGATGACCCACGTTCTGGCAAACGTGGCTACGGCCTTGAAACCGCACTCAGGCCAGAATCTCTGTGAGCAACTCGCCGCCGACGTCGGTCAGGCGGAAGTCGCGGCCGTTGAAGCGGTACGTCAGCTTCGTGTGTTCGAGTCCCAGCAGATGCAACAGCGTCGCGTGCAGGTCGTTGACGTGAATTTTCTTCTCGACCGCTTTGTAGCCGAACTCGTCGGTCGCGCCGTAATGGAAGCCACCTTTGACGCCCGCTCCGGCCATCCAGATGGTGAAGCCGTTCGGGTTGTGGTCGCGGCCCTTCGCACCTTGCGAGTCCGACGTCCGGCCGAACTCGCCGCCCCAAATCACCAGCGTCGTTTCAAGCAGTCCGCGCGCTTCGAGATCCGCCAGTAGCGCGGCGGCCGGTTGGTCGGTGTGCAGTCCGCAGGAGCGATGATTCGTCTGCACGTCCGAGTGGCAATCCCACGGCACGTCGTTGACGCTGCCGTCCCCGCCGGTTCCTTTGCCGGCAAAGATTTGCACGAACCGTACACCCCGCTCGACCAGTCGCCGAGCCAGCAGACATTGCCGAGCGAACGTCGCGCACTCCGGCTGATCCATGCCGTACTGCTTGTGAGTCGCTTCCGACTCCTTCGTCAGATCGAGCGCTTCCGGAGCGGCCATCTGCATCCGATACGCCAGTTCGTAGGAATTGATCCGCGCGGCGAGATCGGCCTGAGTCGGCCGAGTCGTCGCGTGCTCTTGATTCAACTGCCGGATCAGTTCAAGTTGTGACCGCTGTTGAGCATCGCTGTGTTTTCCGTCGCGAGCCAAGTTATCGACCGCCTCTTTGCGTCGAGCATCCAGTGCGAGAGCCTGATACGTCTTCGGCAAAAAACCCGCCGACCAGATTTGATCGTCGCCGCGCGGCCGCGTGTCGTGCAGCACGACGTACGACGGCAAACTCTGGTTGAGCGAACCGAGTCCGTAAGTCATCCAGGCTCCGAGCGCCGGCAGGCCAGGACGGTTCGTACCGCACATCAACTCGATCGACGCCGGCGCGTGATTGTTCTGCCGCAGATTCATCGAGTGCAGAAAGCACATCTTGTCGACGTGCTGCGACAAGTGCGGAAACAGGTCCGACACCCATGAGCCTGACTCGCCGTGCTGACTCCAAACAAACGGCGACTTCAAGCACTTGCCGCTGGTCGTAAAGAACCCGGTCTTCGGATCGGCTCCGGCGAGGTCTTGGCCGTCACGCTTCTGGAGTTCCGGTTTGTAATCCCAGGTATCCACCTGCGACGGAGCTCCAGTCATGAAGAGCCACACGATCGACTTCACCTGCCCAGGAATGTGGGGCGGCCGAAGTTCGAGCGGATTGGCCGAAGTCTCCGCGTGCGATTCGCCGTTCAACAAACTGGCCAGCGCGAGCGATCCGAAACCGAGGCCCGCCTCCTGCAAGAAACGACGCCGGGCTGGCAATTGCAAATCAGACGGTGAGTGGAAATTAAACATGACAACTCCAAAGTTCAGTCAATGTAAACGAACTCGTTGAGGCACAGCAGGACATGGCAGAACTCGATCAGAGCTTTGTCGGTGGCCACGACCGCGTCGCCTCCCATTGCCGCACGCTGCTCCTCGACGAAGGCCCGCATCCGGTTGCGTTCCGGATCGGTTGGCATTCGTGAGAATGCAATCTGGTAGGCACGGTCCACCGCCTCACTGAGCGGCGAGTCCTTCGAGGGGCGAATGCGTGACGCCAGTTTCTCCGCCTGCTGCCGCACGAACGGCGAGTTCATCATCGCCAGCGCCTGAGTCGGCACCGTCGTGCTGATTCGCTCGCCGATGCTTTGAGTCGGCTCCGGTGCGTCGAAAATTGTCATCAGCGGGATGAGTTCGCTCCGTTTGACTCGCAGATAGACGCTGCGTCGCGGCGTGTTGTCGAGAATGCTTGGCCCGAACATCGCCGTGTCGAGATTGCCGCCCATCGCCAGCAGCGAGTCGCGAATCAGTTCGGCGTCCAATCGCCTCGGCTGGAAGTGCCAGAGGTAGCGGTTTGTCGAATCAAGCTTCAGGTTTTCAGCGTTGACCTCGTGCGATTGCTGGTACGCCGCGCTGAGCATGATCTGCTTGTGCAACGGCTTGAGCTTCCAGCCGCCGCGCACGAGTTCGCTCGCGAGCCATTCCAACAACTCCGGATGAGTCGGCCGGTCCCCTTGCACGCCGAAGTCGTTCGGAGTGCCGACGATTCCTTCGCCGAAGTGATGCTGCCAGAGCCGATTGACGATCACGCGGGCCAACAGTGGCCCGGCTCCGCGTTCGGTGTTCGTCATCCAATCGCCCAGCGCGACGCGCGGGTCGGTCGGTGGCTCCGTTTTGGCCGGTGCATCGCCGCGCCACAAGACCTGCATGAAGCCCGGTTCCGACTTGCCTTGCTTGTTATCGACCTCGCCGCGCCGCAGGAAGAAGACATCTTGTCCGCCGGCGACGGTCGTGTAGACCTCGGACAAATTCGGTCGCGGAGACGCAGCGGCATGATCGCGCACCGTGTGGAAGACCTTGGCCGTCTCGGCATCAAACGGGGCGAACCAGCGGGTCATCGGCTCGCGCAGAGCATCCGGCAGTTTGTTGCCGTTCGCCGCGAGGATCGCGCGAATCTCGCTGAGATGCTGCGGGGAAGAATCTCCGGCCCACGTTGCCGGATTCGGCTCGGTGCTCAGCGCGAATCGCAGGCGGCCAATGCCGAGGTCGCGGAACTTCAGGTCGAAGAGTAATTCCGTGCCGCTCGCAAATCCCGCGAGTGGCGTCTCCAACTCGAAGACGGCGGCGTTGTCCTTCTTCGCGGTCTCGCGCACCACCCACGCCGTTGTCGGCTTGCCATCCAGAGCGTTGCTCAGCGGCTGGTCTTTGTCCTCGAAGGCCGCGAAGACCGGCTTGAGCTTCAATTCCAGCGGCGCGTCTTTCGCCATCGGATCGAGCGGCCGGGCAGTCACCTTCAGTTCGACAAGCTGAAAACTGCCGTCGGCATTCAGACCCGGTCCGCGCTGCGGAAGAGACTTGTCGGCGAAGAGATCGAACCGCAGCGATGTGACGTTTTTCTGATGCGTGTGTAGCGAAATGCGGTACTGCTCCTCGTTGCCGACTGATCGCCGCTGACCGCGCTGGTGAATCTTCAAACCTGGATTCAGCAGACCGTCGTGAGCCACGATTCCTCCAGGCAATTCCTTCAGCCACGAACGTTCGGCTTCGAGCGACACCGGTTCGAGCACCTGCCAGCGCGGCGCGTCCGTCTGCTTCGCCAGTTCAGCCGCACGCCACGTTTCAAATCGCTTTGGCAACTCATTCGCGGCGAACGTGCGGAGCGCGGCGACAAGTGGTTCGTGATCGGCCTGATGTTTCTCAACCGCTTGCTGCGTCGCAGCCGAGTCGAGATCGAGCGTGCGTGAGCCGTGTGAGGTCTTCGCGAACGAAGCGGCCAGCGCGTAGTAGTCCTGATGTGGAATCGGGTCATATTTGTGCTCGTGACAACGAGCGCAACCAAGCGTCAGCCCCAACATCGAGCCGCCAATCGTCATCAGCATGTCGTCAAGCTGGTCGTAGCGGATGCGCTCGACCGTCTTTGCGGTGATCTGTCCCGGATACGGCCCGGCGACGAGAAATCCACTCGCCGCCGCACCTTGAATGTCGTCGAGCAACAACACATCTCCAGCCAGTTGCATGCGCACGAACTGGTCGTAAGGCAGGTCGCTGTTCAACGAGCGGATCACCCAATCACGATAGTGAAACGCACCCGGCCGGAAGCCGTCGAACTCGTACCCGCCACTCTCCGCGAACCGAGCCGCATCGAGCCAATGCCGCGCCCACTTCTCACCGTAGTGCTGGCTGCTGAGCAGTCCATCGACGACTTTCTCGAACGCCTGCGGGGACGCATCGCCGACAAAGGCCGCGATCTGCTCCGGCGTCGGCGGCAGGCCGATCAGGTCGAAGTACGCTCGGCGAATCAGTTTTTCTCTTGTTGCCGGGCCGTTCGGTTTCAGGCCGTGACTCTGCTGAGCTGCTACCACGAACCGATCGATCGACGATGCGGCGGAACTTCCCTCAGCAACCGCTGGCAGCTCAACCGACTTGAGCGGCTGGAACGACCACCATTTCCGGCCTTCGTCGAGGTTGATCTCACGCTTCGGTTTGACCAGAGCGTCCCCTTTCCTCGGATCGGGAGCACCCAGGTCGATCCACTTGGCAAAATCTGCCACGATTTCAGCCGAGAGCTTTCCGCTCGGTGGCATCTCGATGCCGTCGTGCTTGAGGGCCTTGATGAGCAGACTCTCGGCCGACTTGCCTTTCACGATCACGGCACCGCTCTCGCCACCGTCCAGCACTCCTTCGGCAGTATCGAGAAACAGCTTGCCCTTCAGCTTCTTCGCGTCGCGTGCTTGAACCGAGTGGCAACTGTAGCAGTGTTGCACGAGCACCGGCCGAATTTTCTGCTCGAAGAATTTGAGCTCTTCTTCGTTCGGCGACTGAGCGAACGCCGGCAATGCCGTCGCCGCCAACAGAACAGCGGTGATTGAGTGAGACTTCATCAAGAGCCCTCATTCTGTTTTCAGTTGGACGCCGCGCTGCTTGAGGGCGGTCTCCAGTTCGACGCGGTCGATTTTCTCAGGATTGACGAGAGCCGTCACGCGACCCTCTTTGAAACTGGCGGTCGCCATCTCCACACCGGGGAGTTTGTAGATCGCATCGTAAGCACCCAGACAACACCCTTTGCAGTCCAAGCCGACGACCGGAATCTCGATCAGCGTGAGTTTGTCCTTGGGCAACGATCGTAGCGGCTTAATTCCGAAGGTGTGACGCGATGCTTGACGCAGAACGTTCTCGAATCGCTCGACGATTTGTTCGGGCTTGGCGTTGGGAAAGACTTTCGCCGGATCGTACTCGAAGCTCGCCTCGGCGTTCTTGAAGTCGATGCTGACAAGTTTGAACTCCGGCAACTCTTTGAACGTCGCCCGCAAATCCGCCTCGCGATCCGTCGAGAACAAGCCAGTGATCTGGTGCTTGATTGGTTCAGCCGCATTGGCCGTCCGCCAAGCGGCCAGAGACAGAATCAGCACGACCAACCAACGGACGACTCGCGACAGATTGTTTCGGTTTCGATTCTTCATTTTCTGCTCCGCAGCTTCGCGTCTGAAACGCTTAGCGTGTTTGGAAAAGTTGGCTTTGCGTGAGTTCGTGGATCAAGGTCCGAATGCCTCCGCCGTTCTTTTGCGTGTTGGCAACGATGGCTGCGATCGGATCACGGTCGCTGAACGAGATGTCTCGGCCAATCGCATAGATCGCGAACTGCTGCGCGAGGTTCTTCAACAGGCGGCCCGAATCGGCAGCGATCAGAGTTTGAAACTCCGTGACATCTTTGAAAGACCGTTCGTCCAGCAGCACACCGCTCGCATCGACGGGTGGGCCGAGCTTGAAGCTGATGCCGATGAACGGGTCAATCGAGCCGCGCGGGGCCGCATCGCCATCGCCGATCGAGCGATACCGCGTGCGCAATCCGCCGATGACATCGAATGCCTCCAGCGCGAAACCCGGCGGGTCCATCTTCGCGTGGCACGAGGCACACACGGCGTCCGTACGGTGCTTGTCGAGTTGTTCGCGGATTGTCTTCGCGCCACGCACGTCCGGTTCAATCGCGGGAATGTTGGGCGGCGGCGGCTCTGGTGGCTGACCGAGCAACCGATCCATCACGAACGCTCCACGCGGCACGGGCGAGGTCGTCGTGCCATTGGCGGTGATCTTCAAGATCGAAGCCTGAGTCAAGAATCCCCCGCGCGGACAATCCGCCGGCAAATCGACTCGGCGAATCTGTGAGCCGACGACTCCCGGAATGCCGTAATGCACCGCCAGCTTCTCGTTCAACATCGCGAACTTGGATCGCACGAGATGACTGGCATCGAAATCCTTGTCGATCAACTCACGAAAGTACGCTCGTGTTTCAGCGACCATCGAGTCTTGGAGGTACGGGTTGAATTCGGGATACAACTTGCGGTCGGGGTCGGTGGACGCGATCTGCCGCAGCTTCAGCCACTGACCGAGAAAGTCTTCGATGAATCGCTGCGACTTCGAGTCCTTCAGCAGCCGTTCGGTCTCGGAACGCAGCACTCCCGGAGTTCGTAACTTGCCGGACGCGGCCAATTCCGTCAGCCGGTCGTCGGGCTTCGAGTTCCAAAACAAATACGACAACCGGCAGGCGAAAGCGTGGTCATCAACGCGGCCAACGTCGGTGCCAATGCTGGCAGCATCGGCCACGAGGTACAGGAAATCGGGCGAGCACAACGCGGCGCGATAGGCCCAGCGCATCGCGGTCTCGAAGCTGTCGCCGACCTTGAGTCGTTCATCGACTTTGGCGACGTACGCGCGACGCACGTCGTCATTCACCGGCCGTCGAAACGCCTTCGGCAAAAACGACGCCAGCAAGCGGTCGGCATCGACAAGCGGTTGCTCGCTGGACACGGTCCACAAACCTTGCGACGGATCGGGCCGGTTTCGTCCCGCTCCAAGTTGCCGAACTTGCTTGCGCTGCGGAGCACGGACGCTGGACTTCTCCGCCGGTTTGAATTCGTCCAAAGGCAAATCGCCGAACAGCACGCGATGGCTGCGCGGCGGCCAGACGTCGTGCAGCGGGCCTTCGATGTCGAGCCAATCCACGGCGATGCCCGGCCCGGTGAAGGCCATCGCTCGCCCTTTGCGGTTGTAGTTCGCCACCGGCGCGAGTGACGCCGTGTTGAAGCCGATCAATTCGTTGTGGTTCAGCCAGGTGACAAGTTCGTGTTCACGCGAGTCCATCGACGGCGCGTCGAAGTAGCCCAGCACGTAGCTTGGATGCTGACCGCCTCGGCCGTCGCCGGTCAGTTGCACGACCGACAGCCGAGCCGCTTCGGTGCCGCGCGACGGCAGCACCTTCCCCTTGTCCCACTGGAAACTCCACAGCGACGTGCGGACTCGATAGCGCCCCGGATAGATCGTGACATGCTCGATGAAATACGGGCTGAGCGATTCGTCCTCGTGCCGGAACAGCCCAACGGTCGCTCCGTTGCGGAACGAGCCGATCCGTTCGTGAGCACCCTCGTCGATGTGATGCTGGTCGCCGGCCGGCGGGAATTCGGGGTCAGGCTGCTTGTTCTTCAGCAAAACGCCGTCGCCGTTCAGGATCACATGCGCGACAAACCCGCCGCTGTTGGCCAACGAGATTCTCCGCGTCTGCACCGTCGGAGCTTTCGGCTGCGTCGCGATCGCGAGATCGAGCACATGATCGGCCGCCTCGACGTACTTGGCCATGTTGACGTGCGAGATGTCCAGCGCGTCGCTGTTCTTGTCGAAGCCGTGCGCCGATCCGTCTCCCGGCAAGTTCCCCTGCAACGCGATGCCGGGCATGTCGAACAAGTCGCGAATCGTGTTCTCGTACTCCGCCCGCGTCAGCCGCCGCACGCCGGTGCGGACTTCGTCCGCCATTTGAGTTTGCTCGGCTTTGATGAGCGACTCCTTCAGCCACTTGGTCACAGCGGCGGTCTCGGTCGCCGGTGGCCGAGGCTGCTTCTTCGGCGGCATCTCGCCGGATTTGATCCGATCATGCACCTTGACCCAGCGAGCGAAGTTGTCGTCATTGGCAAGTTCCAGCTTCAGCGCTGACAGATCAAGCCCCCCTTGTTTCGCGTTGGCGTCGTGGCACTCGAAACAGTGAGCCTGGAAGAACGCCTGTCGTGGTTCGTCGGCCTCCGACTTGGAGAGTCCGACCAACAGCACGAAGACCGCGATGAGAACTCGAACGATCATCCGTGGTTGGCTTTCGTGAAAAGGTTTGTCAGTGGGGAGGTTGGCGGACTAACGTCCCCGTTGGGAGTTGTGTCGTCCGTCGAGGGCATCTTTGCGTCATGGCAATCCACCGGTCAACGAGGTTGTGGCGAGCGTTGACGATCGTCGTGTGTCTGCTGATTGTCAAAGTCACCATCGAGGTGATGCGGGGATACGCCAATTACTTTCCTCCCAACTTCAGTTCTGATTTCTTGCAAGGTCGGGAGAGCTATTTCTTCGGGGCGTACCGCTGGGCGTTTTACCCGCACATCGTTGCCGGGCCATTGGCGCTCTTCATGGGGATGCTGCTGATCAGCGAATCGTTTCGATCGCGGTTTCCAAAGTGGCACCGGAATTTGGGCCGAGTTCAAGTTGCCAACATCCTTTGCGTCGTGACACCGAGCGGCCTGTGGATGTCGTACGACACGGCAACCGGGCCAATTGCGGCCATCGGGTTTGCCATCCTGTCCGTCGTGACGGCCACCTGTACCGCCCTCGGCTGGCGATCGGCGGTGAGGCGGCAGTTTCACATTCACCGCCGCTGGATGGAACGCAGCTTTCTGCTGCTCAGTTCGGCCGTTGTGCTGCGAGTGATCGTTGGATTCG
Source organism: Candidatus Kuenenia stuttgartensis (assembly GCA_945861865.1). Taxonomy (GTDB): domain Bacteria; phylum Planctomycetota; class Planctomycetia; order Planctomycetales; family Planctomycetaceae; genus SXKJ01. The sequence continues at coordinate 23,007 of CAMAWN010000014.1, read as the reverse complement.
GCACCGTGATCGGAGTTCAAGCGGTCTGGTTTGACCCGCTGGCATCGTGGTCCAGTTGGGTGGTGCCGCTGCTGATCTTCGAGTCGATGGGGCTGAGACAGCGAGCCCGTGGACGCACCTTGTTCTCGCGAGTCACACCGTCATCGACATCGTGACGTCCATCAGAAATCGCTCGTCGTTTCTTTGCCGTCAATCGAAATCAGTGCGCGTCGCATCTCGGCAGGCATGGTGGCGTTCAGAAAGCGGGTGTAACCATCCACGAAGACCGCGTGAACCCCGCCCGCGTGATCGTGCTTGCTCTGTGAGTTGATCGCCAAGAATTGAGCTTCGTTGGCGTCCTGTGGAGCCATCCAAGGGACGGCGTGCTCAGAATTCATTTCGACGACCAGCAGCGTGCTCATGTGCGGATCAGTGATGTCCGAGAGCGGCCGTGGCTCGACCGGACGCAAACAGCTCGTCGGAGTCAGCACGGCCAAGTAAGTCGTGAGGTTTGCGAGCACATCGATCTTCGAAGAGGGACAGGCATAAGCCTCAACGTGACTCTTGAAGGCTTCTGCGTTGGCCGGATCGTTCCAAGCCTTCGTCAAGTCGATCTTGTCGTAGAGCGTCTTCTGGTCCATGTACGGCAGAATCAACGTCCGCCAACTATGCAGCGGCTTGCCATCCGCATCGACCGTGTAGGCCGGCGGGAGTGCATGGTAGGCATCCACATAATTGAGAAATGCCAAGCCAATTTGCTTGAGGTGGCTCTTGCACTGACTACGCCGCGCAGCCTCTCTCGCTCCGCTTCTGTTGACTGATGGTAACAGTAACGCAGCCAGCACACAGACAATCGCGGTCACGAGAATCACCTGGACGAGGGTTAACCCTCTCGGTCGGTTCGTTTTTTTGTCGCAGCATTCGGGCGGAGATTCGCGTTCATCGGACTTGCTCCTGAATCACGAGGGCTGACTGGGGCCTCAACGAAAGAGAATCCTATCAACGTCCTGCATCGCACCCATCGACCATTACGCAATTTCCAAGCCGCGCATCGTTGCGGTTCCGGTCGAGAACTTGTCCGTTTCGATCCCGAGGCGTTGTAGCATCGAGACGAACAAGTTTGTCAGCGGGTAATTGTTTTGCTGATCGAAGGTCAGATGCTGGCCGTGTCGGAAGCCGCCACCGGCGAACAGGACCGGCAGGTTGACGTTCGAGTGTGAATTCGCGCTCCCCATGCAGGTGCCGTACAGGACCATCGTGCGGTCGAGCAGCGATTGGCCTTCCTCTTGCGTGTCATTGAGCGCGGTGAGAAAGCCGTTGAGCGCGTCGAACTGGCGTTCCTCATGGCCGCGCAATTCGGTCAGGACTTCCGGACGGTTGCCGTGGTGCGTGATGTTGTGGATGACCGTCGTGTCGATGAACAGCGAGATCAGCCGCGTCGAATCGGTCTCCATCGCGAGCTTGATGACGTCGAAGATCAGCTTCGTGCGCTGGACGAACGCCTTCGCGTCGTCGATGTCTTCGGGGGGTTGAGCGGTGACGATCGGCTTTGGTTTGTGCTCCCAGGCTTCCGAACTCTCCAGCCGCTGTTCGAGTTCGCGGACCGACGTGAAGTACTGATCCATCCGTCGTTGATCGGCTTTGGACAACGAGCGGTTCAGCCGCTGCGATTGCTCGCCGACGAAGTCCAACAGGCTGCGTCCCTGTCGAATCGCCTCGACGTTGGCCGCGACTTCCTCCGGCTTGCCTTGCACGAACAGTTTTTGAAACAGCTTCTTCGGGCTGCGTTCGGCGGAGATCGGAGCGCCGCTGCGGGTGTAGCTGAGCGTCGCGTTGTTTTCGTTGCTGTTGGCCAGCACGAGCGACGGGTAGCGCGTGCGATTGCCGAGTTGCTCGGCCGCGAATTGGTCGAGCGACACCCAATTCCGAAAGCCGCCCCGCTCGGGATGCGGCGCGCCGGTGAGAAAACAGCGTTCGGCCGCGTGAGCCCCCGTCACGCCCGGATGACTGACGCCGGAGAACACCGTGAACTTGTCGCGATGCGCCGCCAGCCGTTCCAGATACGGACTGAGCGTGTAGTCCCGGCCGTCCTTTTCCGGGAAGAAGAACTGCGGCAGGATGCCCATGTTCGTCTCGATGGCGACCATTCGTCGAGGCGTTGCCTTCGCGTCCTCCGCACTGAACGCTGGCCGCATCGCGTCGAGCCACGGTAGTGCCATCGCGACGCCGGCACCGCGCAGAAATGCTCGTCGAGATAACGGGCCACGAATCGTCGAACCACAAAGACTCATTGGGCACTCCTCGATGAAAGACCATCCCACATGGATCGTGTCGCACGATAACCGGCTGGTCACAGCCCTCGCAATTCTCGTTCGATTCGGCAGGCCACTAACCAAGCTTTGACCGGAAGTAGTCCGCTCCGGCTTTGAGGGCGTCCGCCAACTTCGACGGATCTTTGCCTCCGGCTTCGGCCATGTCCGGTCGTCCGCCGCCGCCACCACCGACGACCTTGGCGGCGGTTTTGACGCAGTCGCCGGCGTGCAGTCCCTTCGCGACCAGGTCTTTGCTGACGGCAGCGGTCAAGCTCACCTTGCCGTCGATCACCGCGCCGATCAGGACTGCGGCGGGAGCAGCTTTGTCGCGGATGATGTCGATCATCTCGCGAATCGCGTCGCGCGTGGCATTCTCGGCGAGGTGCGCGATGACGCGGACTCCGCTGATCGTTTCGGCTTGCGCGATCAAGTCGTCGATCGTGCCAGCGGCGGCTTGGCTGGTGAGTTTCGACAACTCGCGCTTCGTGTCGCGGAGTTCGTCTTGCAGCGCGGCGACTCGCTTGGCGAGTTCATCGGCGGGTGCTTTCAGTTGCACGCAAAGTTCTTTGACGAGCGATTCGAGTTGCCGTGTCTTCTCCAACGCTTTCGGGCCGGTCACGGCCGAGATGCGGCGGACGCCTTTCGCGACCGGCTCTTCGGCGACCAGTTTGCAGAAGCCGATTTGGCCGCTGTTTGTCAGGTGCGTGCCGCCGCAGAGTTCGATGCTCCAGTCACCCATCCGGACGACGCGAACGCTGTCGGGATACTTCTCGCCGAACAATGCCATCGCCCCGAGTCCTCGCGCTTCGGCAATCGGCATCAACTTGGTCGTCACCGCCGCCCCTTCGGCGATGCGCGTGTTGATTTCCGTCTCGATGATTTGCAGTTCCTCGTCGCTGACCGGCTTGCCGTGCGTGAAGTCGAAGCGAAACGTGTCACGGTCCACCTTGGAACCGCGTTGCGTCGCCTGCTCGCCGAGCGTTTGTCGCAGTGCGTGATGCAAAATGTGAGTGGCCGAATGTGCTCGGCGGATACCCGCTCGGCGTTCGACATCGACGGCCGCAGTGACGGTTTGGCCGACGGACAGTTTTCCCGTTTTGAGCGTGCCAATGTGTAGCCAGACGTCGCCGTCCTTCTGAGTGTCGAGCACTTGGAACTCGACGCCATCTGCCGTCAGTGCGCCAACGTCGCCGACTTGTCCGCCGGACTCCCCGTAGAACGGCGTCCAATTGAGCACAATGCCGATCGGCTCTTTGTGGCCGACAGCCGTGAACTCATTGACCAAGTCTGTGCCGGCAATGATGCCGACGATCTTGCAGTCGCTCACGGACGTTTTTTCGTAGCCGAGAAATTCAGTGCCGCCTTGTTTGCGAAGCGAATCAATCGGCCCGGCCGCCATGACGGAGTTCGCGAACGCGCCGCTGCCGGACTTCGCTTCGTGTTGCTTGACGCACACCTCGAATGCCGCGCGATCGACTTTCAGGCCGGCCCCGGCCGCGAGCGATTCGGTCAGCTCGATCAAGAAGCCGTCGGTTTGATGCAAGTCGAATGCGGCCTCGCCGGAGAGGACGCCGCCGCTCGACTTGGCCTTCTCGGCGAGCTTCTGAAACTTCGGCATCCCGCGATCGACAATCGTCAAGAACTGCTGCTCCTCTTCGCGAATCACGTTCGCGACCGACTCGACCGTCTGCGTGATCTCCGGATACGCGGCCTTCATGCCGGCGACGATGGCCGGGACGAGCGTGTGCAAAAACGGATCGTGCTTGCCGAGCAAATAACCTTCGAGCGCCGCTCGCCGTAGCAGTAGTCGCACGATGTAGTTTTCTTTGTCGCTGCCGGGGAGCGCTCCTTCGTGAATCGCGAACGTGCAGGCTCGGACGTGGTCGGCGATGCGGCGGCAGGCTCGGCCGTGCGGAGCGGCGTAGTCGTACTTCAAATCAAGTGCGTTCCCGGCCGCGAAACACATCGGTTTGAGAATGTCGATCTCGAAGTTGCTCAGGACACCTTGCAGTGTCGAAGCGCAGCGTTCGAGGCCCATGCCGGTGTCGATGTTCTTTTTCGGAAGCGGCTGCAAGTTGTTCGGCGGTGCTCCGACGCGGTTGAACTGCGTGAAGACGAGGTTCCAAATTTCGACCGTCTTCTCCGAGCCGGGCGGCAGGTAATAAATCTCGCTGCATGGACCGCACACGCCGTCTGGCCCCTGCGACGGAGCGGACGCCGGCCAGAAGTTTTCGCTCTCATCGCAGCGCGTGATCCGATTCGCCGGAACCTTCACTTCGTCGTGCCAAATGCCGAACGCCTCGTCGTCGTCGAGGTACACGGTGATGCTCAGCCGTTCCGGGTCGAGGCCGAGCCATTTCTTCGAGGTCAGGAACTCCCACGCCCAGTGGATCGCTTCTTTTTTGAAGTAGTCGCCGAACGAAAAGTTGCCGAGCATCTCGAAGAACGTGTGGTGATACGCCGTGACGCCGACGTTCGAGATGTCGCCGGTTCGCAGACACTTCTGGCAAGTCGTCGCCCTCGTGAAGTCGATCGGCCCGATGCCGAGAAACTGATTCTTGAACTGGTTCATCCCGGCCGGCGTGAACAGAACGGTCTTGTCGTCCCTCGGAATCAGCACGTCGCTGGCTCGCCGCACGCAGCCTTTGGACTCGAAGAAGGCCAGATACTTTTCACGCAGTTCGTCAGTTTTCATGGGCCATCGCAATGGGTGAGAGGTCGAGTCAAATCGGGGCGGGAGAGTAGAGGAAACGTGGCAGGAGCTGCCAGCGTCCGCGCTGCAACGTCGCCATCACCGCTCCGCTTGATGAGCCGATTTTCCAAACCGCGCCGGTCGCACGTTCGGCTCGTCACGCGGAGCGGTGACGGCGACGTTCGTTGGAGACAACACCGGCTACTGTTCCTCGAACTTCGCTCGCATCGCCTCGCCACCGAGGTCTGGGTACAGAAGCTTCGTGACCTTCAGCAGCTTGTCCGCTTCGGCCTGTTCACCAAGCACTCGGCAGCAATGAATGACGTGCCGTCTAGCGTCCAGCCAATCGAGGCTGCCGGCTTTGAGCAAGCCTTCCAGTCGCCGCCAGTACCCCTTCGCTTGCTGCGTCCCCTGCTTCGAGAGGAGCGACTCGGACAACTCGGCCGCCGTTCGCAAGAGTTTCGCATCTCGCGGCGACTTCTCGATGAGCTGCTGATAGATCTCGACCGCTTTCGTCGGCTGGCCCGTCGCGGCGAAGGCTTCCGCACGAGCACGCAGCAGACGCAGACGTTGCGGTTCCGTCAGCTTGGCGGTTGCATCGCTCAATGTTTGCGACGCCCGCAACTGCAAATCGGCCACGAGCCGCTGCGTTCCCACGTCGCTGCGAGCGGCCACGGCCGAGAGTCCATCCAACAGCGCCAGCAACTCCTCCGGCCCGGCGGCTTCGAGGGATTCAATCAGCCGTTCCGCTTCGTCGATGCGACGCTGCCCGGCCAGCGACACGACTCGCAACTGCTTCGCCAACTTGAGCCACTCGCGATCGACCGCGTGAGCGATCACGAACTCCAACAATCGATCCGCCACTTTGTCGTCCGCCGGATGTTGCTCCAGCAACAGCCGAGCGAGCCGGACCAGCAACTCCGCCTGCGACTGCGACAAGGTGAGCGGCGAGGCGCCAGCCCCCCGACTGTTTGCGTCGTCGTCTTTCGGTCGGCGGGCTGACGTCCTCCCGCTCGCCTGGAGGATCATTACCATCACCGGCTCCAACTGACGAACCGCAGTTGTCTCAGCCTCCGCCGTCGGTTTCGCCTCGCGACGCAATCGCGCGATCTGTTGTTCGTGACAGCGAGCCACTCCCGCCCAAGCGTCGTCATGCCGCGTGTGCGACTCTGGCACCGTCGCAAAAATCTCGATCGCCTCCAAGAACTGCTGCTGCCGTTCGAGCGTTTGGCCAAGCAACCACGCCGCCTCATCCGTTTCGGGCAGATCGGAATATCGCTCGCGCAGCGAACGCAACGCGGCAACGAACTCCGTCCGCCGAGCGTCCGTCGGTTCATGCTCGAACTGCTTACCGAGACAGAACGCCCACAGCAGATGAGTCGCCGCCGAGCGCTCGTGACGCGGAGCCTCGGCCAGTTCACGAAACGCCGTCGCGGCATCCTCGAATCGCTTCGCCTGAAACAACAGCGACGCGCGAGAATCGCGAAGTTCGAGTAGCAAGTTCGTCGTCCCGCCGTCAGGTGGTCTCTTCGTCGCCACCGCAATCGCGGCATCGAACCGGCGCAACGCCTCGTCGGCCGGCAACGTCGAGAAACCATTTCGAGCCTTCCGCACCAAGTCCGCCAACTCGCGGCCGAACTGTTGCACGTCCCGCTCGCGCTGCCAGTCGATCTGTGCCCGCGCGGCCCAATATCTCCCGTCGTCGCGCCGTAACTGCTCGACCTCAGACGTCAGACGGCTCCACAACTCGCCGACGAGTTTCGCATCGCCGCGCTCGGCGGCAAGTTGCCACATCGCCAACTCAACCACGATTTGCCAGTAGGCCAATTCCGGCGATGCGACCGCAGCCTCTTTTGAATCAGACAATTTCAAGATGCCGCTCCGTCGCTGCTCGATCAACCACGAGGCCGCTTCGGCCGGTTGCCGCCTCGCGAGCATCCCGCGCAGACGTTCGATCACAAATCGCTCGCGCAGTTCCAGCGGCGTGTCGTCCGCCACGGTCTTTTCAAACGCCGTCAGCAATTTGACCGCGCGGTCGAGATCGCCTCGCCAGCGAGCCAACTCAGCCAGCGCCAACTGACTCTCCCAAGTCAGTCGCTCGTTGCTCGGCCCCTGAGCCAGCGGCAGCAGCCACTCGTCAGCGGCCAACAGCGCGGTCGTTCGATCGGCCAGAATGTCGGCCACGAGCTTCGCCTGCGTCAGCCGCGCGATGCCCAGCCGAAATCGAATCTGTTGCCACAATGTTCGCCGCTCGAACGACGAGAGTTTGTCCGGGACCGAGACGACGGAATTCTGTCGTACCTGTTGGCCCAGCGATTTTTCCAAAATGCCGAACTGTGCGATCGCGACCTCGACCGCTTTCCTCCCGCGCTGTCGCTGTTCGCGATCCTCCGGCCGCAACTCGGACTGAGCGAGCGACATTTCCGCTCGGCCGAGTTCGATGAGCGCCAGTTGCGTCTCAAACAATTCGCGTCTCGGCGTTGCGGTATCGCGAGTCAGATGTTCAACGATCAGCCGACTCGCCCGCTGCCACAAGTCGTCCTGTTCGGTTCCGGCCGTGTGCCAGGCGTGAGCGGCGTACGTTCGCGACAACTCCAAGACCAACTCGCTGCGGTGTCGTTCGCTGAGCGACGGCGCTGCGAGACGTCGCAAGCAATCCGACTCAACCAATCCGAAGAGGTTTCGCTGCCGAAGCTGTTCGTAGAACTTCGCGGTCGCGTCATCGGCATGCACCGCGGCCCACGACGTGATCAGAGCCGCCGCCGCGAGCCATCCGATTCTTCGAAGGATTTGGGACATCCGGCTCATGTTCGATTCATCCGCGCTGTCGAGGCCTGAGTCAGCCGTTAATCTCTTGGAAAATTGTCCGCGATGCGAGCCAGAGGAGAATCTGTCATGACCGCGCTGTCCGAGGCACTTGTCCGTTTGGGGATTTATTCCGCACCGCAGGCCGTCTGGATCGGCGGTGAAAGTCGGACCGGAACCGGTTCATCGCTGACAAGTCGCTCACCGATTGACGGGGCGACGCTGACGACGTTCGACTCGGCCGGTGTCGCTGATGTGCCGCGAGTGCTCACCGCTGCGACCGACGCGTTTTCCACTTGGCGAGTCGTGCCCGCTCCACAGCGTGGCGAATTCGTGCGGCGCGTCGGCAATCGGTTCCGCGAAATGCAGGCCGACCTCGCCGCCGTCATCACCGCCGAGGCGGGCAAGATCACGCAAGAGTCGCTGGGCGAGGTGCAAGAGGTCATCGACATCTGCGACTTCGCCGTTGGGTTGAGCCGCCAATTGTACGGCTTCACGATCGCGACCGAACGGCCTGGGCATCGGCTGGCCGAACAATGGCATCCGCTCGGCCCCGTGGGCGTCATCACGGCGTTCAACTTCCCGATGGCGGTCTGGGCCTGGAACGCCGCGCTGGCTTGGGTCTGCGGCGATCCGGTCGTGTGGAAGCCGTCCGAGAAAACGCCGCTGTGCGCGATCGCGTGTCAGTCGGTCGTCGCGTCCGTGCTGCGCGAGATGCCGAGTGTTCCTCCCGCCGTCTCGTGCGTGCTGATCGGAACCGGAGCGGGAGTCGGCGAAGCGCTGGCCGATGCACCGGAGTTGCCATTGATCTCCGCCACCGGTTCGACCGCGATGGGCCGCGCGGTCGCACAGCGCGTCGCCGCACGCTTGGGACGCTCGTTGCTGGAACTGGGCGGCAACAACGGCATGATCGTGACGCCGTCCGCGGACTTGGAACTGACGACGCGGGCGATCGTGTTCTCCGCCGTCGGAACTTGCGGACAACGTTGCACGACGCTTCGCCGGTTGATCGTTCACGAGCGCGTCGCCGGCGATCTCGTGCGCCGCTTGAAGTCGATCTACGACCGACTGCCGATCGGCGATCCGCGACAAGCGGGAGTGCTCGTCGGCCCGCTGATCGATGAGCGAGCGTTCGCGGCGATGCAATCCGCACTGCGACAGGCACACGCCGAAGGGGGCACCATTCACGGCGGCGAGCAAGTCACCGATCGCGTGCCGGCCAGCGGTTGTTACGTCCGCCCCGCGATCGTTGAATTTCCGACGGGCAGTCCCGTCTCGAACATCGTCCGCGAGGAAACCTTCGCGCCGATCTTGTACGTCCTGAAGTACCGCACGATCGAGGAAGCGATCGCGATGCACAACGACGTGCCGCAGGGCTTGGCCTCCTCGATCATGACCAGCGATCTGCGCGAGGCGGAGTTGTTTTGCTCGGCGGCCGGTTCCGACTGCGGGATCGTCAACGTCAATGTCGGTCCCAGCGGAGCGGAAATCGGCGGAGCCTTCGGCGGCGAAAAAGCCACCGGCGGCGGACGCGAGTCCGGCTCCGATTCCTGGAAGACGTACATGCGGCGCGCGACCAACACGATCAACTACTCGCGCGACTTGCCGCTAGCCCAAGGAATTCAGTTCGACCTGTGATCCATCTTCCCGTCGCGGCTTCACGCTCATTGAGTGATTGGTTGTGATCGCGATTATCGCCGTCCTGATCGCATTGCTCTTGCCTGCCGTTCAACAAGCTCGCGAGGCGGCCCGCCGCTCGCAATGCAAGAACAACCTCAAGCAATTCGGATTGGCCCTGCACAATTACCATGACGCGACCAAGTATTTCCCAAAGGCGAATTACAACGTGTCTGACAACGACCGTGGAGTCGTGACTCATTCTTGCTCAGTGCCATCATTCACTTCTCAAAACGCAAACCGGAAACTTACGAAATCGCGACCACGAAATAGCTCAACCGAAATGAACACGGAAGGTAATCATCTCGACGGACTCGATCCTTCTCAGTCACGACGTCACACGCCCGCCTCGGAACCGAGCCGTCGCCCTCGTTTTCCCGTGAGTTGGTGCAACGAAATTCGACAGTCGCTACAACTCGTTGCAGGTTGTGATTTGTGAGACTGTGTCACTACGTTCGCACCGTAGAGGTCGAGAGTTTGACTCCCTTCTGCTCTGAGCGCATGGCCTCGCAGGCAGATTTTGTCAGCAAGGTTTTTTCTTGAGCAGTGCCACTTGTCGTGATGCCGAGGGATTCTCTGTGGCCGCCGATTTCTACGAAGTTCAGCCTGTCACTGGGCCGCTCCAAGGGAGCATTCGGCCGCCGGGATCGAAGAGCCTGACGAATCGAGCCGTCGTGATCGCGGCGTTGGCTCGTGGCGAGTCGCGGCTGACGAATGTGCTCGACAGCCAGGACACGCGCGTGATGCTCGAAAGTTGTCGGCGGCTGGGTGTGTCCGTCGAGCACGATCCGGCGACGTGCGGCGTGCGAGTGCCGGGTTGTGGCGGTCGATTTCCAGCGAGTCAGGCCGATCTAGGGCTTGAAAACAGCGGGACGAGTATTCGATTTCTCACGGCGGCCTGCACGGTCGGTGAGGGGCGATTCAAACTCGATGGCAACGCGCGGATGAGGCAGCGGCCAATTCACGATCTCGTCACCGCGCTGAATGCTCTGGGGGCAGATGTCCGCTGTGCGACCGAAAGCGGTTGCCCTCCGGTCGAAATCGTCGCGAACGGTTTACCGGGCGGACGAGCCTCGGTTGCTGCGAATATCTCCAGCCAGTACCTCAGCGCACTTTTGATGGCCGCACCCTGCGCACAGTCGGTGGTCGAGTTGCAGATCGCGGGCGGACTCGTTTCCGAACCGTACATCGACATGACGCTCGGCGTGATGCAGCGTTTCGGAGCAAAAGTGATTCGCGGCAGCGATGGCAGCCTGCGAATCGACCCCGCTGGGTATCGCGGCACCGATTACGACATCGAGCCGGACGCTTCTGCGGCCAGCTACTTCTTCGCGGCGGCGGCGATCACCGGAGGCACGGTCACGGTGCTCGGCCTGGGGCGAGACTCATTGCAAGGCGATCTGCAATTCGTGAACGCCCTGGCACGGATGGGCTGCGATGTGGTCATCGGCGAGGATCGGACGATCGTCCACGGCAAAGAATTGCGCGGCATCGACATCGACATGAATGCGATCAGCGACACGGCTCAGACACTGGCCGCCGTCGCAGTCTTCGCGAAGGGGCCAACCACGATTCGCAACATCGCGCACGTTCGGCACAAGGAAACCGATCGCATCGCTGCGGTCGTCACTGAACTCAAACGGCTCGGCCTGCAAGCGGACGAGCGTCTCGATGGGCTAACGATTCATCCTGGATCGCCGCAGCCGGCGATGATCGAGACCTACGACGACCACCGCATGGCGATGAGTTTTTCGCTGATCGGCCTGAAGGCACCCGGCATCCGCATTGCGAATCCAAGCTGCACGGCCAAGACTTATCCGAATTACTTCGCAGACCTCGAACGATTGTGCGGACGCTGATGAATGAATCTCAACAGGGTGGCCGCGCGGGCGGCGGCAATTTCGGACGCGGCCGATCTGGGGGCGGACGTTCGGGCGGTGGAGGGTACGGCGACCGTCGTGGTGGCAGTGGCGGCTACGGCGGTGGAGGCCGAGGGCCACGACGCGAGGATCAGCGGCGTGGGCCGCCGCGCGGTGGTCCCTACGGTCAGCCGCCGAGATTCGAGCAGCGTCCACGGTTCGAGCCGCGTGACTCCGAAGACCGCGTTCTGTCGATGCCGCCCGTTCCAGCCGGCAAGACCGCTCGACAAGTCGCGCTGGCGACGTTGCTCGCGGCGGCGTACTCGAACGACTACGTTAACGAGCACCTCGAAGCGGAAATCATTCGCGGTGAATTGCCTCCGATCGAACGGCCACTCGCAATGGAATTGGCGTTCGGCGTCGTGCGTCGCAAGAACACGCTCGACGCGCTGTTGGCGGCCGCAGTGAATCGGCCACGCGAGAACGTCGAACCGACGCTGTGGATGTTGCTGAGACTCGGCACCTATCAGCTCACGCTGTGCGACGGTGTCGCCGACTACGCGGCGATCTCCGAGACCGTCGAACTGGGCCGTTGGCTCGGCCGTGACGACTGGACCGGCTTCGCCAATGGTTGCCTGCGTGCCGTCGCAAGACTGAGCACCGAGCAATCGATCGACGGTCCATCGCCGTTCGCGCTGCCGCTCACGGCGGGTCGATACCGCCGGCTGTCGCAGCCGATCTTTCCTGATCCGCTGAGTAGCCCGACCTCTCGTGGGTCGGTCGATTCAGGTTTTGAAGCGAATCAACCAGGCCACAAGGGCCTGAGCTACATTTCGAAAGCCTTCAGTCTGCCACACTGGATGGTCGAGCGTTGGGCCGAACGATTCGACTTCGACGAACTCTGTCGGCTCGGTTTTTGGTTCAACACACCTTCGACACTCTGCCTGCGAGTCAATCGGCTGCGCACGGATCGTGACACGCTGCTCGCCAAATTCGCGGGGGTCGGCATCACCGCGCGAGCGGGTGCGTTGCCGACGTCGATCCGGCTCGAAACGCCAACGCGAATCGATCAGTTGCCCGGATTTGCCGAGGGGGAGTTCGTTGTGCAAGACGAATCGGCGCAACGAGCGGCCGAGTTGTTGGCTCCGGCTCCGGGCGAGACGGTGCTCGACCTGTGCGCCGCGCCGGGCACGAAGACGACACACCTTGCCGAGTTGATGCGGAACGAGGGCCGTCTCATCGCGACCGACAGCAGCGAGAGCCGGTTGAAGCTCGTTCCTCAGAACGCCGAGCGTTTGGGACTGACAATCATCGAGACCGCCGTCGTCACGCTCGAAGGGTCGAACATCCCGGCCGGCCCGTTCGATGCGATCTTGATCGACGCGCCGTGCTCGAACACCGGAGTGCTTGGCAAGCGGCCGGACGCGCGCTGGCGCATTCAACCGGATGACCTCGAAGAGCTGTCACGCATCCAATTGCTGCTGCTGCTCGCCGCCGCCGGCCGGTTGAAGCCCGGCGGCCGGATCGTTTATTCGACGTGCAGCATCGAGCCGGATGAGAACAGTTCCGTCGTCGAAGCCGCCTGTCACTTCCGGCCGAAGCTGAAGATTGTCGAGCAGCATGAACTCACGCCGGGGCAAACCTCCGACGGCGGATTCCAGTGCTTGCTGCGTGGGGCAGGTTTTCAACCTGCCAGTCTGGACGGGCAGGAGGTTGAAAACCTGTCCCACGACTGACTCAAATCAGTTCACTGATCGGTGCGCCAGTTGCCAGAATCGGCATCGGGCGGCCTTGGTGATCCGGGAAGGCGTGTTCGGTGTCGATGCCCAGGTGGCGGAACATCGTCGCCCAAAGATCATTCGGTTCCAACGGTCGGTCCTTCGGATGTTCGGCTTTCGAGTTTGTCGAGCCGACGACCACTCCGGTCTTTAAGCCGCCGCCGCTGACGAGGATCGACATGGCTTGCGGCCAGTGATCGCGGCCGGGTTGCATGACTTTCGTTTGCGAACCAATTGTCGAGTTGATGCGCGGGGTGCGGCCGAACTCGCCCGTGACGATCAGCATGACTTTCTTGTCGAGACTGCGGTCGTAGAGGTCGTTGACTAGCGCGGCGACCGATTGGTCGAGCATCGGCAGCTTCAGCAGCAGGTCGGTGTACATGTTGCAGTTCACGGCGTGCGAGTCCCAGTTGTAGGAGACTCCGAACGGGAACTCTTTGCCGGGGGATGGATTCTCCAACGTGACGGTGACGAAACTGGCTCCCGCTTCGGCCAAGCGTCGCGCGAGGAGTACTCGCTGGCCGTAAACATTGCGTCCGTAGCGGTCGCGAGTCTCGACCGATTCCTTCGTGATGTCGAAGGCATCGCGGCACTTGTTGCTCGTCAGCAGGTCGAGCGCTTTCTTGTTGAACTCGTCGAGCGATGCCATCGCTCCGAAGCGGTCGGTGTCTTTGCGGAGCTTGTCGATGCCGCCCAGCAGCGTGACTCGGTCATCCAGTCGCGTCTCGATCGACTTCGAGACCGACAGGTTTTGGACCTCGAACTTCGAGTCGTTCGGATCGCCCCAAAACGTGAACGGGTGCGTCGTCGGCGGCAAGTACCCGCTGCCGAAGCTGAAGGTGTCGATGTTCTGCCGTCCGCCGTCGGTGCCGCAGATGTAGTTTGGCAGCCCGATGTTTTTCGACTCGCGCACCTTAGCGACCATCGAGCCGACCATCGGATGATCGTTCACAAAATCGACCGGCGAATTCGGATCGCGGCCGGTGAGAAACTTCTTGTGTCCGCCGCCGTGATCCGCGAATTGATGCGAGACCGAGCGGATGAGCGAATACCTGTGAGCCACCTTGGCCAGCAACGGCAAGTGCTCGCAGATGTCGAGCCCAGGGACGGTGGTCGGGATCGGCCGAAACTCGCCGCGATATTCCAGCGGAGCTTCCGGCTTCAAATCGAACGTCTCTTGATGCGGCGGCCCGCCGGGCAACCAGACGAAAATCACGGAGGTGTCCGAGTCCGCTCCGACCGCGCTGGCCGCTGCGGCTCGCAGTCGCAGCATGTTGCTCAGGCCGAGCGCTGCGAACGCGGTCGATCCGATTTCTAAAAACCCGCGTCGAGAAATCGGACCGGGACAAAATTTCGTGGCAGGCATGTCGGAAAACTCCGGTGGCCAAGGCGGGCGGGAGATCAATCGGTCGCCACAGGACAAGGCCGGTGGGATCAGGAGAAAGTATCGGCCAGATTTCGCAGTTAAGCTAACGCCATTCGCGACTCGGAACAATGTTCGTCCTCGCGGAAGGCCCGATTCCACCGGAGGTTCTACCGGATCGGTCGCGCCGATGTCGTTGGCAGTCAGTCCGAGGAAATCAGTTTCGAAAATGCCGGTGTGCGAAATTGCTGTGACCCTTGACGCCCCCCGACGGCGAGAGGGGCTTGATCCGCTGATCAACGTGGTGACGATTGCGGTGTGTGCGGTGGTCTGTGGAGCGGACGACTTCGTGGCCCTCGCCGCGTGGGGACACACCAAGCAGCCGTGGCTGGCGAAGTTTCTGGACGTGAGCCGAGGGATTCCGTCGCACGATCGGTTCAACGCGATCTTCGCGGCGATCAAGCCCGCCGAATTCGAGAAGTGTCTGCCGAGTTCGATCACCTCCTTGCACGAGATCAGCGACGGTCAGATCGACGGCATCAAAGCCTTCTTCCTGCGTGCGATCGCGAATGGCTTTGGAAGGTTCACGATCAGTCGCCACGGTATGACCATCCAGCAGCATCTGCACCGCCTCGGCCTTGAACTCCACCGTGAACCGCCGACGCTCGAACGATCGACCTGTCACAACCCTCAATGCCGTCTGCGCCAAAAGCTACATCCCAACGCGCAGCTAATTTCTGCGAACCGGATAAGTCGTCGAGTTGGCGAGTGAGGCGGAAGGATTTGCCGAACACGGCGGACTTCCGCCAGCCGTTGGAGGGGCGAGTCGCCACATAACCGCGAGCGGTGTGACGCAGAATTTGAAACTCGATCCGCTCGCCGCGAGCGTCCACCAGCCAGTACTCGCGAATGCCAAAACGATTCCGGTGAGCCGGAGGGCGTCAACATCCGGACTTCGCTGAGATCGTCCGGGGGATGACGCCCACCGGCTTGCCAACGAAAGGGGTTCTGCGGTCTTCGTTGGCTTCATTGACGACCTGCCAGCCGCTCCTGAAACTGTTGAGCGTCGTCAGGTTCTCCTCAATTCTCGGCAAGGAGCAAGCAGCATGAGGTCGGTGACGTTGTTCAACTCTCGGTTGGTTCGATGGTTCGGAGCCGTTGTTGTCGCGCTGGTGGGATTGGCGGTCTCCATCAACACCGTTCGCTCGGAGAACTGGCCACAGTGGCGAGGCCCGAAGAACAACGGCATCTCGAATGAGACGAACACGCCGACGAAGTGGTCGAAGACGGAGAACGTCGCGTGGCGATTGCCGATGCCAGGGCCAGCCGGAGCGACTCCAGCGGTGTGGGGCGAGCGGATTTTTCTCACGTCCGTCGATAAGGGTTCGGGAGACTTGCTGCTGCTGTGCGTCGGAACGGACGGCAAAGAGAAGTGGCGGCAAGTCATGGCATCTGGCAACAAGGATGTCCGTGGGGATGAGGGGAACTCGGCATCGAACTCGCCGAGCACTGATGGCGAGCATGTCTGGGCGATGATGACCAATGGGGTTATTGGCTGCTGGACTGTCGAAGGCAAGGAAGTCTGGAAATTCAATCTGCAAGACCGTTACGGCAAGTTCAACATCCAATTCGGCATGACCTCGACTCCGTTGCTCGATGGCGACCAGTTGTATGTCCAACTCATTCACGGTGACGGCAACGCGAAGACTCGCGAGGCGGTGGTTGTTTGCTTGGACAAGAAAACCGGCAAGGAAATCTGGAAGCGCGATCGGCCGAGCGACGCGATTCAGGAAAACGAACACTCTTACGCCTCGCCGGTGATGTACGACGACGGCAAGACGAAATTTTTGCTCAGCCACGGGGCCGATTTCATCGTGGCCCACGATTTGAAGGACGGCCACGAACTGTGGCGCTGTGGCAATCTAAACGCGAAGACAAAGTACGATCCGACGCTGCGATTTGTCGCCTCTCCCGCGACTGGCGATGGGATCATCGTCGTTCCGACGGCCAAGGGAGCTCCGGTTATCGCGCTGAAGCCGGACGGCAAAGGTGACATCACGAATAAATCGGACTTGCTGTTGTGGAAGTATCCCAAGACTCCGGATGTCCCTTCGCCACTCATTCACAACGGCTTGGTTTATCTCTGCATGCAAGATGGACAGGTCCACCTTCTGGACGAGAAATCCGGCGAGCAGATTTACCTCAAACGAGCTCACAACGACCGCTATCGAGGTTCGCCGGTTTACGCCGATGGCAAGGTGTATTTGACCTCTCGCGGTGGACTCGTGACGGTCATCAAATCCGGTCGCGATTACGAAGTGCTCTCGGAGAGCGATCTGGGTGAGCCGATCTCGGCATCGCCGGTCTTCGCGAACGGTACGTTGTATCTGCGATCGTTCGATGCACTGTGGGCGATCAAGAACAAGTGAACGACGAAGCCACCAGCACCTCGTCGAGCAGTTTCTTCGGGACGCCGATGCCGACGATGTGAACGTCTCCGGTGAAAGCTTGCGAGGCGGGATTGTCGAAGCCGCGTTTGCGAGCGACGAACGTCGCGGTGTGAGTGGCTCGGACGCAGATGGCCGTGCCGTCAGCAAGCGTTTCAATCGGCACACTGGTATCGCAGTCGAGACCTGACGGCAGATCGACGGCGAAGACTTTGCGGGCGGAGCGATTGATCGCCATGATCGCAGTGCGATACGGCTCTCGGACTTCGCCGACCGTGCCGGTACCCAGCAGCGCATCGACGATCCAATCGGCGTGGCTCAGAGCGTGGTCAATGTCGGAGAGCGCGGGTTGACGACCGAAGACAACGCGCGGCGTCTCGGCGGCTTCAAGGATTCGCCAATTCGCGGCAGCGTCGCCAGACAGATCAGAAGGGTTGGCGAAGAGCAGCACTCGCACGTCGCCGCCGAGCAGTTCGAGATGCCGCGCGATCACGAATCCGTCACCGCCGTTGTTTCCTTTTCCGGCGCAGACGATGACCGATCCGTCGATGCCGAGTGCCATCAGTTGTTCCGCCGCGCCTCGGCCGGCGTTCTCCATCAGTACGAGGCCCGTCATGCCGAACTCGTCGATCGCGCGGCGATCGACGGCGCGGACTTCTTCGCGAGTGAGACTGCGGACGGACATAAAGGATTCCTTTCGTAGCTCGTCTGTCTGGACTTCCGAACCATCGGCGAGACGCCTGTGCTACGACACGATGGCGCAGCATAGCGAAACTCTGCGGGCGGCAAGCTCGCTGGAAGCGGCGCGGCGACTTTTCTTTCGAGGGTGTTGTGTTACGATCTGACCCACATATCCGCCGGGGCAACGAGTTTTACAGCTTTGGATGAGGACCGACCAACGTGCTCGACGCGTACGCTGATCGCTGGGCACTGATCACCGGAGCTTCCTCCGGCATCGGGGCCGAGTTTGCTCGCCGGCTCGCGGCTCACGGCATGCACTTGGTGCTGACAGCTCGGCGGAAAGAGCTGCTCGAAAAATTGGCCGACGAGTTGCACACTCGGCACGGCACGAAGACCGAGATCATCATCGCCGACCTCATTGACACCGCCGAACCTCAGCGGCTGTGCGAGTCGATCGCCGAGAAGGAAATTCAAATTGAGCTGCTGGTCAACAATGCCGGCTTCGGCTGGGTCGGGACGATCGACGAAACTGAGCAGTCGCGGATGCGGGATCTCGTGCAGCTCAACGTCGCCTCGATGACCGAGCTGACCTATCGCTTGCTCCCCGCCATGCTGGAACGCGGCCACGGCGGCATCATCAACGTCTCCTCGGTCGCGGGCTT
Organism: Candidatus Kuenenia stuttgartensis; assembly: GCA_945861865.1. Lineage (GTDB taxonomy): Bacteria > Planctomycetota > Planctomycetia > Planctomycetales > Planctomycetaceae > SXKJ01. Next base: position 4,752 of record CAMAWN010000014.1, on the reverse strand, counting down.
TCAGCCGGTGGCATACATGCCGACCTATTCGGCGAGCAAAGCCTTTGTGCTGCATTTCAGCGAAGCGTTGTGGGCCGAATGCCGCGATCGTGGCGTGACCGTCACAGCCCTCTGCCCGGGGACGACGCAGACCGATTTCTTCGATGTCGCCAATGTGCCCGGCTGGTTGAAGAAACATAAGTTCTCGACTCCGGAACAAGTCGTCAAAGCGGCACTCAAAGCTCTGGAACGACGCAAGCAATTCGTGATTCCCGGTTGGAAGAATTGGCTGATCACGTTCGGCGTGCGGATCGCTCGGCGAAAGATGGTCGTGTTGCAGTCCATGAAATTCTTCCGACCTCGGAAGAAGGATGACTCGTCCAGCAAGATCGAGAAAAAAAAGAAACCACACGACTGAGACACTGTGCGTCTGGAGTAGGGTGGACATCGCTCACCACAAGACATTGCGATTGGTGGGCCAGGCCCACCCGAAGATTCCGGCAATGCGTTCCATTTCGAGTTGCCTCTGAAAGTCTGTGATGAAATCCGTGCAATTCGACCAGTTCGGTGAGCCTGCGGACGTGCTGCAACTGCGAGACATCGAACCGCCGCAACCGAAGCCCGGCGAGGTTCTCGTGCGAATGCTGCTCAGCCCGGTCAACCCGTCGGACTTGATGACGGTGCGCGGCGTCTACGGCAAGCAGCCGAAACTGCCCTGCACGCCGGGCTACGAAGGGGTTGGCATCGTCGAAGCGAGTGGCGGTGGATTGCTCGGCAAGCTGCTGGTTGGCAAACGAGTCGCTTTGCTCAACGGGATCAACGGCAATTGGCAGGAACGGACGACGACGCTCGCCAAACAAGCGGTGCCGCTGCCGAAATCGCTGCCGTCCGAGCAAGGCGCGACGTTTTTTGTGAACCCGACAACCGCATTCGCGATGACTCAGCGAGTGCTGGCGGTTCGGTCTGGCGACTGGTTGTTACAGACGGCGGCCGCGTCGGAACTCGGTAAGATGGTCGTGCGGCTGGGTCAACGATTCGGCTTCAAGACGTTGAACATCGTGCGTCGCGCGGAGCAGGCGGAGGCATTGAAGTCCCTCGGCGCAGACGGGGTCGTTGTGTTCGATCCTGCACAACAATCCGCTGACGATCTGCAGAACGAAGTGCATCTCGTCACCGGCAAGCGCGGCGTGCGATTCGCGATTGACCCGGTCGGAGGCGCGACTGGCTCGGCCGTCGTGAAGTGTCTGGCTCCGGGTGGCCGGATGTTGGTTTACGGAACTCTGTCGCCGGAACCGCTCAGCTTTTCGCCGCGCGACTTGATGACTCCTGGAGCGTCGATCGCCGGCTTCTGGTTGGCTAGGTGGCTGCCGCAGCTCAGTTTGATCGCCAAACTGAAGCTGATCCGCACCGTGTCGGGGCTAATTCAAGAGGGCGTGCTGACCTCACAGATCGGCGAGGTGTTCTCATTGGATCGCGTCAGCGACGCCGTTCGAGCGACGGAGGCACCGGGACGAGCAGGCAAAGTGTTGCTGCGAATTGCAAACGATTAAATTTTCTGTAGCCGAAGTCCTGAAACTTCGGACCTTGCGCAATCGATGTCCGAAATCTCACGATTTCAGCGACCGATCGCGCAGAATCGATTCGACATCCGCAAGCTGTTCCGGTGTGTTGACGCCCAACGCTTCTTCGATCGTCAACTTCGGCGAGGCAATCACGCGATGGCCGCTGGCTTTGAGAATTGCTGGAACGTCGGTCAGGTAGTACTCGCCTTGGCTGTTGTTCGGTCGGATTTGCGTGAGTGCCTGAAACAGCAAGCGACTCTCGAAGGCGTAGCAGCCGGTGTTGATCTCGCGAATCGCAGCCTCTTCGGGGGTCGTCTCCTTTTGCTCGACGATTCGTACGAAGTCGCCGGCTGAAGACCGCACGACACGGCCGAGTCCGAAGTTGTTTTCAGTAATTGCTGTCCCGATGACACAAGCCGTCTGCTGGTCGCGTAACTCAGCGAGCAACGCATCGAGCGATTCGCCTCGCAACAACGGCGTGTCTCCCGCGAGGATCAGAACGGGGCCATCGTGATTTGCGAGTTGCTCCGCGCACATCATCACGGCATGGCCAGTTCCTTTTTGTTCGGTTTGCAGCGCGAATTCAACGTCGCGATGACGAACAAGTCCGTCACGAACCATTTCCGCTTGATACCCGACAACGACAACCAGCCGTTTGACACCAGCCGAGCGAGTTGCGGCCAACACATGCTCCACCATCGGACGACCACAGGCCAAGTGCATGACCTTCGGCAACTCGGACTTCATCCGAGTTCCTTTGCCAGCAGCCAAAATGATTGCAACGGGGGCGGACATGGCGTGGAAACAGAAATCAGAGGTCAGAACCGAATGCCAATGCGACCGATGAAACCGGAGCTGACGTGGAAGTCGGGACCGAATCGCTGATCGACACGGCGCCCAAAGACCCACCCACCTTCGATGAAGCCCGACATGATCGGGTTGCTTTTCCGCAGGCCGATTAAGATGCGGTAGTCCTCCAGTTCGACCTGATCCGTGCGGCTCACCACCATGCCGCCTGTTGGAGGACGTGGTACAGGTGTGTCCTCGACGAAGGTCGAGGAACCGATCTGGTAAGACTCGATATGATACTCGCCGTTGACGTACAGCCAGACGTCCTCGCCCATGTAGTTGCCGCAGTAGTATTGGATGCGTGACTTCGGCCACATGATATTGAATTCCCAACGGTCGTCTGGCTGCCACACAAAGCCAGCATGCGGAATGACGCGATCATGCACTCGATCCCAGAATTCCACTCCCAACGCGACGCGGAAGTGAGGATCGAGTTGCCAAACCAGAATGCCGCGGCCATCGAAATTGTAGGCCTCGCGGGTCAATGTCTGGTGGAAGTCCGTGTTGATCGAGGGATTGAACGCCAGCGTCAACGCGAACGGCGCGAACTGGCTGTTCAGCGGTGTCTCGAAGCGAAAATCCCAACCCAGCCGATACACACTGGCCGGTAAATCAACACGGTCTGGCCCCGTCACGGTGGCTGGCGTGGAGGAAGGTCCGGGGGAAGCGGGAGTAAACGTGGGATCATTCGAGAGTGGTCCGCTCCAACTGCGGTAGCCGATCTGGTGCTCCAACGAGAACAGCCACGGCGACCACCATGCCGGGATCGTGTGATTCAATCCGATGTTGGCTTCAAAGACCGAGAACTTGCCTCCCCCCGGAATATTCGTGGGACGATTCGGCAACCAGCCGATGTCGGCCCACAACGAATAGCCCAAACGATACGGCTGCGGTCCATTGGCACCCCACGTCGAAATGCCCGGCGGAGGCGCGGTCATGTACGGCGTACCGCTGGGACTTGGCTGCATGAACATTGGAGCTGACTGATTCGGCAACGGCTCTTCGTACGGTGCCGAATCGGTTGGAGCTGAGTACGACGGTGTCGGATTGACCGGAGTCGATCTCGCGGGGTTCGAAAAGGTTGGGGGGAACGACGGCCGAATCGGCCCGTCGGCCAGTTGCAACGGCGGGCTTTGCGCGCGGATTACGGTGCTCTTCAGAGCAGCCGCCTCGAACAATCCACTTGGCTCAGCTCGACGAAAAACTGCGGACGGATCAAGGTCCGGAGCGGAGGGTGGAGTCCAGGAACTCGACAACGCGAGCACACAGAAAACCAATGAGGTATTCACGGTAAGACCTGCGGAAAGAGAGGAAAGTTGAACCGCCAAGTCTCGGCCAGAGGTGGGATAGGAGGCCGATGCTCAAGCGGAATCCGAATGGGATGGCGGTTGTGGCACAGATCGCGAAATCGGTCAACACCAATCGGCAAGAAGTGCGATATGCCCGACGGGATTCGAGTTTTTCACCACCATGCGGAAATTCGGTTCAAGCCGCCACTCATAGCGACAGGCGTCTCGCCTGTCGGCACCGCCCAAGGCACAGGCGAGACGCCTGTGCCTACGAAAAGAGCCCGATCACTCCATCCGAGCGATCAGGCTCTCGCATCTTGGCGTCACCGCAAGCCGGCGACTACTTGTGGTAGCCGAGGCTCACCATGACGTTGTGGCGTGCTGGACCGTGCAACGCGAGGTCAGTGCCTCTGGGAGCGTTGGACTGGCAGCTCTGCGGAAGTCCGGGCGTAAGTCTCCACCGACCAGCGAATTGGCCGCTCACACCGACGCGAACCGCGAGTCGTTGGAGCAGTGGTGATGAGCGAATCGTTTCCCAAACCTCCGGTTAGAATATCGTCGGCAGTGCCTCCGGTGAGTGTGTCGTTCCCGGTGCCTCCCGCCAGAGTGGTTCGTCCGGTGAAGCGCGTGGCCGTGCTTGTTCGATCGACGAGAGGACGTCCGATCCCGCACCGGCAACTCGATGCGTACTCCGCAGTCGATGCACGTCAAAGCCATCATCTAGCCTTTTGAGTGTCACGGTTGAGGATTTTAGTGGTGACTGATGCTGTTGATTTGATCGGCCAAGACATTTCTCGGCAAGCATCATATCGCCGCCCTATTGGATTCAATCTCCATTGGAGTTCTATTCTCCCAATCGGACGGCTTGTTACCGAATGCGGCGGCTCGAATGAAGAACTGCCAATCAACCGGGAATCTCCAGACGTGATTGATTACCGCGTGACCGAACTTGCGCCCTGTTCGTGGGGAATGTAATCTCCGGGCATCATGGAAGAAGTCGAAGGGTTGCGACGGCGCGTTGGCGAGCTGGAAGCGTTGGTGGAGAAGCTGACGCGGACGGTCGAGCAGCGGGC
>CAMAWN010000013.1 GCA_945861865.1 Candidatus Kuenenia stuttgartensis | reverse complement strand
AATCCAAGCAAGGTGCAGCTCAACGTCTCTGGCCTGAATGCGAAAATCGCCGAGACGCTCGGTGTGAATGCCGACAAGATCACGATCAACGATCTGGCCGTGAATCCGCTGACGGGCAATGTCTTCTTGTCGGTCTCGAAGGCGGGCAGTGCGGCGGTCGTGAAGGTTGCGGCCGATGGCAAGCTCAGCCAAGTCAGCTTGGCGAAGGTGGCGTTCCAGAAGGTCGAGTTGCCGAACGCTCCGGAAGACAAAGAAGTCGCGACGAAGCGCGGACCGGCCAACCTGCGTGCCCAATCCATCACCGACCTCGCGTATGCCGAAGGAAAAGTTTACGTCTCCGGCGTGGCGGGCGGATCGCCCTCCAACGTGCGCGAGATTCCGTTCCCGTTCACGGATGCGAACGCCGGCACGAGCGTTGAAATCTATCACGGTGCTCACGGCAAGCTGGAAGACAACGCCGTTGTCCGCACGTTTCTGCCGATCAACATTGACGGCGAAGCGAGCCTGCTGGCCGGCTTCACCTGCACGCCGCTCGTGAAGTTCCCGGTCAATAGCTTGAAGCCGGGCGAGAAGACTCGCGGCACGACGGTCGCCGAACTCGGCAACCGCAACCAGCCGCTCGACATGATCGTCTACACGAAGGACGGCAAGGATTTTCTGTTGATGTCCAACAGCGCTCGCGGAGTGATGAAGATCACGACCGATGGCATCACCAAGAATCCCGGCATCACGTCGAAGGTGAACGACACGGCCGGCCAAACTTACGAGACAATCAAGGAACTCGAAGGGGTCGTACAGCTCGACAAGTTGAACAGCACTCACGCCGTGATCGTCACCAATGCGTTTGAGCTGCGAACGATCGCGCTCCCGTAACGTGGGGCAGGTTTTCAACCTGCCAGGCAATTTGGAGGACGGGCACTCTTGCCCGTCCTTTTTTCGTGAACCGCAGGACGGGCAAGAGTACCCATCCTCCATTTGGCACGCGCCTTTCGATTTGGAGGCTCCAATGCCCCGAACGGCTCACAGAATTTGCGTCATTACCATCGGCCTGCTGACGCATCTCGCGACAACGTCATTCGGCCAGGGCTTCTCGCCGGAGGAAGCCATCAAGCGGATGAACGTCGCCGACGGCTTCGAGGTCAGTGTCGTCGCCAGCGAGCCACTCGTGCGGCAGCCGGTCGCGATTGAGTTCGACGACCGAGGCCGCCTGTGGGTCATTCAGTATTTGCAGTACCCGAACCCGGCGGGGTTGAAGCGAGTACAAGTCGATCGGTTCTCGCGGACGAAATACGACCGAGTGCCAGAGCCGCCTCCGAAGGGGCCGCGCGGGGCGGATCGAATCACGATCCTCGAAGACGCCGACGGTGACGGACGCATGGATCGCGGGAAGAGTTTCGTTGACGGCTTGAACCTCACAACTGGAATCGCGTTCGGACACGGTGGCGTGTTTGTGCTCAACGTGCCGTACTTGTTGTTTTATCCCGACCGCAATCGCGATGACGTGCCAGATGGCGATCCTGAAGTGCTGCTCAGCGGCTTCGGCATGGACGACGCTCACAGTGTTGCGAACTCGCTGACGTTTGGGCCGGACGGTTGGCTCTACGGCTGCCAAGGGAGCACCGTGACCGCGAACGTGCGTGGCATCGAGTTCCAACAAGGCGTGTGGCGGTATCACCCGCCGACGCGCGAGTTTGAACTCTTCTGCGAAGGAGGCGGCAACTCGTGGGGCTTGGACTTCGATCGCGTTGGCAACCTGCTCTACAGCACGAACTACGGCGGGCATGTGCTGCTGCACGGCGTGCAAGGTGGCTATCTCGTGAAGGCGTTCGCCAAACACGGAGCGTTGCACAACCCGCACTCTTACGGCTTCTTCGATCACGCGCCGCACAAGAACTTTCGCGGCGGGCATGTGACGGTCGGCGGCATCGTCTATCAAGGGGACTCGTTTCCTGAGTCGTTCCGAGGAAAATACATCGCGGGTGATTTGCTCGGCCACGGCGCCTATTGGCATGACATCGAATCGCGTGGCTCGACGTTTCAGACCGCTCACGGCGGCGAGTTGCTGGTCGCGAACGATTCGTGGTTTGCTCCGACCGACGTGACGATGGGACCGGACGGGGCGATCTACGTTTCCGATTGGCACGACTCGCGGACGGCGCATCCCGATCCCGATGCCGATTGGGATCGCTCGAACGGTCGCATCTACCGGATTGCCGCGAAGGGAGCAAAGCTCGCCGCGCCGATCGACTTCGCGAAGTTGTCGAACGACGAGTTGTTGAAGCTGCATTCGCATCGCAGTCAGTGGCACATACGGCACGCGCGACAAGAATTGGCTCGCCGCGCCGCAGACCAGCACGACGCGCAAGCGAGTGGTCCTCCGGCGGGCAAACCAAAGAACGACCCCTCGCGGATGCTTCGGACGAGTGTTGAACGACTGCGACAGGCCGCGCTGAACGACACCGACGAAGCCACAGCGCTCGAAGCGTTTTGGACTCTCAATGTTTGTGACGGCTTTGACGAGGCAATCGCTTTCAAGTTGCTCGACAGTCCACATGCCGCCGTCCGGATGTGGACGGTACGATTGATCGGCGATCCGAAGAAGGCGGTCTCGACCGAGATGGCTCATCGGTTGGACGACTTCGCCGAGCAAGATCCGTCGGTCCATGTGCGTCAGCAACTCGCTTGCACCGCCGCGCGACTGCCGGCGCATCAGGCGCTGCCGATCATCAACGCAAACATCAATCGGGACATCGACAACGCTGATCCGTTCGTGCCGCTGCTGTGGTGGTGGGCCGTCGAACGGCACAGCATCAGCGGCCGAGATGAAGTCATGAAGCGATTCATCCGGCCATCATTGTGGAAATCGAAGCTCGGTCACGAGACGTTGTTGCCGCGTCTGATGCGGCGTTACGCCGCCAGGGGAACTCCCGCTGATCACGAATCCTGCCTAAGACTGATCCAAACCGCTCCGAACGACAATGATCGGGACCACTTGTACGAAGCTCTTTTTGCCGGTTGGCGGGCAGCTCCGCGATTGTCGCCGATGGACCCTGCGGCGTTGTCGTCCGGACTGGCTGCGCACGTTTTGGCTCGATGGAGCGTGAAGCCGGACGACGACTCGTTGCTCGCATTCGCGTTGGCGCTGAGAGAGCCAGCCGCCTACTCGCGAACACTGAGGGAGATTCTGAATTCACAAACGAATACGAGCCGTCGTGTCGCACTTTTGGGGTTGCTCGCCGACGCGGTTGAACCGGATTCCGTCGAGCCGTTCTTACGATTGATTGTCATGTCGAGCGAGCCGGAGTCAGTTCGGTTGGCCGCATTCGCGACGGTGTCACGGCTCGGCAGTAAGGAGATCACATCGCGATTGCTGGCGGAGTTTCAGGAGTTTCCGGAGAAGCTGAAGACTCAGACTATCGACCTATTGCTGAGTCGGAAGCCATCGGCATCAGCGTTGCTGAAGTTGGTGGATCGCGGTGGACTCAAGCCGACAGACATCGCGCCCGACCAAGTCCGCCGCGTCGCACTATTCGAGGACACGGACCTCGACACGCTGGTCACGAAGCATTGGGGCAAGTTCGGTGCAGCGACTCGCCAGGAGAAGCTGGCTGAAGTACGGCGACTCAACAACGATCTCCGCGCGGCCGGAGGCAACATTGACGCCGGCAAGACGATCTACAAGAAGCACTGCGCCGCGTGTCATCAGATTTTTGGCGAGGGAACAAAGCTCGGCCCCGATCTCACGACGGCCAATCGCAAGGATCGCGATTATCTACTGATCAGCTTGGTCGATCCCAACGTCGTCATCCGCAAGGAGTTTCTCAGTCACATCGTCCAGATGCGAGACGGCCGAGTGCTCAATGGGTTGATCGTCGAACGAACTGACGCTGGGCTGACGATTGCCAATGCCAAGAACGAACGAACCACGCTCGCCATTGCGGACATCGAAGAACTCCGCGAGTCGCCGGTGTCGCTGATGCCAGACGATCTGTATCGCCAACTGAAGCCCCAAGAACTGCGCGACCTGTTTGCCTACCTCGCGAAGGATTGAGCGTTGGGCTAACGTGAGCGGCGCGGCCAATGCCACTGAGCTTGAGTTTGGAGCACGGATCAGCCGGAACGCGCTGACGTCCGGTTCCCGACAAATTTGCAAACCGGACACTAGCGCGTTCCGGCTGATGACCACATGAAGGATCGCGGCATGAATTCAGCCACGTTGGACGACGTCCTGCGGATTTACGGCATCGAAAATTGGGGGGCCGGTTATTTCTCGATCAATCGAGACGGGCATCTTGCCGTTCATCCGGCCAACGGGGATGCTCGCGTGGCCGACGTCTACGAACTTGTGCGCGAATTGATCGACAGACGAAAACTCGCGCCGCCGTTTGTGCTGAGGTTTCCACAAATTCTGGCGGCTCAGCTTCAGCGGTTGTGCTTGGCTTACGAGTCAGCCGCGAAACAGTTCGAGTTTACTGGCGGGCACTTCCCTGTCTTCCCGATGAAGGTGAATCCGCGACGCGAGGTCGTCGAAGAATTCCTCCGCGAGGGTCGGACGCAGAGCGTCGGCGTCGAGTGCGGTTCGAAGGCGGAGTTGTACGCCGCGCTGTCGCTCGAACAGCCAGCCGACAGTTTGATGGTCTGTAACGGGTTCAAAGACGAGACCTTTTTGCGGCTGGCGTCACTCGGCGTTCAAGCTGGCAAGCGCGTGGTCATCGTTGTTGAGAAGCTGAATGAGTTAAAAATGGCGTTGAAGGTCGCCGACGAAACCGGTGAGCTGCCGTGGATCGGACTACGAGCCAAGCTGTACTCGAAAGGCTCCGGCAAGTGGGCCTCGTCGGGGGGTGAGTCGGCAAAGTTCGGGCTGACGACATCGGAGATTTTAGAGTGCGTCCACCTCCTGCAAGCGGCCGGCAAGATTGACTCGCTGAAGCTGCTGCACTTTCACATCGGCTCTCAGATCACCGACGTCAAACGAGTGAAGAACGCGATGAAGGAGGCGGCTCGCGTGTACGCCAAGATTCGGCAGATGCGAGTGGCGGTCGAATACCTCGACATCGGCGGTGGGTTGGGAGTCGATTACGACGGCTCGAAGACGACGTTCGACGGCTCGGTGAATTACTCGGTCGAAGAGTTCGCCAACAATGTCGTCTACACGATCAAGACCGTCTGCGACGATGAGCAGGTGCCGCATCCGCATTTGGTCACCGAAAGCGGCCGAGTGATGACCGCGTATCACACGCTGTTCGTCGCGGAGATTCGAGACGAGATCGAGACTTTTGCCGAGGACATCCCGACCGTCGCCGTCGATGACGACGATCCACAGGTCATCTACGAACTCAAGTCTCTGCTCGACGGCGTCAGCATCAAAAACTATCGCGAGTATTACCACGACGCGCTCGATCAAAAAGACGAACTCCACACGCAGTTCAATCTCGGACTTGTCAGTCTCGAAGATCGCGCCAAGGGTGAGGTGCTGTTCTGGGAAATCTGCGCGAAAGCCTCGCAACTCGCTCATCAGGCCGAGACCGATGAGCCGGAGTTCGACGAACTCAAACGCATTCTCGCGACGAAATATCTCTGCAACTTCTCGGTCTTTCGGTCGGCTCCCGACTCGTGGGCAATCAACCAACTGTTCCCGATCATGCCGATTCATCGGCTCAACGAACGACCGACGGATTTCGCGACACTGGTCGATGTGACCTGCGACTCCGACGGCTGCATCGACCGATTCGTGGACTTGAAGGACGTCAAACAAGTTTTGGAGTTGCACAAATTCGACGACCAGCCGTACTTCGTCGCGCTGTTTTTAACCGGTGCGTACCAAGAGGTGATGGGGAGTCACCACAACCTCTTCGGACATCCGACCGAGGCCCAAATCGTGATCGACACGGATGGTCGTTATCACATCACGAAAATTATCGTGGGCAGCCGAGTGGCCGACATGCTCAGCTTTGCGAAGTACGACAAACAGCAATGCCTGGGTAACTTCCAACGCCAGATCGCTGCTCAAGCCGCTGCTGGCCGAATCGATCAAGCCCGCGCCGACGAGGCAGTCAAGCAGTACGAACTGGCCGTGAACGGTTCGACGTATTTGGAGTGATCGTCATGGCTACGACCGGTTCACCGTTTTCCGCTCAACCGTACCAAGGGATTTGCACCTTCGGCCGACGACTGCACACGCGCGAGTTGTCGGGCGTGGACGTCGCGATTCTCGGCGTGCCATATGACAGCTCGACGTCGTATCGCAGTGGAGCACGCTTTGGGCCACGCTCCATTCGCGAGCAATCACTGCTGCTCTGGGGTTACAACAACGCGCAGCAAGTCGCACCGTTTGAGGTGCTCAACGTCGTCGATTACGGTGACGTCGATGTCATCCCGGTGGACATCGTCGCCACGCATCGAGCGATCGAACAAACTGCCGCGACAATTTTGGAATCGGGCTCGCGGCTCATCAGTTTGGGCGGCGATCATTCGATCAGCCTGCCGCTGCTGCGAGCACATCACAAACGCCACGGACCGCTCGCCGTCGTTCACTTCGACGCGCATCCCGATACATGGGACGAGGAATATCCGTCGTTCAAATACAGCCACGGAACTCCGTTTCGACGAGCTCTCGAAGAGGGCTTGATTGATACTGCCGCGTATTTACAGATCGGCATTCGAGGCCCAACGGCCGGCCCACAGGACTATGCCGATGCTCGGCAACTCGGTGCTCGGCTCATCGCGTTTGACGAAGCTACCGACCTTGGCATTCGGAATGTTCTCGCTGAAATCCAGCAACGAGTTGGTCCGCGTCCGCTGTATGTCACGCTCGACATCGACGCCGTCGATCCGGCCTTCGCCCCCGGTACCGGCACTCCCGAAGTCGGTGGCTTCACCAGTCATCAAATGTTGCAGTTGCTGCGTGGCCTCACCGATCTGAAACTTGTCGGAGCCGATTTGGTGGAAGTCGCTCCGCCGTTCGACTCGCAGAACATCACCGCCATCTTGGCTGCGAACTTGGTGTTTGAGCTACTCTCTTTGATGGCTCACTAATTTCGGAGACGGACCAGAATCCCATGCACGTCATTCTTTTCGACATCGACGGAACACTGTTGCACTCCGGAGGCGCGGGGCAGGGGGGCATTGAGTTCGCGTTGAAACTTGCCTTCGGCATCACGGCTCCGACGGACGGCATTCCGACGGCAGGACGAACTGATCGTGGGATTGGCCGCGATCTGATTCGGTTTCACGGGTTGGAGGATTCCGACTCAACGCTCGCTCGATTGCAGGAGGCGTATCTGCGAGTGCTGCCGGACGAATTGGCCAGCCGACAAGGAGGCGTCTATCCCGGAGTGCGCGAGTTGCTTGTGCGGCTGAGTGGTCGAGACGATGTGCGGCTAGGATTGCTCACCGGCAATTATCGCGAAGCAGCCTGGCAAAAGCTGCGACACTACGGCTTGGCCGAGCATTTTGCATTCGGCGGGTTCGGAGACGATCACGCCGACCGCGACGACGTCGCTCGTCAGGCACTCACGGCCGCAGCCGAGCATCACGCCCCGCAGACAATCAATCGCGAGAAGTTGTGGGTGATTGGCGACACGCCGGCCGATGTCCGCTGTGGTCGAGCCATCGGGGCGCGCGTCATTGCCGTCGGCACTGGCATGTATTCGATGGAGGAACTCAGGCAGTCCGAACCGGATCACCTCTTTGCGGACTTCGCCGACGTGGACTCAGTGCTGTCGCTGTGGCCCTAAACGATGTCGGCGCGGCTGATTGACACTCGTTGGGGGGCTCATACAATCGCTCGCTTTCCCCGAGCTAATTGCAGAGGTTTTCCGTGGACGAAGCGATCCGAAAAGCGAATGTGCTCATCGAGGCACTGGCTTGGATTCGCCGGTTCCGGGGCAAGCACGTCGTCATCAAATTGGGAGGCAGCGCGCTCGACGAACACGAGGCCGTGCGCAGCTTCCTGACGGATGTGATCTTCCTGCAATCGGTCGGTCTGCGGCCGATCTTGGTGCATGGTGGCGGCAAAGACATCGACAAGGCGATGGCGGCGGCGGGCATCGTGCCGCGTAAAGTGCAGGGACGACGATACACCGACGCTGCAACGTTGGACATTGTGGCTCAGGTGCTGGCGGGAGACATCTGCGGCGGACTCGTCAACGAGATTCGTCAGCAAGGCGGGAGCGCGATCGGCCTGAGCTATCGGACTCAGAATTGCCTGATCGGCAAGAAGCTCGAATTGCCGAGCCGCGAAGGCCCGGTCGATCTCGGCTTTGTCGGCGAGGTGATCGACATCGATCGCGGGTTTCTCGAAGACGTCTGCTCGGCGGGAATCATTCCGGTGGTTCCGTCGGTCGCGGTCGACGCCTCCGGGCAGATGCTCAACGTCAATGCCGACACGGCCGCAGCGGCGATCGCGCGGATTTTGAAGTCCGAGAAATTGGTCTTCGTCAGCGACGTGCCGGGCATCTTTTTGGATCGGCACAATCCGGCGACGTTGCAATCACACCTGACGGCGGCGCGTTGTCGCGAACTGATCCGCGACGGCATCATCGACGCCGGAATGGTGCCCAAGGTCGAAGCGGCGTTGGAAGCGCTGCAATCCGGTGTCGGCAAAGTCCACGTCGTCGATGGACGCATGCCGCACTCCGTGCTGTTGGAGATTTACTCCGACACGGGCGTGGGCACGGAGATCGTGTTGTAGCTTGGGTGGAAGTGCTCGCCATCCGCCATTGGTTTTTCTGTTGGTGAGTGTTTTGTTTTCCCTCTGCGAGAATCTGCGGAGGAATTTTGAACCCGAAGGAGTTTCCCGTGGACGCCGCAGCGACTCGAAGCAGTGCTCAGACCATCGAACAGTTCGAGAAGTTCGTGATCCCGAACTATCGCCGCTATCCGATCAGTCTGGTGCGCGGCGAAGGCTCGTACGTTTGGGACGCCGAGGGGAAACGCTACCTCGACCTGTTTCCCGGCTGGGGCTGCAACATTCTCGGCTACTGTCCGCCACGAGTCGTTCGCGCGATTCAGGAACAGGTCACGAAGCTGATTCACATTCCGAACACCTGGTACACCGAGGCTCAAGGGAACTTCGCCGAGATGCTCTCGACACGCGGCTTCGGCAAAGCGTTCTTCTGCAACAGCGGCGCGGAGGCGAATGAGGCGGCGATCAAGCTGGCTCGGTTGCACGCGCGCGACGGGCGATACAAAGTCATCAGCTTCGAGAATAGTTTTCACGGCCGCACGTTTGCCACGGTCACGGCGACGGCTCAGCCGAAGTACCACGAAGGCCTCGGCCCGCTGCTGGCGGGATTTCGATACGCGCCGCACAACGATCTCGACGCGGTCGCAAAACTGCTGGATCGCGAAACGTGTGCGATTTTGATTGAGCCGGTGCAAGGCGAAGGGGGCATCAACCTGCCCATCGAAGGCTATCTGCAAGGACTGCGACGGCTGGCCGATGAGAACGGCTGCTTGCTGATCTTCGATGAAGTGCAAACCTGTATGGGCCGCACCGGCACTTGGTACGGCTACCAACAATTCGGCGTTCAGCCCGACATCATTTCGCTGGCCAAGGGACTGGCGGGCGGAGTCGCGGCCGGAGCGATCCTCTGCAAGAACGAGCTTGCTCCCGATCTGCGTCCCGGCATGCACGCCAGCACGTTCGGCGGTAATCCGCTGGCGATGGCGGCGGGCATCGCCACGATTCAAACCATTGAAGAGGACGGCTTGCTGGCGAACTGCCAAGCGATGTCCGCCCGCTTCCGTTCGCACCTGGAGAAGCTCAAGGCCGAACTGCCGATCATCTCACAACTGCGGATTCGCGGAATGATGATCGGCCTCGAACTGAGTATTCCCTCCACGCCGGCTGTCGCCAAGTGCATGGAACGGGGCCTGCTGATCAATGCCACTCACGACACCGTTGTCCGACTGCTGCCGCCGCTGAACGTCACGCCCGAACAAGTCGACGAAGGCTGCGACGTGCTCGCGGACGTGTTGCGCGAGATGGCCAACGAAGCGTAATCTGTCGGACGGTTGGCAAAACCGGTCTGCGAAGAACTGACCATGAAACATCTCACATCCCTGTTGAATCTGTCCGTGGACGATGTCCACGCGATCCTGGCGAAGTCGCACGAACTGAAAGCCGGTTGGAAGCGCGGCGAGCGACCGGCTCTGCTGCAAGGTTGCTACCTGACGCAAGTCTTCGAGAAGCCGTCGTTGCGGACGCGCGTCAGCTTCGACGCCGCAATGGCGCAGCTCGGCGGAACCGGTAATTTTTTGAGCGGTCAGGATGCGGGACTCAGCGGCCGGGAATCGTTGGCCGATGTCGCCCGCGTCATCAGCGGTTATTCCGATGCGGTCGTGTTGCGCACGTTCTCGCAGAAACTGATCGAGGATTTTGCGTCGCATTCACGCTGCCCGGTCATCAACGGGCTGTCGGACGACGATCATCCGTGCCAAGCCCTGACGGACATCCTCACGTTGCAAGAGAAGTGGGGCGACGTGAAGGGCAAGCGGCTGGTCTTTGTCGGCGACGGCAACAACGTGGCCGCGTCACTGGTGATGATCACGTCGATGCTGGGAATGTCGATGACCGTCTGCGCTCCGCGTGATTTTGAACTGGAAGAAAGCCTACTGCAGGCGATCCGCTTGGAATATCCGTCGGCGGACATCGAGCAAACCGTGGACTTGAACGTGGCAATGGCGAACGCCGATGTCGTCTACACCGACGTGTGGGCCAGCATGGGCCAAGAATCCGAGGCCGACAAACGCAGCCGTATTTTCTTCCCATATCAAGTGAACGCACGGTTGATGGCGAAAGCCCCCAAGGGCTGTTTGTTCATGCACGACCTGCCGGCTCGGCGAGGCAAAGAAGTCACCGACGAGGTTATCGACGGCCCTCACAGCATCGTCTTCCAACAGGCCGAGAATCGTATGCACCTCGCCAAAGGCTTGTTGGTCTGGCTGCTCGGTTGAAGCCTCGGCTTGCGGCTTGAACCAAACGCCAAATACTACCTCCGCCGATGTCTTCCGAGGAACGGTCCATGACTCAAGACAATCACGACATCGATCCCAACACGCTCGAACGAGACGACAAGATCATCTCCACGGCACTCAATTGGTCGTTGATCGTGTTGGTTTTTCTGGGAGCGGTTGGTGGTGCAGCCGCGTATTTGTATTTGCGAAAACCGGTTGCGGTCGTCGTTCCACCTCCGCTCCCTCCGCCCCCTCCGCCCGCTCGCGTGAAGATGGAAACTCCGGAGATTCGCTTCACCGACATCACGGTCGAATCCGGCATCAAGTTCGTCCACGAGAACGGAGCCTTCGGCGACAAGCTACTGCCGGAAACGATGGGCAGCGGCTGCGCGTTCTGCGATTACGACGGCGATGGCGATCAGGATATCGTCTTCGTCAACTCGTGCCGTTGGCCGTGGGATCCGCGCGACATCGCCAAGAATCGACCGCGACCGACACAGGCGGTGTATCGCAACGACGGGCAGTGCCGATTTTCGGACGTGACCAAAGAGGTCGGACTCGACGTGACTTTTTACGGCATGGGAGTCGCTTGCGGAGACTACGACAACGACGGCGACACGGATTTGTTTTTCACAGCGGTCGGCCAGAACCGGCTGTTCTGCAACGACGGTGGCAAGTTCGTCGACGTGACTGGCGACGCCGGGGTCGGCGGCGGCGATTCGCAGTGGAGCACTGGTGCCGGTTGGTTCGACTACGACAACGACGGCGATCTCGACTTGTTCGTCGCCAACTACATCGAATGGTCCAAGGAGAGCGATCTCTCGCAGAAGTTCACGCTCATCGGCGGTGGCCGAGGCTATGGACGGCCCCAGCCGTTTCACGGCGTCTTCCCGTATCTCTATCGCAACGACGGCGACGGAAAATTCTCCGACGTTTCCAAAGAGACCGGCATCCAAGTTCTGAATGCCGCCTCAAAAGAACCGACGGCCAAGTCGTTGGGCATCACCTTCGCCGACCTGGATGCCGATGGCCGATTGGACGTCGTGATCGCCAATGACACGGTGCAGAATTTTCTGCTGCACAACCTCGGCGGCAAGTTTGAAGAGATCGGGGCGCTGTCCGGAGTGGCGTTCGACCTGGACGGCAACGCGCGCGGAGCGATGGGAATCGACACGGCCTGGTTTCGCAATAGCTCCGCGCTGGGCATCGCGATCGGAAATTTCTCAAACGAGATGACCGCGCTGTATGTGACCAAGTCGAACGATCTGCAATTTCGCGACGAGGCGGTCTCGAACGGGCTGGGGCCAGGCTCGCGACTGGAACTGAAGTTCGGAGTGCTCTTCGCGGACCTCGATCTCGACAGCCGCCAAGATTTGTTCAGCGCGAACGGACATCTGGAAATCGAAATCAACAAGGTTCAGGAGAGCCAGCATTACGAGCAGTCGCCGCACCTGTTTTGGAATTGCGGCCCCCAACACGGGACTGAGTTCGAGTTGGTCCCGTTGGCCAAGTGCGGCAGCGATTTTATGAAGCCCAGCGTCGGTCGCGGCGCGGCGTATGCCGACATCGACGGCGACGGCGACCTCGACTTGCTGATCGCCAACAGCGGGCAAGCACCGCGGTTGCTCCGCAACGATCAGAAATCGGGCCACCATTGGGCCAGGCTTCAATTGACCGGCAACGGCAAATCCAACCGCGATGCGATTGGAGCGGTCGTCGAACTCCGCTGCGGAGACGTGACTCAACGCCGCCAAGTCATGCCGACGCGAAGCTATCTCTCGCAGGTCGAATTGCCGGTGACGTTCGGTCTCGGCAAGGCCGAACAGATCGACGCAATCCACATCCGCTGGCCAGATGGTTCGACGCAAGAACTGACGGATCTAAAGATCGATCAAACGCATCGGGTGCGACAGTCGGATTGACGGTAGTCCGACCCCTCGTAGGTCGGTCGATTGCGGCGTTGGCGTGAATCATCCAGGCCACAAGGGCTTGGGCTACCGGATTCGGCACAGTCAGGCACCCGCGTAATCACAGGCGGAAGTGGAACGTCGTTTTGATGTATCGCCAAATCCACTCCCACGTCGAACGATGGCCGACGGAGAAACGTGCGCGGCCGCGCATGCCGGAACGGAGCAGCGGAATGTCCTCTTCGAGCAAGACCGTCGTTTGGTACGCGGCGCTGACAAGCCGTTCGCGGCCTTGTTCGTCGGTCGTGGTCGGAACTTCGCCGCCGAGTTTGTTGGACAACAGTTGTGGAACGAACTCCAAGTTGCGGTCGGAAATCTTTTCGACCTTTCCGACGTAGGTCTTGGCCGGCAAGCTGTCCAACTTCAATTCGACTCCCCTTCCGATCTCGATGTCGTTGCGGTCCTTTTGATCGACCAGTAGCGTGGCTTGGAACTTGTTGTCCGGCGCGATGCTGCAAACGTGTGTGCGTTCTTCCAGAAAACTGTCGCGGTTTCTGGACTGCAAGGGCGTGCCGTGCCAGGCAGCGAGCTGCAGACGGCTCTCGTCGGCCTTGGGTTCCGGTGCGGACGGCGGAGCGATAACGACACCGGTGCAGGGAGCGTCGATCTTCAACTGCGCGAGCTGATGCTCGTACTCGGCAAGTTGCTCTTTGACGGTCCTCAACTTCTCTTTGGCGATCTCTTCCTCGGCGATCGCGCCGGTGGCTCGATGCACGCGAATTTCGGCCATGACCACTTTGTATTGCACGACCATCTCTCGCTGCTTGTCGTCTTTTTCGGGATTCTCCAGATCGACGAGCGGATCGCCCTCTTCGACTCGCTGTCCTTCGGCGACGTATTGCTCGCGCAGGAAGCCAGGCGTGGTCGAATAGACGTGCTGCACGTCGTGCGGTTCGACGATGAACATCGCCTCGACGTGCCAGGGAATCGGCACGAACAGTCCCACGCCGAGGACAGTCACGAGCACCGTGCAGGTGGCGATGATTTTGGGGCGGCTCATGGGTTCGATCCTTGGAGCAGTGACCATTTGATAAACGTTGTGAAACATCGAATAAATGATGCCGGCGAACGAGAACACCGCCATCGTGATCCCGAGGCTCTGCAAGTCATACGGCTTCAGCACGGTATAGAAAAACGTCAGAATCGCCGCCATCACGAAAATTCGATAGATGTTGGCCGTGACCGCAAAGACGATGAACCAAAACTTGCCGGTCTCCGGCATGAACGGGTCCGGTTTCGCCTCAATGCCCAGGCAATACCACCCAAAACTCTCGCGCATCTGCTTGTCGGCTTTGGGACGGAGATTCGGAATCTCCAGAAAGTCGGCCAGCATGTAATAACCGTCGAATCGCATCAACGGATTCGCGTTGAAGATCACCGTCGTGATCGAGGTCACGAAGAAGATGTTCAAGCACAAGTGGTGCATCAGGCCGGTTTCGGTGTAGGCCCAAAAGAAGATGGCGAAGCCGGAGATGATCGCTTCGATGTACATGCCGGCCGCGCCGATCATGATCCGCTTCCACTTGTTCTTCAGCGTCCAACTGTCGGAGACATCGCAGTACAAGCAGGGGCTGAAGCACAGCAGCATCACCCCCATTTCGTGACATTCGCCGCCGTAGACTTTGCAGCTCAGCCCGTGACCGAACTCGTGACAAATCTTGCAGCCGGCCAGCGTGATCCACAGATACATCATGTTCGGCCAGCCGAAGAATTGCTGGAATTCAGGAATCTGGTCGGTGAAGTCGTTGAAGCGCGTCCCCAGCATCACCCACGAGGCGACGCAGAACAGCGTCATGACGATCAGCCCCCACGGCTTGAACAGCCAGCCGAACAGCGGGTCGAGAAACGTCAGCGTGCGTTCCGGATCCCAGCCAGGCAGCCGCAGGTACAGCAGGCTGCGGAGCGTCTGCCACACCTTTTTGCGGAAGTTGTCCTTCTTCTGCTTGAGCAGCGCGGCCCCTTGGCCCATGCGGTTGCTGTGAACGAGACCCTTCTCGTGCAGGTCGGTGATCAGGTGCTGGATGTCGCTCAGTTGCAGACGCACAGTGGGCAGAATGCGGAGCAGCTCGTCGCGGACTTCTTCCAGGCTGCGTTTGCCGTCGAGCAGGAACAGGACTTCGTGCTGCTCGGTCTGCAACCGGTAGTACTTCAATCCGACCGGTTCTTTGACGACCCAGTAGGCGACGCCCTGGTACTCGATGCGCTCGATCCGCAAGTCGGGGCGAACCTGCAAGGGAATCGGCCGTCGATTGGACGGAGTCAGCGACGATTGAGCAGGATTACCGGCGATCGACATGAGCGGTCAGCTTCGAGGAAGTTGGAACGGCTGGGAACGAGGGACGACGACTGACGTCCGTTCGTCATTTTGATCCACCGGTCTGCTTGATGTCGGACGCAGCGGACGAGGACTTCTTCGCAGTGCCGGCGGCACGTCGGCCGTGCTTGATCGTCATCTTGGCGTACAAACCTTCGATCAGTTTCTCATCGGGATTCTGAACCTCGGCGGTCATGCGACAACCGTGCGTGACCGGGCTGACCGACCAGTCCTTGAATGTGATCTTGCCGAAGAAGACTTCCTTTTCGATTTCCAAATCCCGATCTGGAATATCCAACCGGACTTCGACCGGATCACCGACCTTCACACTCCACAGGTCTTCGACCGGCAGGTATCCCTCGACTTTCACGATATGAGTGCTCACAAGTTCCAGAATTGGCGTGCCTTGAGTCACCGCCTCACCTTTGTGCTTGAGCACTTTGCGAACTTTGCCATCCCAAGGTGCTTCGATGCGGCAGGTCTTCAGTTCCGCAGCGGCTTTTTCCATCTCTCGCTTGGCGACATGCTGTTCGTGTTCCGCTTGCTCACCTTGCAAGATGCCTTTTTCAAAATTGAGCCGCGCACGATCGACTTCCGTCGCGATAATCGTATCACGGAGTTTACGGTTGGCCTCCAGCATTCGTTTCAGTTCGGCTTCGGCAACGGCAGCAGACTTTTCCGCGAACCGCTTGTTGACGTCGTTTTCCGATTTCAACTTGGCGACGTTGTAGAGTGCTGCGAGCGCATCGTCCTTTAGAAAGACGAGTTCCTGATCCTTGCGAACTTCATCACCTTCGTTCGGTTCGACGTGCATGATCAGCCCGGGCCGGTCACTTGCCAAGATGACGCTGTAGCGCAACTTGATGGAGCAGGTTGGCAACGTGATTTGACCTGCGATCGAGCGATCGACTTTCTCCTCCGGGTCCACGTCATCGAGTTTCAGAGTCGAACTGGCACGCGGTCGAGAATTCTGATTCTGCCACGCCTGTGTGAGGTTGCCGCCCGCGACGATCACGCCTGCCGACAGTACCGCGACCGTCAACCAAGGCCACTTGGAAGTGAAAACACGCATCGGAAACTCCTTCGGACCCGCGATGTCAAAAAGTTCATGAATTCGCACAAGGCTGGCAGTCTAGCTGTGACCTCGGAACGTGGGAACGCGAGGTTTCACGCGATTTTTCGCCGCGATGTGGCGGATGCGTCTCGCATCCGACCGACGCGAGACGCGTCGGCCACGTCACTCACCGAAGCAATACAGATGCCCGTTGGTCCGCAGGTAAATGCGGTTGTCGATGAGCGCCGGTGTCGCGAACGCCTTCTCCCCGAAATCCGCCGTGTGCAGCGTGCGACATTCGCGGTCGGCGCTGAGCACCGTCAGCCTTCCTTCTTCGTCAATCAAAAACACCTTGCCGTCTCCAGCGACCGGTGAGCTGTAATACTCGTCGGTTCCGGAGGCACGGCCTTGTTTGACGTGCTTGCCGGTCTTTGCGTCGAGGCAGGCAAAGATGCCGCCGTCCTTGATCGTGAACACGAAATCTCCGAAGGAGACGGGTGACGAACAGAACGGGACCAGCTTGCGTTGCTTCCAGAGCAGGTGCGAATCGGTCGCCTCGCCGTTCGCCCCCGGCTTGATCGCGACGATCGAGTTCTGCCCTTGCTCGAACAGCGAACGGAAGTACTCGTATTCAGCTTCGGTGATCGAACCGTCTTTGTTGCGATCGACCTGCGGGAAGCGTTGCTTGATGTCACCCTTCGGGAGTTCGTCGTTCTCGAACGTGCCGTTGTTGTTCTTGTCGACCTCCTTCTTGATGATTGCGAACGGCTCGACCGAGATCCGCTCCGACTCTTCGCCCCCCGCCGCCCAGCCACCTGCGATCAGCGTCCCCGATTCCGTCAGCAGCGGACTGATCGACACCATCCGCGAGATGCCGCGCACGGTCCACAGTTCCTTGCCGGTCTCGAAGTCGTAACCCACCACACGCAACGTCGCCGCGATGATAATTTGCTTCTTTCCGTTCACCGTCCAAACCAAAGGCGTGCAGTAATTGCGAGGAAACTCCGCCCGATCCGTCTTCCAAAGGACCGACCCCGTCCGCTTGTCGTACGCCGCGAGAAATGAATCGGTGTCATGGTCCTGACAGACGATGACTCTGTCGTTGATGATCTGCGGAGAACTGCCGGCTCCGAACTCGTTCTTGAACGGCCCCATCGGAACGTGCCATTGCTGTTTCCCATCTCGGTCGTAGCAGAACAGACCGCAACTTCCGAACAGCACGACCACTCGTTCGCCGTCGGTGGTCGGGCTGCACTGAGCGTGACTACCGATGCCATGCACCGACTCGAACTTCTCGTGCGGAGCGACCTTCTCCCAAATCGTCTTTCCGGTCGTGCGATCGAGCGCGATCGTCACGAGCTGCTTGTCCTTCTCGGCCGTCACATAAATTCGATCGCCGAACACCACCGGCGACGAATGACCCGGAGCCAAGTCGATCTTCCAAACGACGTGCTTGTCCGGCGCAATCTCCGTCGGCAACTTCGATCCAGCCGCAGCCCGCCCCGATCCGCCTTCACCTCGGAATCGCGACCAGACTTCGGCGGCATCCGCTTGAGCAACAGCGATCATCAACAGACAGACTCCGAACAGGTTCAGCAGTTTCATGGAAGAGCTCCGCGTCGATTGGAAATCCAGTTTGCGGACGGCATGATGAGACAACGTCACTGCGAAGAGCAAGCTCGTGGCGATTGATCCGGCCGAATGCCGTTTGCCGAACCGAGAGAACTCCCATGACCACCGCACGCCGACTGCGCGAACTGCTCGCCCGACCGAGCATCATCAAGACGCTCGCGCCGCACGATGTCTTCACCGCGAGGCTACTGGAACAGGCCGGCTGCGAGATGTTGTTTCTCGGCGGCTTCGGCGTCTCGGCGAGCGCCTTCGGTTGGCCGGATGTCGGCTTGGTCACGCTTTCCGAAATGACCGAGGCCGTGCGCCGCATGGCCGCGCGGATCAACATTCCGCTCGTTGCCGACGGAGACACCGGCCACGGCGATCTGCACAACGTCGCCCGCACCGTCCGCGACTTCGAGCAAGCCGGAGCGGCCGGCATCCTGCTCGAAGACCAAGTCAGCCCGAAACGCTGCGGGCACTTTTCCGGCAAACAAGTCATCCCCGCCGATGAGATGCTCAAGAAATTGCGAGTCGCGCTTGACGCACGCCGCGATCCCGACTTCGTGATCTTCGCTCGCACCGACGCGCGAGCCGTCGAAGGACTCGATGCCGCGATCGAACGAGCATGCCGCTACGGCGAACTCGGAGCCGACGTCTGCTTCGTTGAAGCTCCACGCAGCCGCGACGAACTCACCCGCATCGCCCGCGAGGTGCCGTATCCGCAACTCGCCAACATGCTGCTCGGCGGAGTTACCCCGATCCTCAGCGCGGACGAACTGCAACAACTCGGCTTCAAAATCATGGTCGATCCCGTCGCCACACTGCTGGCTACCGGCTCGGTCGTGCGTCAGCTCGCGAAAACTCTTTTCCGCGACGGCCGACTCGATTCGCTCACCGACGAACTGCTCAGCTTCGACGAAGTCAAGCAAGCACTTGGCTTGCCAGAGTTCATTCGGTCCTGACTGGCCGCAACGGTCGAGTCAACGCGTACCACAGATAGCCCATGCATTCGCGAGCGAAGTAGTATTCCTCCAGCATCAGCCGCCGGCTCATGCGTGCGGGGACCGTGACCGCTGCGACACCCTGCTCCTCGAACAGCAGCTTGCAGCGAGCCAGATGAAAATAGTGGCTGACAATCAGTGCCGACTTCAGCCGATGCTCGGCCATCAGTCGCCGAGCGTTCCGGGCGGTCGCCAAGGTATTGACCCCAGCGGGATCGACCAGCAGACGGTCGGCCGGCAAGCCCGCTTCGATCAAGTAGCCGCGCATCGCCGTGGCTTCGTTGATCCCTTCGACACCGGTTGCACCGCTCACCAGCACGAACCGGACTCGGCCTTCGCGAAACAGTTCCGCCGCTGTGTTGAGCCGATCGGACAACGCCAGCGACAGCGAGCCGTCGGAGCGAACTTGCGCTCCCAAGACGACCGCCACGTCGGCATCGCGCCGGTAATCGGTCGAGCCGAACGTCAGCACATGCAACGCGATCATCAGCACTTGGCCGACCCCCATCCCGGTGATCGTCAAAAAAACCGTGATCCAATTTCGCTCACGAGCACTCGGAGTCGCTCGACGCAGCAGCCAAACATCGGCCAGCAAAACGGCGAGCACACCCAGACTCAACGGAATCAGCAACGACGACGTGATCTCCTCGCGCGCGACCACGCGAAAGAACACGACCGCATCGAACACGGATCGCAGTGCCAAAGCGATCAATCCGAAACGAACTCCACGAGTCAGTCGAGCTGGCGGCTCTCGGATCAACACGGCGGCGGCCGCACCCCCCAGCCCAACCGTCAGCAGTGAATTCCAAACGACCGCTGCCCATTCGCCGTTTCCGAGCGGATTGCTGATCCAAACACACGGTTCGGCCGCACGCTGCCAGCGCAGAGCGGACAGGGCCGACGTGAACGACGTCAACGCGACGATCAAGTTCGCCCCCGACAACCACGAGCGACCGCACACGCTCATCAGCATCCGTAACCTCATCGCGAGTCCTTTGTTCCGAAACCCACTTGCCGATCGTCGCCGCAGTGTCTTCAATGTCCCCATGCAGACGCCACCGTCCGACACGCCCGTCAAACCGAACCGGTCCCGCCGAGGCCGATGGCTGGTCGTTTTGGTGGCGTTCGCCGGACTCGCTTGGTCGCTGCCGAGACCGCTGCTGCACGACGTCGTGATCGAGACTGCCGATGACTCATCGACAACCACACCACGCGGGCGACTCGCGTTTCGCACAGCCGAATTGCTTGCCGAATTCTCCGGCAAGGGATCGCTGGCCGACGAAACCGAACTCTCCGGCCCATGCTTCGCCGACGACGGCCAGACGTTGTACTTCTCTCGCACGCGGCCCGGTCAGCGAGCGGATATTGTTCGCTCGACGCTCGGCGAGGATCGTTGGTTGAAACCGGAGCCGGTTCGCGAACTCAACAGCGTTGATGACGACCGCCGCCTGACAATGTCCGCCGACGGACGAACGGCGGCGCTCGCCTCGAACCGTTCAGGAGGTCACGGCGGCTTCGACCTCTACGAATCCACGAACGACGGCCACCGCTGGTCGAAACCGCGCAATGCCGGAGTGACGATCAACACCGACGCGGCCGAGTTTGATCCGGCCCTCGCGCCGGACGGGCTGACGATGTTCTTCGTCCGCGTCGCGCCAGGAGAAAAAGCCGATCTGTTCGTGACGCGGCGCGAATCGCTCGATGCGGCTTGGCCACTGCCGCAGCCGGTTGAGTCGATCAACTCGATCGAGTTTCACGAGCGCAGCCCAGCGGTCTCGCCAGATGGAAGCTGGTTGCTCTTCGCCTCAAATCGCGGCGGTCGATCCGGCGAGCCGGCTCCGTTTGCGCTCTTTCGAGCACCACTTCTCGACGGACATGTCGGCGCGGCTGAGCGACTGCGCGACGGTATTGCATCGGAGACCGACGACCTCGATGCCGCGTTCACGCGCGATGGCCGCTCGCTCGCGTTCGTCAGCAAGCGTGGCGGCGCGAAGCAGCTTTTCCTTTCGCGCGGAGAGTTCGTCGTCACGCGACTGACGATCAGCACCGCGCATCTCGAACCATTTGGCCGAGCGAAATGGGGCGTTCCGTTCGCCGGGCTCGTGTTGTTTCTGCTCGTCTGGCGGTGGTCGCGCCGAGCACGCGCCGCCGCAGTCGTCGTCGTTGCGCCCGTAACCCGCCCGGCAACCGCCGCGCCGAAGCGCAGTGAACCTCCGAAAAATCCGCTCGCCAGTTGGACGATCACCGCGCCGGCGGAAACGCCGCCAGCCGCAATGCCCGTGAATCCGCTGGCTGCATCGGCGAAGCTCAGCAGCGAGACCGTGCCGCCAACAGTTGTGCCGTTGAAACTGGAACCGGCTCGGCCGAGCCGCCGCCGATCAGTGGTCGCGGTCGTCGTGATTGCCGCCGGGGTGTTGTTCGCGCTCCGAACGACAATTTGGAATCAGCGACCTGTGACCGACACATTGCGAACAATCGACCTCGACTCGTTGGACGTCGTGACGTTTCTCGAAATCGCTCCGTCCAGCGCCGCCGAACTGCCACAGTTCGACCGCCTCGACACGCTCCAGCGCAGTGCTCCGCAACCGGTCGCGCCGCCATCCAACACAGTCGCGTTGCGGCCCGCAGCTCGCTGGCCCAACGATCGAGTGGTCGTGCGGCAACCAGTGGAAGTTGCTCGCCTCTCCGACATCGAACCGCCTCAAAGCCAGTTGACACGACTCGCGGTGCTTGCCCGACAACCGCTCCCTTCGGAGTTGACGCGACCCACGGTGCGACCGCCCGAAGCGGCATCAGTCGCAGTCGTCGCGTCGGAGCTTGAGAAGCCGAACGCCGCCGCGTCGATCAGCACCGCGCAACAAATGTTCGTCCCGTCGGCGACCGAACGAACCGCCGTGCCATCCGCCGCTGCGAATCAGGCCGCGCTGCGTGCTCCCGCCGCGCGAGTTACCCAACTCGCACCGACGTCCATCGCCCTTTCGTCAGGTGCCGACGGGACACGCTTGACCTCGCTTGTACGCAGTGGCTCGACAAACCGAATCGCCGCGCCCAGCAGTCTCACTGAACCGGAGGCGTTGTCCGGTTTGACCGTGATCACCGCGACCGAATCGCCGTTGGTGACCCAAACGCTCAACGTGCCACGAACCGAAGCGGCTCCGATTGGTCAGCCAATCGCTTCTGTCGCCGCTCGTTCGTTGTTGCCGCCACATCGAACGGTTTCGACCGTCACAGGATCATCGGTCAGTTCGCCCGCTGAAAATGTTTCGACGAAACAGCTTCCCGCGAAGTCACCGGCGACCCCCCAAGCCATTCCATTGTCCGAAGAGGTCGTTCTGCTAGCGACGAGTGCAACGCTGGAAACGATCAACTCGAATGCGGCCAGCGCTCCGCCGCGCGTTGAAAGTCCGGGACCGCAACCCAGCTTGTTGCCGACGACGTTGCTCGCCACGAACACCGCTCGCCCCGACCTGACGACGATGCGGAGCCCCAGTCGCATCGAATCCACCGAATCGTCCGCACGCACTCCGGAGAGCCGGATCGGGCCGACGATCGCTCGCCGCGATTCGCCACTGCCAGTCATCGCTGCCGCCGCCGTCGAAAGTGCGGCAGGACCGATGCCCGGCAGTCCGGCGATTCTGCTGACCTCCACAACGATGCTGGTCGAGTTGCTCACGTCCGCGACGCTCGCTCCACTGCCTCGCGCCGGATCGGCAGGTCCGATGCCAACCGTCACAACCTCATCGGTCAGCGAATTCGCTCGTTGGTTGTCGCGCGTCGCGCCGCTGACTGTTCTTGGCGAATCTCGTTCGGAAACCGAACCGCGCACACCAGCATCCGCCACTGCGATCCCGCGCCAAGCGCGAACCGTTACACCAGCCGAATTGCCCGAAGCTCCGTGATCGAGGGTCGGTACACGACTTCCCATCGAGAGCGTTCTGGAGCGCTCGCCCTCGCTGGCGCTTCGGATGAGTTTGGATGCGCCGCCTCACGACACCAGCAGCGAGCGGTCGATGCTGGCGACATTCGGGCAACCGCTTGCCAGCATCGCGCTGACCAGTTCTTCGCGCAGCAGTTCCAGAATTTTCGAGACCCCCGCTTCGCCGTCGGCGGCCAACGCCCAGGCGTAGGGGCGGCCGATCAGCACCGCTTTGGCTCCCAGAGCGAGAGCCTTGAGGACGTCGGTGCCACGACGGATGCCGCTGTCGAGCAGCACCTCCGCTTTACCGTTGACCGCCGCGACGATCTGCGGCAACTGATCGATGCTCGCCGGAACGCCGTCGAGCCGCCGGCCTCCGTGATTCGAAACGACGATCCCATCCAGCCCAATCGCGACTGCCTTCTTCGCGTCGTCCGCGCGGAGCACTCCTTTGACCAGCAGCGGCAACTTCGTGATCGAACGCAGCCAGTCGAAGGCATTCCACGACAGCGTCAAATCCCAAGCTTGATCGTTGAACGCCAACAACTGCTCGTAGGTCATCCGCTCCGAGAGGTCGAAGCCGATGTCACGCAGATGCTTTCGCAACGTCGGCTCCGGCAGCGTAAAGCGATTGCGTTTGTCGGCATCTTTGCGCTCGCCAAGATCGACGGTCAGCACGATCGCTTTGAACCCGGATCGCTCGGCACGCTCAACCAATCGCCGAGCGACTGCGCGGTCCTTCGGCATGTAAAGCTGAAACCACTTCGGCCCGGAACTGGCCGCCGCGATCTCTTCGACGCTGTGGCCGACACTGCTGCTGACCCCCATGATCGTCCTGGCTGTTGCCGCCGCGCGAGCCGACGCGAGCGCTCCCTGTGGGTGATACAAACTCTGTCCCGCGACCGGGGCCAGCAAGATCGGCAATGCGATCGGCTGCTTGAGCACCGTCGTCGCGGTATCGACTTCAGCCACGCCGGTCAGCAACGGCGGCAGCAACCGCAGTCGTTGAAACGCAGCAACGTTGTCTCGCAGTGTGACTTCGTCGGTCGATCCACTCGTGATGTAATCGTAAGTTGCCGGCGGCAGCGCGGCCTTCGCAAGCTCTTGAAAGTCTGCGACGTTCACCGGCTCCAACCGACGCGGATTCACTGGGACGCCGACATTCTGCGCCGCGCCAGTCGCCGCTTGAGCAAGTTCGTCATCCGCTCTCGCGCGAGCCTGCCACAGTCCGAGCGATCCGGCACCCAGCGCCAAAAGTTGCGAAAAGAAGCGACGATTCATGGTGAGAACTCATCAGTAGGGTGGGTCGAGTCATCGAGGCCCACCAGCAAATGATTTGGTGGGTCTCGATGACTCGACCCACCCTACGAAGTCAGACAAGGGCACTCACTTGATTGCATTCAAATACGCCAGCAGATCCGCCATCGCAGCTTGGTCGAGCTGCTTCTCCAGTCCTTCGGGCATGAATGACAGGCCAGTGCTTTTGAGTTCGTCGATGTTGATTCGCAGCACGGTCTCGGTCGTGTTGTCCGCTTTGCGAAGCGTCAGGCTGTTCGCCGTTTCAGCGGCGATCATTCCGGTCAGCGTGCGTCCACTGTCGAGCACGACGACGTAGCTCAAAAACTGCGGCTTCACCTCGCGGTTCGGGTCGAGAATGTTGAGCAGTACCGCTGCGGTGCCGCGATCACGAATCGCGTTGAGGTCCGCTCCGATCGATTCACCGAAGTTCTCCAACTTGTGACACGCCGCACAGTTCTTGCGGAAGTGCGTTCGTCCGCGATCGACGTCACCTTTCAGTTCGAGTGACTTCTGGTAGGCGTCGACCACTTCTTGCCGCCGAGTGAGCGTCGCGCCGGCGAAGAGCTTTGTGGCTCGGTCGCGAATTGTGGCATCGTTGTGCTTTTGCAGCAGCGCGATCCGAGCCGGATCGATGTCGGATCGGGCAATTTGTTTTTGCTCGACCGCATCCAAAAACGAGACGATCCATTTAGGACGGGACAACAGCGTTTCGATCGAAGTCGCTCGCAACTGTGGCGTCTGCGACGGCCAGGCGACGACGATCAAGCTCGGCACTTCCGCCGCATCAAACCGCGCGAGCGTTTCCATAACCGCCGCCTGCACCGGCTGCGGCTGCCGCGATTGCAACAACTCGGCGAAGAGGTCTTTCACATTCGCGAGGCCAGACATTGCGAGCGCCCGCACTGCCGACGCTCGGTCGTGTGGCGTCTTTGCTTCGTCGCGAGCGGTCGTCATTGCCTCGCGAATGAGCCGCGCCAGCAAGTCACGCGTCGCGCCTTGAAGTAAATCCCGATCTGTGAAAATCGTTTGATCTTTGAGCACCGACTCGCCGAGTTCTTTTGCTCGCGGCGACTTGGCGAGGAACGCTTTCAGCAACTCTTCTGCCAAAGGCAAATCTTCTGGCCGTTTGGCCAAATTGCTGACGGTATTCATGAGGCTTGCCGCGAAATGATGATTGTTCGCGGCACCGGATTGACCGGAGATCTCTTTCGTCATCGCGCGAACATACGGCAACTTGCGAGCTTCGGGTTTATGAAGCAATTGACCCGCGAAGTCATGACCACGTTCCAGTTGTGGGTACGAACTGAGGATTGCCAGTTGCATCCACGGGTCGGCACCATCATTCACTGCGAGCGTGACCAGTGCGTCCGTAACCGGATCGCCACGAAATGGGGCGAGCGAAAACGCGGCTTGATATCGGACTCGCAAGTCGGGGTCCGTGGCCATAGGCAGCACAGCCTCGCGAACGTCGACTCGATCCCAGAATTGTTCGGACAGCCGGAGCGCGTGCTCGCGAACCTTCGGCTCTGAGTGACCGAGTGCGGCAATCACTGGCTCTGGTTCCAGCGCCGCCAATCCGTGCAACGAGTACAGCGCCATCACGCGAGCCAGAGGCGACTTCGAGTTTTCCACGAGTTCTCGCAGCGGCGCGACGGCGGCTCGGTCCTGGCGTTGATAGATCAGCCGAGATGCCGTGTCGCGGTGCCAGCCGTTCGGGTGCTCGAAGAATTTGACGAGCTCCGTCGTCGGTAAGTCACCAAGTCGTGGCGCGGGCTTGAAACGAAACCCATCGGGAGCGATCCGAAAGATGCGGCCTTTGTCTGAACCGGCGCTCGTATCCATGTGCTTGAGGATCGCCGGGGCGAGGAATGCGGCTCCTTCGATCAGCTCGCGGTACATGTCGATGACGTACAGCGTGCCGTCGGGAGCATTCGCAAATTGCACCGGGCGGAACCAGTTGTCCGTCGAGGCGAGGAACTCGGCGTTGAGATCCGCTCGATGCGCCGTCAGGCCGACACCGCTGGGTTCGAGGCGAGCGCGGTACACGAGATTGTTCGCGACCTCACCGACGAAGAGCTGTCCGCGAAACTCAGCCGGCCAGGCATCGCCGCGATAGACCGTGATGCCGGTCGCTCCGGTGAAGAATCCCGACGGGGTGCCCCCTTCGTCCGAACCGGGAATGGCTCCCGACTTTCGCAGCCGAGTTCGCAGCACGCGCCACGGCTCGACCGCGCTGGTCCGCATCAGCTTCGTGAACTTGCCGTCCGGAGCGATGTTGATCGCCGCCGCCGGAGCTTGCAGGTACGGATTTCGCGCGAGATACCGGCCGTCGTACATGACGAGATGCACCGGCTCGCTGTTGCCGCAGACGAATGCTCGTTGGTTCCAGTCGTCGAGACTCATGCCATGCTGCCCGCCGCCGCTGGTCGCGGTGATTGTCATCCCTCGAGGTTCGAGCAGCAGATGCTGCCCACGCACGTTGATCGGCTTGGACTTGGCGTCCGCTTGCCCGGCTCCCTCTCCCTTCGGGAGAGAGCTGGGGTGAGGGCCAGCATTGGCAGAACACTCCACCGGCACCACCTCGCCGCCATCCAACCCGCATGGAATGTGAAACCGGTTGTCGATTCGCCAGCGAAACGAATTGAGCATCCCCTCGCCCGACTTGTCCTGGCCGAAGCCGGTGAAGAGTTTTCGTCGCACATCCGCCTTGCCGTCACCGTCGGTGTCTTTGCAGAAGAGAATGTCCGGCGCAACGCCGACCAAGATGCCTCCGTCCCAGCACGCCACCGCCGTCGGGTAATCGAGATCACCGACGTAGACCGTCGCCTTGTCGAACCGTCCGTCACCGTCGAGATCCTCCAGCATTTTGACGTCACCGCGCCCGTGCGGCTTTGGACTGGCGTACTGATTGTATTCGGGAAGCTCAACAACGAACGCGCGGCCGAACTCGTCGAAGTCCATCGCCATCGGCGACCGAATGAGCGGCTCAGCCGCGACGATCTCGGCGTGAAATCCCGCCTTGAGCTTGATCGCCTTGAGTGACTCCTCTGGCGATTTGGAAGCAATCCTCGGCAGCTCGGCCGAGTAATCCTTGTCGGTGCCGTCTTTGTCTTTCTGAGCGTCTCCGGCCACGAGCCACGCGCCGGCAATCAGCACACAGAACAACACGCTCAACGGCCAAGAGGCTTGTTTCATTTAGCGGCTCTCATTCATCGGATTCATCGGAGGGCATCGCTTCGGGTTAGTTACGCGAGGACATCGTCGATCACTCGGCCGTCGTCGATTTCCAATCGCTTGCGGCCGGGGATGTGCAGCCGGCGGTTGTCGAGGCCGAGCAAATGCAGCACGGTTGCGTGCAGGTCGGTGACGTAATGACCTTCGCCGAGTGCGTGATAGCCGAGTTCGTCCGTCGCACCATGAACGTAGCCGTGCTTTAAGCCCGCGCCTGCCATCCAGATCGTGAAGCCGTTGGGATGATGATCGCGGCCGTCTTTGCCGCCGCCTCGCAGTTCCAAGCCTGGAGTGCGTCCGAACTCGGTGCAGAACACGACCAGCGTTTCATCGAGCAACCCGCGTTGCTTGAGGTCTTGAATCAAACCTGCGACCGGCAGATCAATCGTGGCACACAGCCGCGTGTGATTGTCTTTCAGCTTCTGGTGGGAATCCCAGCTTCCGTACGGCGACGGGAAGACTTGCACGAATCGCACGCCCCGCTCGACCAGCCGTCGAGCCGCCAACAGCCGCTGGCCGGCGAGTTTCGTCGCGTCAGCGTCGATGCCGTAAAGCTTCGTCGTCGCTTCGGTCTCTTGCGAGAAATCAATCGCTTCGGGAACGGCGGCCTGCATCCGGAACGCCAGTTCGTACGCGCGGATGCGCGCTTGCAGTTCTTGATCCTCCGGGTATTCGACCGCGGTGAGCGCGTTGAGTTTGTTGATCAGGTCGTACTCTTGCCGCTGTTCTTCAAGCGATTGCCCGGCCTTGCGTTGACCGAACGGCAGCGGATTTTTCGGGTCCAGCGCGAGCGGCACTCCGGCATATTGCGGCCCCAGATACAGCGAGTCGATCGACAGTCGCGTGTCCGATCGAGTCGGCCCGCCGAGCACGGCGAACTTCGGCAGGTTCTCGTTGAGCGTGCCGAGTCCGTAGTGCGCCCACGCTCCGAGGCTCGGTTGTTGTTCGTCAAGCCGATGCCGGCCCGTGTGGATCTGATTCTCGGCGGCGTGATCGTTGTCCGTCGTCCACATGTTGCGGACGAAGCACAGCTCATCGACCTGCTTCGCGAGATGCGGCCACCAGTCAGTCATCTCGATGCCGCTGTCGCCGTGCTTTCGCCAGCCGACCTGCATCGGATAGATCGTCGGGTACACGTCGCGAATGTTGATCTCTTCCGCCAGTACCGAACGGAACCGCTTGTTGTGCAGCGGCGAATTGAGCGGATTCTCGAACGGCGTCTTGTCGAACGTCATCCCCGCGTACTGATTGAGTGCCGGCTTCGGATCGAACGTCTCGACGTGGCTGTAGCCGCCGGAGAGGAAGACCCAGATGACGGACTTGGCTCGCGCGGCGTGGTGCAGTGGTGACGGGGTGACCAGATGAGTGGGTGACGGATCGGCGGCCTTCGCGATTCCATCTTCGGCCAGCATCGCTCCGAGAGCCAGGCCGGTGAAACCCATGCCCATGTCGCTGAGGAACGCTCGGCGAGACGGCGAATGGCAATCGCATGGTGATTCGGATCGAGTTGATTTCATCTCGCTACCTGATCGTCACGAAGTCGTTGTGGTTGAGTAACGCACGGACCAAGCTGGATTTCGCTCGCAGCTCGGCATCGGCCGCGTTGGTCTTTGCCAAAAGCTCGCTCTGACTTTTGAGAGCCTCCAAACAAATTTGTAACTCTCGCGGAGTCGGCACACGGGACAAGATACGCTCAAAGCACGCGACCACAAACTCGTCGGGCGGTTTCTCGCGTTGACTCTGTGCGATCAAATCACTCAGTTGATGCACGAGATCACTGTTGGTCAGCGCGAGTGCCTGTTGCGGGATGATGCTGCGCGAGCGGCGGTAGCACTCGAGCGCATCGGGTGCGTCGAACAACTCGCCCATCACGCTCTTGCCCCCTTGTTCGGGGAAGACGCTGTAGTACAGGCTGCGGCGGAAAGTCGTCAGAGCCTCGCTGTTTTCCAATTCTTGGCCGCCGATCTTTGGGTCGAGTTTGCCAGCCACATTGAGCAAGCTGTCGCGAACGACCTCGGCTTCCATGCGGCCAGGATTCATTCGCCAGAGGAGTTTGTTTTCGGGATCGATTGGGAGTGGCAAGTTGGGAGAGACGGCGTCTTGCTCGCCACTCTTCCTCCGATACGCAGTGCTCGTCACGATCAGTCGGTGCATGTGCTGCATGCTCCAGCCGGATTCCATGAATTCGACCGCCAGCCAATCGAGCAGTTCAGGATGCGTGGGCCGTGCGCCGTTGCGGCCAAAGTCGTACACGCTGCTCACGAGCGGTGCGTGAAAGTGATGCGACCAGATGTGATTGACGGCCACGCGCGCGGTCAGTGGGTTGTTGCGTGAGGCGATCCAATCGGCCAGAGCCTTGCGGCGGCCGGTGCTGGTCTTGGGGTACGACAGACTGAACGGCGAATACGTTTCGGAGTTGGTGTCTGTTGTCGCCGCTCGCGCCTTGTCGAACGCCGGGCGAGCAGTCGTCAACAGCTTGTTCGCCGCGTCAATTTCTTTCGCGCGGTTAGCGTCTGTTGCGGGCTTCGCTTCGGCGATGGCCAGCGCACGCTCGTTCGCGAGCACATCCGCTTCTGTTTTTCGCAGTGCGGTGTCCCGTTCCGATCGACTTGCCACACGAGCGAGCGCAGGAACATCCGCGCCGGGAGTCTCGCCATGCTTCGCGCGATCGGCGGCGATGCGAGCTTCAACGCTGGTCAACTCCGCACGTGCTGCGATCAACCGCGCCGCAGCGGCGGCGAGGCGTGTGGAACGAGCGTCGGTGGCTTGCGTCGCCGCGACGATTTCAGCCTCCGCGCTGCTGATCGTCGCACGAGCGTCAGCAACAGCGGTCGCCTGAATCGCGGGACGCAAGCCCGGATACCACGCGCGCGGCGGCAGTTCGACCGGAGTGATCGTGGGATAGGCTTCCAGCCTGTCGTGCTTGTCAAACCGAAGAAACACAGGCACTCCGGGTGGCATTGAGCCGCGTTCCTTCACGCGGTTGCGTTCGTCGCCGCCGGTGTAGAACCACGTCGGGGCGTCGGGTGTCTTGTCGAAGATGCGAACCGCTCCGAGCCGCTGAATCTTCCGCAACTTGCCGTAGCTGTATTCCTCGAACGGACCCGGATCCGCTTCGCCCGGCACGCGATCTTGGCGAATGCTGATCGGCTCGAAGAACGCTCGCAGGCGAAAATAGTCGTCCTGCGAAATCGGGTCGTACTTGTGATCGTGGCAGTGAGCACAGTTGAACGTCAGTCCGAGAAACGCCTTGCCAGTGTGCTCGACGGTGCTGCGCATCGAGTCGTTCGGATTGAGTGCGTACCAGTTGCGAATCAGATAGCCAGTCGCGACGACCGCTTCATCGTCTTCGGGGCAGACTTCGTCGGCGGCGAGCATCTCGCGAATCATCCGGTCGTAGCCGTGATCGGCGTTGAGCGACCGCACAATCCAATCCCGCCATCGCCAAATCTGCGGAGCACTGTTCCAGACATCGGGCACATGCCGGCGTCCGTACCAATCACTGTACCGCCAGATGTCCATCCAATGCCGAGCCCATCGCTCACCATGCCGCGGATCGCGCAGCAACCGATCGACGACCTCTTCGTAGGCGGACGGCGATTCGTCGGCGAGGAACGCCTGCAATTCCTCACGAGTCGGCGGCAGACCGATCAGGTCGAGATAAACTCGCCGCAACAAAACGTGCTTCTCGGCTGGCGGCCGCGGCGCGAGACCGCGCTCGTCGAGCTTCGACAGCACAAACGCGTCGACTCCATTTGAGATTTGAGATTTCAGATTTGAGATTTCCGGCATCACCGGTCGCACCGGCTTCTTGAACGCCCAGTGTTCGCGCGGATCTTGCTCCGGCTGTTCGTTCTGAGGCGACGTGGCTCCTTGCTCGATCCAGGTTTTGATCAGAGCGATCTGCTCTGCCGTCAGCGGCTTTCCTTCGGCCGGCATCCGCAGCGCGTCGTCTTTGGAGGTGATCCGCCCGACCAACAGACTGTCCGCGACTTTTCCGGCGACGACTGCCGGACCACCGTCACCTCCGCGACGCATCATCGCGGCGGTGTCGAGCCGCAGTCCGGCCTTCTGCTTCAAGGCTCCGTGGCAGGCGAAACAACGCTCTTTGAGAATCGGCTTGATGTCTCGTGAGTAATCGACAGCGGATTCCTTGGCGAGAGCCGCCGAGGCGACCGCCAACGTAATCCCCAATGTCAGGACGACCTGCATGCTTTCGGTCTCCGCGACGAGGCCATCAATCCTAGAGCTTGTACCGTGATCGTAGTTCTTTGCGCATCGTTGCGACTGTCGCTGAGTGCGCTGCATCGTTGGCGAGGTTCTTCAACTCGCCGGGGTCGCTGTCATGATCGTACAGCTCGGTCCCTTTGTCGCCGTTATTCCATTCGGTGAAGCGATAGCGCTCAGTGCGCATTGATCGACCGACGATGCCCGGCTTGGTGGTCGGAGCGTTCGTCTGCGTCGGCGTGCCGCGAGTCACCTGTGTCAGCGCGGGCTTGCCCCATGTGGCCTGTGGATTGTCGAGCAACGGCTTGAGACTCTTGCCATCGAGATTGCTTGGCGCGGGCAGGCCGCACAAGTCGGCGAGCGTCGGATGCAGGTCGATCAGTTCGACGGTGCGGCGGCAGGCTTGTCCCGCGTGCTGGCTGCCGGGGACGGAGATCAGCAGCGGCACGCGTGCGGAGTTCTCGAACAGCGACATCTTCTGCCACAGGCCGTGCTCGTAAAGGTGGTAGCCGTGATCGCTGAAGAATACGACGATCGTTTTGTCCGCCAGCTTCAGCCGATCCAGCCCGTCGAGCAACTGACCGACTTGTGCGTCCATGAAACTGGTCGAGGCGTGATACGCCTGGATCGCCTGCCTGCGGAGATCGTCGGAGATGTTTTCCTGCTCCTTCTTCGACGACAGGAACGCCGGCTCCGGCACTCCCTCTTTGTAGTTGGGAGCCAACACCGGCAGTTTGATCTTGTCGAGCGGGTACATCTCGAACCATTTCTTCGGCGCGACGTACGGCGTATGCGGTCGGAAGAATCCGCAGGCAATGAAGAACGGCTTGTCGCGATGCTGTTCGATCAGCTTGATCGTGGCGGCGGCGGACTTGGCGTCGGTTTGTTCGGCGTCTTCGCCGTCAGCCGCCAGCCAACTGAGCGTCCCGCCGAACCGCGCTCCACCTTCGGCCTTGGGGTTGAGCGTGAAGATTTTGTCTTCGTCGTCTTTGTCGCGGCCGCGCGGGTTCACTCGTTCTTGCCACGACGGCGGATCGTCCAGCCCGTCCGTTCCGATCTGAGCCGGCACGCCGTAGTGATACAGCTTGCCGACGCGAGCCACGAAGTAGCCGCCTTTCTGAAACGTCTGCCCCAGCGTGACATGGTCCGGCACGTTCTTGCGGAACTGCGTCGAGTTCTCGTACACGCCGGTCGAGTCCGGCCGCAGCCCGGTGAGGAACGACGCTCGCGATGGATTGCACAGCGGAAACTGACAGTACGCCCGCTCGAACCGCATGCCCCGCGCCGCCAGCCGATCAATGTTCGGCGACTTCACCAACGGATCGCCGTAACAACCCAGCCGCGGACACAAATCGTCCGACACCACAAACAGCACATTGAACTTCTCCGCCGCCAACAGCGGAGCCGCCACCGCCATCAACAATCCAGCCACCAACACGCGACGAACGCTGCGAGCCACCATGCTGACCTCCGGCCATGAGAGACAAGGAATGGGCCAGAATCTTCTAAACGAAGCGGAGCGAAAAGCACAGCGGAGCGAAATGTCGGCTGCCCCAGCTTCGCAGAATGGAGTCGCTTCCGAATCTCCCAAGTACTCACTACATCCAGCGAACTGCCGGCCCACAATCCCGACTCGGATTGCCACGAACCGAGTCCGTTTTTCCGCGAACCGAGTTGGAATGCCTACGAACCGAGGTCGGATTCCGAAAGTGCCATTCGCCACAAGGGCTTGGGCTACAGATTTCGGAGACTCAGGAATGAGCCACTCTTGAGTTCGAAGCCCTGTTCCCTGTCTCCCGTCCCTTGAGCCATTACACTCCCCGCGTTTGTGCGCAGCCATTTTTCATTTCGATTGAGGAATCATCGTGTCGGCAACAGCAGTCGTGGGTTTGCAGTGGGGTGACGAGGCCAAAGGAAAGATCGTCGATCTGCTGACGTCAGAGCATGACATCGTCGTCCGTTATCAAGGCGGCAATAACGCCGGGCACACGGTGAAGTTCGACGGGCAGACATACAAGCTCTCGCTGCTGCCGGCCGGCATTTTGCGAGACGGCATCACGTCCGTCGTGGCGACCGGCGTCGTGATCAACCCGAAGGCGTTTCTCGCCGAACTGGACGGGATCGTCTCGCGGCGCGGGCCGGTGGCTCCGGAGCGATTCAAAGTCAGCGACCGAGCCCACGTCATCTTCCCGTATCACTTAGCCGAAGAGGCGGTGCTGGAAAACTCGCGGCAGGCCGAGAAGATCGGCACGACGATGCGTGGCATCGGCACCTGCTATCGCGAGAAGGCCGGCCGCACGCACGCGATCCGGATTGGCGATCTGCTGTACCCGGATCTGCTCCGCAGTCGGCTGCATGAAATCGTGGCGTTCAAAAATCAGATGCTCGCCGCGCTCGATCCGGAATTCAAACCGTTCGATGCCGACGCCATCTTCGCCGAATACCTCACCTACACCGAGCGGCTCAAACCGTACATCTGCGACACGACGGCGTTCCTGCATCATGCGATTGCCGACAAGAAGCGGCTGTTGTTCGAGGGCGCTCAGGGCAGCCTGCTTGATCTCGATCACGGCACGTTTCCGTATGTGACTTCATCGAGCAGTTCGGGTTGTGGAATTCACAGCGGCAGCGGTGTTCCGGAGCGGACGATCTCGCGGCTGATCGGCATCGTGAAGGCGTACACGACGCGCGTCGGCGGCGGGCCATTCCCTACGGAGTTGAATAACGAAATCGGTCAGCACATTCGCGACGTCGGCCATGAGTACGGCACGGTCACCGGCCGCCCGCGCCGTTGCGGCTGGTTCGACTCGGTCGCCGCCGGGTACGGAGCACGCATCAGTGGCATTGATTGTCTGGCGGTGATGCTGCTGGATGTGCTCAGCGGCCTGGACGAGTTGAAGATTTGCGAGGCTTACGAGATCGACGGCGAACGCACGACGGACTTCCCCAGTCATGTTGAACGGCTCGCTCAAGTTCAACCGGTCTATCGCACGTTGCCCGGTTGGAAGTGCGAAATCTCGCACATCCGCAGAGTCGCTGATCTCCCGGCCAACGCACGGCGGTATGTGGACACGATTGCCGAGTTGCTGCACTCACGGGTCGAAATCATCTCGGTTGGCCCGGATCGCGAGCAGACGATCCTGGGATGACCAGCCGGGGTCGTGGCATGCACATCGACAAGATTCAGAAACTCGCCACCGACGGAGAACTGTTCTCGGCCGAGCAACTCGATCAGCACCGTCGGCAGTGGTTGGCCGGTGGCGGTTCCGTGGATGACGGAGTTGGCTTTGTGCGCGAACTGGCTCAATGCGGAGAACTCACAGACTTTCAAGCGGCTGCGCTGCGAGCTGGCATTCCTGGTCCCTGAGGAATTCTCTTCGGCACTGGCTGAGATCGTCCCCGCCGTGCTGCCG
Source organism: Candidatus Kuenenia stuttgartensis (assembly GCA_945861865.1). Classification (GTDB taxonomy): domain Bacteria; phylum Planctomycetota; class Planctomycetia; order Planctomycetales; family Planctomycetaceae; genus SXKJ01. Next base: position 21,447 of record CAMAWN010000013.1, on the reverse strand, counting down.
GAAGTCGAACCGCTCAGCCCGGAATTCCTGACGTGGTTGCAAGCGTCCGCTTCGAAGACGTCCCCCGACCTTCCCGAAGTCGTGGAATATCCGGCGGCCTTTCGCGAGTTTGCGAATTACGTGTCGCAGGTCCGCTGAGGGTTCGAAGTCATGATTGGCGAGCCGTGACAGAAGTATGACAGAAGTTTGACCCGTCCCTGACCCACGAATTTCCGATGCAGCCCTATAATCCCGCACCGTTTCGGGGCTCGGTTGCCGCCGAAATCTTTCCTGCATCGGAGATGCTGCTGTGAACCACGACTCTGCCCTTTCGGAAATCTCAGCCCCGTCCGCACCGGTCAGTTCGGAAGAAGTGACCTCGTTGCGAAGTTCGGCGGCAACACACCCCACCGGCTGGTTGCCGATTCACGATCGCGCGACGGACCCGAGCGCTAAAGCCAATCGTGTTCGGCCGGAGATTTCGCATCCGGTGGTCAGCAGTTTCCGGCAGCGGTTCCCTCACGGAGTCAACTGGGGCAACATTGGCTGGATGCTGTTGATGAACGTCGGCGCGGTCGCGGCGTTCTGGCATCTCAGTTGGGTTGGCTTGGCGATCCTCGTCGTCATGCACTTCGTGACGGCATGTCTGGGAGTGACGCTCTGCTATCACCGCTTGTTGACTCACGGCAGCATGGTCGTACCGACTCCGCTGAAGTACTTCTTTACGATGTGTGGCATGATCGCAGCCGAAGGGAGTCCGTTGTTCTGGGTGGCAACGCATCGCAAGCACCACGTTCTCTCGGACCAAGAAGGTGATCCACACTCGCCGAACGATGGCTTCTGGTGGTCCCACATGCTGTGGTTCAAGCCGAAGGAAGGTCCGGGTGAGTTGGAAGCGTTACTCAAGCGCTGGGCTCCCGACATGTACAAGGATCCGGTCCAGCGGTTCTTCCACAATTTCTTCCCGGTGTTTCCAATCCTGTTTGGTGCGGTGCTGTACTTTGGCGGTGAGCACTTCTTCGGACTCGGCTGGTCTTGCTTGCTGATGGGGCTGTGCCTGCGAATGGTGCTGGGATATCACAGCACCTGGTTCGTGAACTCGGCGACGCACGTCTGGGGCTATCGCAATTACGAGACGACGGATCGCTCGCGCAATCTGTGGTGGGTCGCCTTGGTCAGCTACGGCGAAGGCTGGCACAACAACCATCACGCTCACCAGCGCCTCGCTCGCCACGGTCACAAGCCGTGGGAGATCGACATCACCTACATGGTGATCCGACTTCTCAAAGTGCTGGGTTTGGCCAAGCAAGTCCAAGACCGTCTGCCGCAGGCCGATCAAGCCGCGTGACGCCGGACGATTCGTAACTTACAAAACGCCGCTGACAGCCCTGAGTGGTCAGCGGCGTTTTCGTTGTCACTCGTAGCATCTTGAGGAGCTTGCAGAGATGGTGGCCCCGGCCAATTCGTTTTCGACAGCGTTGAAACATTTTCAGAGCGGCCAATTCGTCGAGGCTCAGCGGCGATTGGCGGACGTAGTGAAGTCCGATCCGCAGCAGGCGGAAGCGTGGCATTTGCTGGGTGTGATTGAGTTTCAGAATTCCAACTTCAACGACGCCGTCCAACACTTTCATCGAGCAGTGCAGATCGAAGAATGCTCGGCGAAGTATCTGACGAACCTCGGCAGCGCGTGGCATGCACTCGGAGACATGAGCCAGGCGACGGACTGCTTCGAGCGAGCCGTCGCCGCCGATCCGCATTGTGCCGAGTCGCAAACGTATCTGGGGATCATTCGGCTTCAGCAAGAAGACTTGGACGCAGCCGAAACCTGTCTGCAAGCCGCGTTGCTCGAGGCACCGCAGTCGTGGCAAGCGCGGCTGAATTTGGGAAACGTCTTTCGCGAGCGGCGCGAGCTTGACCGAGCCGCCGAGCAGTACGAGTTGGCCTTGTCGATCGAACCGGACAGTGCCGAGTCGCTGTTGAATCTCGGCGAACTGTTCATGGAACAGGGACGCTCGGTGGACGCGATCCCGCATCTGCGCCGCGCGGCGGTGCTTCGCCCGCGAGTCTCCGAAATCCAGTTCCGACTGGCCGACGCGCTGCGTGACACCGGCGATCATGCGGCGGCGGTGTTGGCATCTCAGCGCGGACTATCGTTCCAAGCCAGTTCGTTCGATGGTTGGATCGGCCTGGGTCAGTCGAGCGCGGCCCTGGAAAAATGGAGCGAGGCGGTCTCGTCGTTCCGCAACGCAGTCTCGCTGCAACCTGACTCGGCGATCGCGCACACGCAACTCGGCGAGGCGCTGCGACAATCCGGCAACTCCGACGAAGCCGCTCGGCATCTTGCGGTGGCGAATGTTTTGGAGATGCGGTGAGGCCACTACGAGAAGCCTCGAACGGCAGTTCAACTCACGGGCTGGAGTGTCCCAGTCTGAGAGACGTCATAACCCGGTAGCTCGCCGAGCAAGTCGCGGTACTCGCTGGATTGGACGACTCGCACCAGCGCTTGCACGCGCGGGTCGTGCTCGTGCTTGTTGGTGAAGCACAGGTCGAAACCTTCGGTGCGAACCGGTAGGAATCGAAGTCCGGCTTCGTCGGCGACCAGCTTCAGGCAAACTCCCGCGTCGGCCCAGCCACAGCGGATCGCCTCGGCGACGCCACGATGATCGCGAGCGAGTCGTCGCGGTGCGGGACGATGATCGAGCAGTTCATCCAGACATTGCCGAGCGCCCGAACCCGGCTCACGACCAATCCAAGTGGGGTGGTCTCGCAAGAGGCCGCGCAGAGTGGAAGCAGTGACTCCCGTCCCGACCGCGACACCATCTTCCCATGCGGCGACTCGCAGTAAGAAGGCCGGTGTGCCGAGGATTTCTCGAACGGATGTCGCATTGCCGGTGTCGGAATCTGTAGCACTCAGATGCACGCCGGCCACATGTGCCAAGCCCTGCTGAAGCAGTTGCAACGCCTGCCGGCTGGAACGCGGAAACGCGAGCAACCGATAGCCGGTGACCTGCTCGTAGATGCGGGCGAGCAAACCGACGGCCGGATCGCAGCTCGCCATGACCAGCGTGCTGTCCGCAAGTCGCTCGTTGGCCGCGCGTCTTCCAGACGAGTGGACACCGTCGTGAGGAATCTCGCCCAGCGGCGTTGCTTCGACGGGATAAAACCGTCGCTGACCGTCCACGTTCGCCAGCCAGTAACGGCTGAGTGGTTGAGTCGGTTCCCACGCCCATGTCGGTGACGCGGCTTTCGACGATCGCGAGTGTCCCGTGCCGAAGAGTTCTTCGACCGAACACCCCATCGCCTTTGCCAAGCCAAGCGCCGCCGCGACCGACGGCACGAGACGCTCAGCCTCGATCGCGCTGACCGCCGTGCGCGAGATCCCCGCCCGTTCGGCCAGATCGGCTTGGCTCCAGCCGCGCGCGGCTCGGCGTTCGAGGACTCGATTGAAAGACCGTCGCGAACTTGACATGATCGTGTCTCTTGTTGACCGTATCGTGTCATACGGCCTCGACAGCGCCTTGTCGAGGCTGAGATATTTCGCGAGAGGATGGTGTGAGGAAATGCGTCACGCCAAACGACCGAGTGGTTTCACTTTGATCGAACTATTGGTCGTCATCGCGATCATCGCCATTTTGATTGCCCTGTTGCTGCCGGCCGTGCAGGCGGCGCGCGAAGCGACTCGGCGCAGCGAGTGCCGCAACAACCTCAAGCAGATTGGACTGGCGCTCAACAACTATCACGAGATGGCCAAGATGCTGCCGATCGGCCGCACGCGGAGCATGACGAATGGGCAGGGGCGTGTCTTTTCTGGTTATGCGCAGTTGCTGCCACATCTCGATGCGTCGCCGCTGTATCGCCTGATCAACTGGAACGGAAACGCCGACGACGTCGCGACGAATGGTCCTGCGCTGGAGAAGACCATTACGTTTTTCCTGTGCCCGACCGACTCGTACCAAATCCTGCAAACAGCCGTCGTCAGTGGCAACACCATCAACAGCGCCGTTCACAATTATCCGCTCAACACCGGTACGACGTTTCCCATTTCTCGCGGCAATTCGGGGGGCGTGCCGATCACGGGGATCTTCTACGAGAACTCCAGCACACGCATGTCTGACGTGCGTGATGGTACCAGCTCGACCGTGTGTGTCAGCGAAACGTGGAAATCCGATCCCGCCGGTCCGACGACTTGGGATGGTGTCAGTCCCATCACCGGCTTTGTGCTGACTCAAGGCAACAACAACTCGACGATGGGGCCGGAACTGACCAACTACGCGACGCAGTGCCACTCGGCAGGACTGACGCTTCAGCAAACTCGCGGGAGCAAGTGGTTGTACGGTGCTCCGGGGCATTCCATGTACAACCACATTCGCGCTCCCAACGACAAGGACGTCGATTGCCGAGGCGGCGTGCCACATGGCTCTCGCACGAACGCCCTTTGGGACGCCATGTCGCACAACACCGCCGCGCGCAGCTTCCACAATGGTGGAGTTCACGCGTTGTTCGTCGATGGTCACGTCCAATTCGTCAGCAACAACATTAGCCTCGCGACGTGGCAAGCCCTCGGCAGCCGAAGTGGCAAAGAAGTGGTCGGAGACTTTTGATGCAGACCGCTGACATCGCATTGTGTGCCGCCGTGCTGGTCGTCGCGTTTTTGTATTCATCGGTCGGCCATGCGGGAGCATCGGGGTATATCGCGGTGATGGCGTTGGCGAGCGTGGCTTCGCCGATGATCCGGCCGACGGCGCTCGTGCTGAACATCGTCGTGGCGACGATTGGCTCGGTGCAGTTCTGGCGAGCCGGATATTTCCGGTGGTCGCTGTTCTGGCCGTTCGCTCTGGCGTCGATTCCAGCCGCGTACTACGGCGGAACACTGACGTTGCCGACAAGAGTGCTCAACATCCTGATCGGGCTTGTGCTGTTGGCGTCAGCGGCGCGGTTGCTGATTTCGTTGAAGCCGGCGGCCGAAACTCACGCACCGGCGAAACCGATCGCGATGGTGACGGGCGGAGTGTTGGGGTTTCTCGCAGGACTGACCGCCACGGGTGGCGGCATCTTTTTGACGCCACTGATGATCCTGCTACGTTGGTCGTCGACGAAACAAGCGGCGGCGGTGTCGGTCGTTTACATCCTGGTGAACTCGGCTTCCGGTTTGCTCGGAGCCATGCGAAAAGGGATCACGCTGCCGCCGTTTTTGTGGCCGATGATCGTAGCCGTGGTTGTCGGCGGTGGGTTGGGTTCGTATCTCGGCAGCCGTCGCTTCTCGGTGCCGGTCATTCATGTTCTGCTGGCGTCCGTGCTAATTTTGGCGGGAGGGAAACTGATCCTCACGAAGCCGCCTGCTCCCACGCCCGTGAAAACGGCCGACGCAGTTTGTGGTGGAGACGGTTTCTGCTCCGCACCTATCCGACGCAAGACGCATCGACTGCGGAGAGTTGCCGACTTGTGACGGTTCCGCCGGGGGCGATAGACTCGCCCCGTTCGCAAGTTTGGTGCCGTTTTCGAGAGGGTCCGATGCCAGGAAAGCGTTACAGCATGAATGCCGGTCGCACGACCAAACAGGGGCAGCAGATCAATGTTGGCAAGGATGGTGCGGAATATCAGGCCATCGTCAACACCATCCACATGAATGTGGACGATATGAAAGAGGCGGGGATCCTGACGGGCTCGAACGTCCGCGTCATTTCGGAAACGGGCGAGGCCGTGTTTCTTTGCCAGGAAGGAAAAGTTCCGCCAGGAATCATTTTCGTTCCATACGGGCCGCCGACCTGCCGATTGATGGGACAAACCACCGACGGTACGGGGATGCCGACCTCCAAAGGTTGGGAAGTCGAAGTCGAACCAATCGTGGGATGAATCGTGGCGGACGCTGCCAGCGTCCGAGAGAGTTTGCCGACGCAAGCTGCGTCGGCCACGAATGAGAGGAATCACCAATGAATCACGATGAAGCACAAGCGTCCGCTCCGGTGGGCCAGCGGCTGCAGCAGACGCCAGTCGAAGAGCCGATTGCGTGGGAGATGATTGAGAACGGCCGGTACATGCCTCGCCGCATTTGCGGGAGCTTCCCTGGCCGGGAACTGGGTTGAACGTTTTTCGTTCCGCCCGGTCCGGGCGGTCAAGCTTCTGAATGAATTGCATGAATTGAGGCCACTATGACCGTGACCATCACACAGAACGCGACCTGCACTTTTTGCGGTTGTGTGTGTGACGACATCGAATTGCACGACGACGGTGTCAAGATCATCAAGACCAAGGCCGCGTGCAGCCTGGGCGCTTCGTGGTTCGTGAACCACACGGCCGAAAAGCTGTATCCCGACGCTTTGATTGACGGCAAAGAAGCGTCGGTCGATGACGCGGTCGAGGCGGCGGCCGAGTACCTGCATCGAGCGAACATGCCGCTGGTCTACGGCCTCAGCAACGTGACCTGCGAGGCTCAGCGAGAGGCGGTGTCGCTCGCCGAAAAGATTGGAGCGGTGATCGACAGTCACACCTCCTTGTGACACGGGCCTACCGAAATCGCCGCCCAGTTGGGTGGCAAGGTCTCGTGTACGCTCGGCGAAGTGAAAAATCGAGCGGACTTCATCCTCTATTGGGGAGGCAACCCGGCCGAGTGTCATCCGCGGCACTTCACAAAATACACCATCATGCAGAAAGGGAAATTCCTTCCCGAAGGCCGCAAAGGCCGGACGATGGTGCTGGTCGATATTCGCGAAACGATGAGCGTCAAAGCGGCGGACATCTTCTTGCAGGTGCGACCCGGCAAGGATTTTGAAGTCGTGACCGCGTTGCGTGCGCTCGTGAAGGGCAACCGCGTAGATACCGCACTCGTGGAAGAAACCGGGCTGAAGCTGGAACAGTTACAGGACTTGGTCGATCGCATGAAGCGCTGCAAGTTCGGCGTGATCTTCTTTGGGATGGGTCTGTCGATGACTCGGGGCAAGCACATGAACTCGGCGGCCGTGCTGACGCTGGCGGCCGAGATGAATGCGTTCACAAAGTTCGTGGCGATGCCCATGCGCGGACACGGCAACGTCGCCGGCGCGGACATGGTCCTGCGCTGGACGACCGGCTATCCGTTCGGAGTCAACCTGTGCCGAGGCTTCCCGCGATTCAATCCCGGCGAATTTTCAACCGTGGACCTGCTGGTGCGTGGCGACATTGACGCGGCCTTCGTGCTGGGAGCCGACCCCGGTGCGACGATGCCTCAACCGGGGATCGACACGCTGGCTCGCGTGCCGACGATCGTGCTCGACCCGAAAGTCACGCACACCAGCAAACTGGCTCGCGTCCACATCACGACGTCCGTGACCGGCATCAGCTCGCCCGGCACGGCGTATCGCATGGATGAGGTTCCGCTGCCGCTGCGCCCGGTGCTCAAGTCGCCGTATCCCAGCGACGAAGAAGTCGTGCGACGGATCATCGCCGCCGTCGACAAGAAATCCGCGTGGTTGCCGAAGCCAGCGACGATGGCTTCGGGTGTGATGTAGCGAGAACAAGCGAGTGACCGCCGAGTCACATCAGGAGAGGACATGCTGCGGATCACTGGCGGAAAGGTCTATGACCCGGCCAACGGCATCAATGGTGAAGTGCGGGACATCTGCATTGCGGACGGCAAGGTCGTCGCCAATGTGGAAGGTGGCCGGACGATCGACGCGAATGGGATGATCGTGTTTCCCGGCGGCGTGGATATTCACACGCACGTCGCAGGAGCCGCGCTCAATTTTGCTCGTGCGCTGACGCCGGAGAATCAGCGAGTCGCCGCGAAGTTCCTGCACACGAAAGAGACCCGCATGGGGATCGGCGGACAGACGCCGACGACGTTCGCAACCGGTTATTTGTACGCGGGCATGGGCTACACGACGGTCGTCGAAGCGGCGGTCCCGGTGCTCTCCGCGAAGCACACGCACGAAGAACTGCGTGACACGCCCATCGTCGATAAAGCCTGCTGCCTGTTGATGGGCAACAACGAACTGGTGATGGACCTGCTGGAAGTTGGCGAGTACGAAAAAGCCAAGCACATCGTCGCGTGGCTGATTTCGGCCGCGAAGACCTACGGCATCAAGGCGGTGAATCCCGGCGGCGTCGCCGCGTGGAAGTTCGGCAAGGACGCCAAGCAGATTCACTCGCCCATCGACGGATACAACAAAGTCAATCCGGGGATGATCATCGCCAACCTCGCAAAGATTTGCGATGAGCTGGGTCTGCCGCACCCCATGCACCTGCACTGCAACAATCTCGGAGTCCCCGGCAACGTCTCCACCACGTTGGAAACGATGAAGCTGCTCGAAGGCAATCGAGCCCATATGGCGCACCTGCAATTCCACGCCTACGGCGGCGACGACTGGCACACGATGCGGTCGGAATCGGTGCAGCTCGCCGAGTATTTCAACACGCATCCGAATCTGACGTGCGACGCCGGCGCGGTCTTGTTCGGCAACGCCGTGACGATCACCGCCGACGGACCGTGGCAACACTTGCTGTATCAGCTCACCGGCCGCAAATGGGGCAATCTCGACGTCGAAAACGAAACCGGCTGCGGCATCGTGCCCTACACCTACAAAGGCAGCAACCTGGTCAACGCTGTGCAGTGGGCTGTCGGTTTGGAATTGCTGCTGCTCATCAACGACCCGTGGCGCATCTTCCTGACGACCGACCACCCGAACGGCGCGTGCTTCTGGCGCTACCCCGAAATCATCCACCTGCTGATGCACGCCGACATTCGCCGCGAACGAGTCCGCGCTCTGCCGGAAGCCGCGCTGAGCCGCATTTACCTCGCCGATCTCGACCGCGAATACACGCTCTACGAAATCGCGATCATCACATCCGCCGGTCCCGCGCGAGCACTTGGCATGAAACAGAAGGGACATCTCGGCGTCGGAGCGGACGCGGACATCGCGATCTACAACCAGAATCCCGATGGCGAGCTGATGTTTCGCTACCCGCGCTACGTCCTGAAAGGTGGCGAGGTCGCGGTCGAAGAGGGCGAGATTCGCTCGGTCAAAGACGGCCACGAATTCGTCTGTCAGCCGAGCTACGACGCCGGCATCGAAGACTACCTGAAACCGGTATTCCAACAGCAATACACGATGTCCTTCGAGAACTATCCCGTCGACGCCGAGCGCGTTCACGGAATGCAAATCGCCGAGTGCTCGTATCAGAAGACAACATGATCAAGCTCACGCTCAAAGACCAACCGACGGTTCCGCTCGAAGCCGAGATGCTCACTCCCGATCAATTCTCCGGGTTGAACCTCGACGCCATTCGCGCTCTGCCGGTGTTCCTCGGCAAGCGACAACTGCGAGTGGACGACTTCTTCACCGTCGATGGTGAGCCGAGCGACGAACTCGAAATCCACGGCGACCTCGCCAAGGTCAAATACATTGGCCGAGCCATGACTCGCGGCCGGATCAAGGTCTGCGGCAACGTCGGAATGCACCTCGGAGCCGCCATGAAAGGCGGCTCCATCGAAGTCACTGGCAACGCCTCCGATTGGATCGGCGGCGAGATGACCGGTGGCCTGATCCATGTCCACGGCAATGCCGGCGGCCAAGTCGGAGCGGCCTATCGAGGCAGTCTCTCCGGAATGAACAACGGCACAATCCTGATCGGCGGCACCGCCGGCCTGGAAGTCGGCATGAGAATGAAGCGCGGCATCATCGCCGTCAAAGGCCAAGTGCGAGACTTCTGCGGCCTGCAAATGAAGGGCGGCACCATCCTCCTGATGAACGGAGCCGAAATCCGCACGGGTGCCTGGATGATCCGCGGCACGATCATCTCGCTGAAGCCAATCAAGCTCCTGCCGACGTTCCCCTTCGCCTGCACCTACTCGCCGACCTTCCTGCGTCTGATCGCCAAACATGTCGCGCCACTCGGTCTCTCATTGCCGATGGACGAACAGACCGGTACGTATCATCGTTACTCCGGCGACTCGTCCGTCCCCGGCAAGGGTGAGATTCTGGTCTGGCAACCGCGAGTTTGACCGAGCGGTGCATTGCCGATGTGCGGCAGGTGCGATCTGGCACTCAGCAACAACGCAGTATGCACTTCGGTACGGTGTTTTGAGCAGATTTGCCCCAGGCTTGTAGGCTGACCTACTTCAGGACAATGTCGGACTTGGTGCTCTCGACAATAGCCAGCAGTTCGGCGCGTTCGGCGGCGGGGACCTCGAACTTGTCGAAGGTTTGCCGCAGGTCGTCGAGGAATGATTGCCACTCGAATTCGGTGATCTCAAGGTGGACGTGCGAGTCGTGCATCGAGCGGCCGGTATATTGCTGCGGGCCTCCGGCCGCCCAGCAGACTTGCTCGGTGACGAGGTACTTGAAGCCGGCTTTCGAGACGCGGTGATGAGCTTCATCCACTTTTGGATTCGCGTTCAACCGCGAGTCCTGCATGATCCGGTCGATGAAATCGTCGACGACGGCCGCAATCGCGTACACGCCGCCGAGTCGCTCGTACAAACTCAGGTGCGAACTCATTCTGAAAGTCTCCGGGGGTCGCGAGGAAAATGCTCCAATCACGCGCGATTTTGTAGTGGCTGCGTCGTGGTTGCGAAACCAGTGCAGGGAGGGTGGCGACTCGCAACAATGCTCCGGTTGGCAGCGGCGAGGCGAGAAGTGCCGCCTCGCGGTGAAAACTCTCCAACGCGGCGAGCTCGTTGGCCGTAAAAGGCGTCACTTCCGGGGATTCGCCAGATGATGACCATCTTGGAGCCACAGTCGCAGATCGACGAAAGCTTGCATGAGTCGAGCGGTTCAAGTGACGCTCGACTGGTGGAGGCTGCGCGCCGCGGCGACCAAGCGGCCTACGGCGAACTCGTGTTGCGGTACGAGCAGCGGTTGACTCGTGTCATTTACCGGTTCGTCAACAACATGGAGACGGCGGAGGATCTGGCTCAGGAGACCTTCCTGAAGGTTTACGACCGGCTGGAACAGTTCGACTCATCCCGACGATTTGGTCCGTGGCTGTTCCGGATCGGAGTGAACCTGACGCTGGATTATCTTCGCCGAAAAAAACGCCGTGGCCGCTGGTCGCTGTTCACGGATCGGTGGAAGGAGAAAGTTCCCGATCCCCCTGTGGCCGATCCCCGCAAGACGCTGGACTTGCAACAGGAGGTCCAGAAAGTTTTGCAGATGATCCCGGAGAATTACCGCACGGTGCTGACGCTGCGCGATCTGGAGAATTTTTCCACCTCGGAAATCGCAGCGGTCCTGCATCGCAAAGAGGCGACGATTCGTTGGCGACTGGCGGAGGCCCGTCATCGGTTTCAGTATTACTGGGGCAAGCGGCATGGAACTGTGCTGCCTGAGAACTTCACCCCGTCAGAAAGTGCGGAGAGCGAAAAATGAATTGCAAGACTGCTCAGCGTCAGATGGCTTTGGCTGTGGGCGAAGACCTTTCCCCAGTGGAGAGCCAAGAGTTGCAGAGCCATCTTCAGGCTTGTGCGAAGTGCCAGACATTCTGGGAGCAACTGCGAAACGGTTTCGCGGTATTGCAACGCAGCCGAATCCAGGAGATTCATCCAAAGTCCGACAGCGTCTGGCCCGTGTTGGCCAATCGGCTTCGAGAACGAGCGACCGATTCACCGCGCGGCGAGTTCAACGGTTGGTTCGCCGCACTGGCGGTGACTTCGGCTTGTGTGCTGGTCTTTGTTTTCAGCCAGGAGAGTTCGTTTCTAATCGCATTACAGCCGCGAACGGGCAGCGTCTCTGACGGCACGAGGGTGAATTCGCCAGACAATCTTCGTGAGAAGACACCGCCGCGCCTTCGGAAAGATGAAGTCCGCCCCGACCGCCCCTATAATCCCGCTCCTTGACCGTGACCAGTTCGTCTCACGCAGGAGTGTCCGCCACCATGCCAATGTTCGAGTTTGAATGTCCCTCCTGCGATCACACGTTTGAGGAATTGGTGCGAGCCGACGAAACTCCGGCATGTCCGACCTGCGGTACGTCGGACATTCGCAAGTTGCTGAGCGCCCCGTCCGTGCGGTCCAGCGGTTCAAAGTCGTTGCCGGTGCTCGGGTCGTCCTGTCCGCCGCCGAGTGTCCAGAGTTGTGGTCCGGGATGTTGTCGGCACAACTAGCGAGCGCGCCATGCTTCGCATCGTGCCGGCGACTGGTGAGCGTCTTCCGCCCGCGTTGGAGTTGCTGCTCTCTGAGTGGCCTGCCACCGCGCGAACTCAGCGAATCGTGGAAATTCACCAAGAGATCGAGGACGAGGAATTCGATCCTCAGGATCTGCTGCTGGCGGAGATCGACGATCAACTGGTCGGAGTCCAACTGACGATTCTCCGCGACGACGATGTTGGCATGGTTTGGCCGCCGGTTGTGGATCGTCCGCTGCTCAAGCGGATGAGCGGTCCAACGGGCGAAGTCATCGAAGATGAATTGCTCGCCGAGGCGGCTCGACAACTCGATGCGGAGGGTGCCTGGATTGGGCAAGCGTTGTTGGAGCTGAATCCATCGCGCGAGCACGCGGCGATGCAACGCAACGGCTTCTCGCGGATGACGGAGCTACGGTTCTTCGAGCGGCCGTTGATCGGAAGTTCGTCGTGGGCGAAAAGAGCGAAGGCGTCGCCGTTGAGTTACCAGCCGTATCGCCGGTCGCGCAATCGGGTTGCCTTCGTCAATGTTTTAGAGTCGACGTATCGCGGATCGCTCGACTGCCCGGAGTTGAATGGCGTCCGCGATGGCCAGCAGTCGTTGAAGAATCACGAAGCGGCCGGCTCGATTCAACCGGACATGTGGCGGATGTATCGCCGCGCGGGAGTTGACGTCGGAATTCTGTTAATGACGGAGCGTCCCGATCAACAGGCCTGGGAAGTGTTGTATCTTGGCGTGTTGGAATCCGCTCGCGGTTGTGGCATCGGACGAGCGATGCTGCTCGACGCGCTGGACGCCGCTCGTGACGCGAAGGTCGAACGATTATTGATCGTCGCAGACGTTCGCAATGTCCCAGCGGTTTCTCTGTACGAGTCGCTCGGCTTTCAACCAGTGGCGACGCGGGTTGCCTTCGTGCGTCTGGCCAAGAAGTAGGCCAGGCTTTTCAGCCTGACTCGAACGCTTCAACGACGTCGTCTGTGCATCGAGTCAGCTTGGAATGGCAAATCGACCACGCGATCGGCCGCACGACGCCACTCGCCAGCAATAAACCGAAAGCCGTGCCCAGCAGGCAGAGCAACCAGATCACGTTTCGTGCGGTCGTCTCACCGTAGCGATTGACCAAGGCCTGACCCTTGAGCGTTTTGGTCAACAGCCAACGGGATCTCGCCAAGCCGGTCAGACAGATCGAGGCGATGCCGACGCCCATCAGGATTTGGTGTTGCGGAATTGGCATGGGGTATGACGCGGTGACAAGGTGACGGTTCGCCAAACGAGTCACCCGATCAGGCTTTGGCGATCTCCGCGGCGGGTAGCACGCGCGTACCGACACGCTCGCCGGCGGCGGCGCGCTCGATGTTGCCGAGCTTCTTGTAGTTGAACACAACGATTGGAATGTTGTGTTCCATGCAGTGGTGGATTGCTTGTGCGTCCATCACTTTCAAATTCTGCCGCAGGAAGTCCTGATAGGAAATCTCCGAATACCGGACGGCATGCGGGTTCTTCTCTGGGTCTTCGGAGTAGATGCCGTCCACCTTGGTCGCTTTGAGCAGCACGTTGGCTTCGATCTCGCGAGCACGTAGCGCAGCGGCGGTGTCGGTCGTCACGAAGGGGCTGCCGGTCCCGGCGGCCAGGATGACGACTCGACCCTTTTCGAGATGGCGGATGCAGCGTCGGCGAATGAACGGCTCGGCGACTTTTTCCATCTGAATCGCCGTTTGCAGTCGCGTCTGCACGCCGGCGTTTTCCAGCGCGTCTTGCAGTGCGAGTCCATTAATGACGGTGGCCAGCATGCCCATGTAGTGCGCGGTCGGCGTTTTGATCGAGGCGCTCACGGCGGCAAACTCTTTACCTCGGAGGATGTTCCCGCCACCGCAGACGATCGCGAGCTGCACGCCGCTTTGGTCGACGACCCGTTTGATCTGGTCGCAGATGCTCGTGATTTCTTCCATGTGAATGCCGGTTTCGCCCGGGCGGCAGAAACTCTGGCCGCTGATCTTCAGCAGGATACGCTTGGGACGATCGGACATGGGGCACCTCTGAGATTGCAAATTGCCGTGCGATGGGAAATTGCAAATTGCAATCCCCGTACGAAACGAATCGAGGGGCGGTGTCGCCCCTCGTTCAATCCTCGTCAAGTCCGACCGACGAACGATTAGCGGCCGAGCACCCAGCGGATGAAACCGGTGGCTTTCAGGCCGGATTCGGCGAGGGCTTGGCTGACCCGCTTGGAGTCGTCCTTGGCGAAGGGCTGGCAGACCAGTACCCCTTGCTCGTTGTAAAATGTGTTCAACTGGCCTTCGATCATCTTCTCGATGATGCTGTCGGGCTTGCCGGTCTTTTTGGCTTCGGATCGCAAGCGGTCACGCTCGGCATTGACCAAGTCCACGGGCAGTTGTTCCGGCAATGTGCAGACCGGCTTGAGCGCGGTGATGTGCATGGCGACATCGCGCAGCACCGGAGCGGTCAGGTTCGCACCTTCCGCTTGGAACAGCACGCCCTGCTTGCCGTCGTGGTGGACGTAGCCGCCGACAGGGCCTTTCACGCGAGCGATTCGCGACAGCACGATCTTCTCGCGAATCGAGTTGACCACGTCTTCGTACAACTGATTCAACGTCTTGCCCGGAGCCTCCGGAGCGGGCTGAGCCAACAGAGCTTCCGGTGAGTCAGCACCGGGTCCATTGAGCAACTGCTCAGCACACTGCCGAGCCAGTGCGAGGAACGACTCTGCACCGGCCACCGGGGCCGATTCGCATTGCAGTTCGATCATCGCGGCTTCCGAGCCGTCCGGCTTGGACAAGATGAAAATCTTGCCTTCCGATGTCGCGTTGTCGGCGCGCTTGAGCATCACCTTCTTGAACTTCGTCTTCAAAACTTCAACGGCCTTGGCTTGATCGCCGTCGGCTTCGGTGAGCGCCTGCTTACAGTCCATCAGCGGCAGATTGGTCAGTTCGCGCAGCGCCTTGACGGCGGCAGCAGTAATTTCGGCCATGAGTCTTCTCCAAAATAAAATTGAGCGAGCAAACCGGATCGCGCTAGCGACCGGTTTGTGAGGGATCAAAGTAACCGGACGCCAGCGCGTTCCGGCTGATGGAACAAAGTCAGTGCCATCGGGCTGACGCCCTCCGGCTCGCATGCGATTTTTTCAAAGCGACCGGAACGAGCCAACTCAGGCCAACGACGGCACGGCCTTATGCTCATCCGCCACGACGGCGTCCTTGTCCTGAATGGCCTCCGGACCCTTGCCGGCCAGCACGGCTTCGGCGAGATGCGTGAGCATCAAGCGGATCGAGCGGATGCTGTCGTCGTTGCCGGGGATCGGCAGATCGACTTTGTCCGGATTGCTGTCGGTGTCGATCAGTGCCACGACTTTGATCCCCATGATCCGACATTCGTCGACGCAATTGTGCTCCTTCGTCGGGTCGATGACGATGACCGCTTCAGGCATGCGGTTGAGCGTGCGAATGCCGTTCAGGTTGCGGAAGATTTTCTCGCGCTCGCGGCCGAGCGTGGATTGCATCTTCTTCGAATAGGTGTTGATCTCGCCGCTTGCGACGAGTCCTTCCAGTTCCTCCAGCCGCTTGAGCCGGCTGCGAATCGTACGGAAGTTTGTGAACGTACCGCCCAACCAACGCTCGGAAACAAACGGCATGCCGCAGGCATTCGCCGCTTCGATGACCGGGCTCTGAGCCTGTCGTTTTGTGCCGACGAACAGAACCAAACTGCCTTGCGAAGAGACCTTTTCGAGGTACTTCTTGGCTCGCAGGAGACCGCGAACGGTCTCCTTGATGTCGATGATGTGGATCTGATTTCGCTTGCCGTAGATGTACGGCCGCATTTTCGGGTTCCACTTGCTGGTCTTGTGACCGAAGTGAACGCCGGCTTCCAAAATGTCTTTGACAACAATGTTCGACACGCTGAGTCGCTCCTTTCCACCTCTCGCGGCGAGGTCTTCGGCGGTCGATTATGCCGAAGTTCGCAGTTGCGTGAGGCACACCTTCGCGAGGAAGGCGTTCGAAAGCTTGAAAAAATGGTAAATCCTCCGCACCTAACTCACCTTAAGCCGGGCGGAAGGGGCGAGAGGATACCGGTGGCCAGGGAGACCGTCAAACGGTCCTCAATCGTTGTCGGCCTGGCAGTGCCACGCCTATCTTGCCAAGCGCTGGGTCAATGTTCAGGAGCGAGATCATTCATGCCGGTCATTTTTGAATTGCGTCACACCGTTCAGCCACACGAGATCGACGATCAAGGGCACGTCAGCAACATCGAGTATTTGCGGTGGCTGCAAGACGCAGCGGTCGAGCACTCGGCGGCGCAAGGTTGGCCGAAGGAGCGCTATCTCGCCACTGGAGCGGTCTTTGTCGTGCGGTCTCATCAGATTGAATACCTGCAACCCGCGTTTGTTGGCGAAGAAGTCAAAGTCGTGACTTGGGTCAACGGTTTTGGCAAATTCACCACCGTGCGCAAGTACCAAGTCGTTCGCGAGCGAGACAACCTCTTGCTTTCGAAAGCGGCGACCACCTGGGTGTTCATCAGTTGGCCGAAACGGCTTCCCAAACGGTGTCCACGAGAACTCATTGAGGCGTTCGTCATCGTTCCCGAAGACCAAGAAGCAGGATTATTGCCGACACGGCGCGAAGATTGACCAGGCCGCGCCCTTCCAAAGTGAGCGGCCTTTCCAATCGTCAGCACGTTGACTGGGAAGTACGACCGCTTCTCCACTCGGCCGTGATGAGTTTCCGCGGTCTCCAAGCGGCGGACTTTCACGCGTGCGAAATCCTCTTCCAGATGATCGGCGAAGAAGTCCGTCACCGCTGGTTGCCTCGGACTTGGATTCCCCTTCCGTGGCAGCAGATCGTCGCCACCGCCCTCCACGATCTTCGCAGCGATGGCCGTTTGAGTTCCCCTCCGACCGCAGATCGGGAAGTTCCTCAAAATGCTCCGTGGTCGACAAGTTCGTGCTGGCCTGCGGCAGCCACAAGGTTCTGCAACAGTGGAACATCACGGACTCGGCGAGTTGCTGGATCACACGTTCCGCCGTTGCGACTGAAGGCCGCGAGCCACTACTCTCCGCCGCGATTTTTCCTGCGAAAATCGCGTGACAATTCGGGCGGGCACGGCCTGCCAGACTTTTGCGGAAGGACAGTGGATCGTGCTGCGGACTCATACGTGTGGCGAGCTTCGGATGGGCGATGTCGGCAAAGAAGTCACGGTCAGTGGCTGGGTCGATTCGCGGCGGGATCACGGCGGTTTGATCTTCATCGACCTGCGGGATCGCTACGGCATCACGCAAATTGTCATCGAACCGGATCAAGCGGCGGCGTTTGAGATCGCTCAGACGTTGCGATCCGAGTTCGTCATCGGGGCGACTGGCAAGGTCTCGCCGCGCGGCGAGGGACTGGAGAATCCGAAGCACGCGACCGGTCAGATCGAAGTCGAAACGAAGTCGATCGAACTCTTCAACAAGTCGAAAGTCCCGCCGTTCGAACCGGGTTCCTCGACGCTGCCGAACGAAGAGCTGCGGCTGAAGTACCGCTACATCGACCTGCGACGGCCGCAGCTTCAGAAGGCGATGATCCTGCGACACAAGTTGACGAAGGCGGTGCGTGACTACTTCGACCAACAAAACTTTCTCGAAATCGAAACGCCGATGCTCGGCAAGAGCACGCCCGAAGGTGCTCGCGATTACCTCGTCCCCAGCCGCGTGCATCCGGGGCAGTTTTATGCGCTGCCGCAGTCGCCGCAGCTTTACAAGCAGTTGCTGATGATGGCCGGTTTCGACCGCTACATGCAGATCGCTCGCTGCTTCCGCGACGAAGACCTGCGCGCCGACCGGCAGCCGGAGTTCACGCAGATTGACGTCGAGATGGCGTTCGTCGAACAGGAAGACATCCTGCGCACGATCGACGGTTTGATGGCCCACCTCTTCAAAGAGATTCGCGGCGAGGAACTGCCGCTGCCACTGACTCGGCTGACTCACCGCGAATCGCTGGAACGTTTCGGCAACGATAAGCCGGACCTGCGGTTCGGCATGGAACTGCAAGACCTCGGTGAGATCGTGAAGGATTCAACCTTCGGAGTCTTCAAAGACACGATCGGCAGCGGCGGTCGAGTTCGTGGTCTGTGTGCGAAAGGTGCGGCCGACAGGTACAGCCGCAAGGGGATCGACGAACTGACCGAGTTCGTCAAAATCTACGGCGCGAAAGGGCTGGCTTTCTTCAAGATGAAGGACGGCAAACTAGAATCGTCGATCACGAAGTTCTTCACCGACGAGCAACTGCAAGCGATCATCGCCAAGTTCGGAGCCGAGAACGGCGACTTGATTCTGTGCGTTGCCGACAGCAACAAGGTCACGTCTGCCGCGCTCGCCGCGCTGCGCATCCGGCTGGGAAAAGAGTTGAACCTTTACGAGCCGACGGCCATGAAGGTCGCGTGGATTCTCGAATTCCCACTCTTCGGTTGGAACGAAGACGAACAAAAGTGGGACGCCGAGCATCATCCGTTCTGCGACCCGGTCAAAGACGATCTGCCGTACCTCAAGACCGATCCCGGCCGCGTGCGTGCTCAATCGTATGACCTTGTCTGCAACGGTTACGAAGCGGCCAGCGGCAGCGTCCGCATTCACAATCCCGATGTGCAGCAACAGGTCTTCGACTTCATCGGCGTCACTCCTGAAGTTGCTCAAGATCGGTTCGGGTTCCTGCTTGATGCGCTCGCCCACGGAGCACCGCCGCACGCTGGAATCGCGTTGGGGCTGGACCGCTGGGTGATGATGTTCCTCGGCAACGACAACATCCGCGAAGTCATCGCGTTCCCAAAAACTCAGAAGGCTGCCGATCAAATGACCGGTGCGCCGTCAGACGTCGATACCAAGCAACTCCGCGACCTGCACATCAAGACCGACGTATCGAAGCCGTAAGGAACCGGCCCGCAAAACTTCTCGATGTTACACCAGCACGACGCGCAAGCGAGTGGTCCACACTGCCACCACTCGCTTGCGCGTCGTGCTAATTTCTTGATCCCCTCAAACTCAGTCCGAGTTCACTTCGCCTTTGCGAAGGTGAAGATCTGGCCGAATGGCGTGGTGAAATAGACTTCGCCCGCTTCATCTTCGCCGTAGGTCATCACCGGCAAGTTGTCCCCTTGCAGGAGATAATTCGCGGCGACTTTCTTGGCCTTCTCGTCGTACTTCAGGGCCCACAGCTTGCCGCTGACGAAATCGCCGTAGAGATAGCAGCCGTCCAACTCCGGCACCTTCTTGCCGCGATAGACGACTCCGCCGGTGATCGACTTGCCGATCGTGTGGTGATATTCCCAGATCGGTTCGATCAGTTCCGGCTTCGCATCGGAGCCGTCTTTGAACTTGTGCAATCCTTCGCGGAGGTTCCAGCCGTAGTTCCCGCCCTTGGTGATGATGTTGATCTCTTCCCAGAAGTCTTGTCCGACGTCGGCTTGCCAGAGCGTGCCGGTCTTGCGATCGAAACTCATGCGCCAGGTGTTGCGGATGCCCATCGCGAAGGCTTCGGTCGCGGCTCCGGCCTGACCGACCCACGGGTTGTCCTTCGGGACCGCATACTTCTTGCCTTCGTCTTTGTGATCGACGTCGATCCGCAGAATCTTTCCGAGCACTGTCTTCGGGTTCTGTCCGTTCTTGTGGGGATCGTTGCCAGCGCCGCCGTCGCCGAGTCCGATGTAGAGATAGCCGTCCGGGCCGAAGCAGATCGTGCCGCCATTGTGATTCCAGTACGGCTGCGGGATGCGGAGGATTTGTTCTTCGGAAGCCGGGTCGGCTTTGTTCGGATCATCCTTCGAGACCTTGAACCGCGAGATCACCGAGATGTGTGGCACCTCGGTGTAGTACATGAAGAACTCGCCGTTCGATTTGAACTTCGGATGGAACGCGATACCGAGCACCCCCTCTTCAAACTCCTCGTTTTTGTAGGTCGTCTTTTTCTCCCAATCCATGAAGAGGTCGGCCTCCTCGACATCCGGCTTGTTCGGGAAGACGAAAATCTTGCCCGGTTGTTGCGCAACGAAGAGGCGATTCGAGCCGTCTCCCGCGTTCGTCAGCAACACCGGCCGATTGAACTTGAGTTCCGGGAAGGCACGCACCGCCTTGATGTCCAGCGGCGTATCCGGCTTCGGCTGCGGCGGATCGGCGGCTCGAACTGCCGACGCAATCAGAAACACAACTCCGAGACTCAGGCAGATCGAACGCAAACAGCGAAAAGACATGGCAACTCCAATGATGAATGAACTTGAGGGTTGAAGGTTTCGTTTCAGGATTTGGGAGGTACGAACCAGTTCGGCACCGGAACTCTCTTGGACCGGGCGACCAACATCAAGACTCCGGCAACGATGACCAACATGGGGGCTTCGGTCTCGACCGACAGCAATCCTTGCTGACGCAGCAACGACATCAGACTGCAGACGAGAAAAAACGCTCCCAGCACGAAACTGAGCTTGTCGAACCCCATCAACGCGAACATCAACACGCCGCAGACCGCCATGCCGAGCGTCCAGACCCAATTGATTTGCGGCGCGATTCCTTTCGCC
The DNA here is from genome assembly GCA_945861865.1 of Candidatus Kuenenia stuttgartensis. Classification (GTDB taxonomy): domain Bacteria; phylum Planctomycetota; class Planctomycetia; order Planctomycetales; family Planctomycetaceae; genus SXKJ01. The sequence continues at coordinate 821 of CAMAWN010000013.1, read as the reverse complement.
GTCAGCAGCCAGCCAATGCCGACCGTGATCATCAACACCGCAATCACAAGACTCTTTTGGCTGGCGGTCATAGGGCGTCAATCGCGGGGAGTCCAATCAGCGCGACGCGCAAGCGAGTGGTTGATCGCTCGGCAATTGGGACCACTCGCTTGCGCGTCGTGCTAGTCGCGCAACTTGAATTCCTTCTCCGCATCGAGGTTCAACTGCTTGCGTTCGGCTTCGTTGGGGACTCGCAGCGGGCGGACGATGCGGAAGCCAACTTGTAGTGCGTCGGTGAAGTACCAAATGCTTTTCGGAATCTGCGGGTCTTGTTGCTTCCAATCGGGCGTCGAGGAGATGCGGGCCGCGCTCCGCAGTTGTTCCGCGTCATCGTCCCACGAGCCGCCGCGGGCAACCGTTGGGTACAGCTTCGTGACCGCGAGCAGCGGGCTGGCTCCCATGCCTTGCTTCTTGATGTTCGCGTAGCGGTGCTCGTCGTACTGATCGAGGCACAGCTCCGACACGTTGCCGTGGATGTCGAACAGGCCCCACGGATTCGGCTTCTTCTTGCCAATCGGATGATACTTTTCGTCGCTGTTGCCGAAGTGCCAGGCGTACTCGTCGAGCTTCGCCGGATCGTCGCCGAAGAAGTAGGCGGACTTGGCTCCCGCTCGGCTGGCGTATTCCCATTCGGCTTCGGTCGGCAGTCGGTAGTACTGGCCGGTCTTCTCGCTGAGCCACGCACAGTAGGTTTTCGCCGCGTGCTGAGTCATGCAGATCGCCGGATAGCCGTCGTGCCCCATGCCGAACGTCATATCGGTGTACGGCTTCGTCGGTCGGGT